>JAIXTY010000029.1 GCA_027483705.1 Rubrivivax sp.
ACGATGACGTCGTGGCCGCGGCCGATGAAGATCTGGCGGATCACCGGCTCCTTGGCGCGCACCGTGGGGCTCATCGGCATCGTGCGGTCCACCGGCACGTCGCGCCAGCCCAGCAGCACCTGGCCCTCGGCCTTGACGGCGCGCTCCAGTTCCTGCTCGCAGGCCAGGCGCGAGGCGTGTTCCTTGGGCAGGAAGATCATGCCCACGCCGTACTCGCCCGGGGCCGGGAGCGTGATCCCCTGGCTGGCCATCTCGGCGCGGTAGAACTCGTCCGGAATCTGGATCAGGATGCCGGCACCGTCGCCCATCAGCGCGTCGGCGCCGACGGCGCCGCGGTGGTCGAGGTTCTCCAGGATCTTCAGGCCCTGCTCGACGATGCTGTGCGCCTTTTGGCCCTTGATGTGCGCCACGAAGCCCACGCCGCAGGCGTCGTGTTCGTTCTGCGGGCTGTACAGCCCCTGCGCGGCGCCGATGCGGCGGGCGTCGTCGGTGAACGCGTCCGGCTCGGTCGGCTGGGCAGGGGGCAGGGGGCGGGCTTGGGTCATCGCGGTCTCCAGGGCGCGGCGCACGCGCGCGGCGCATCGACGGCGGCCGAATGGCCGGCGGCCGCGCAGCCTATCGCAGTGCAGCATCGGTCGCAAACGGAATGAAATGGGGTCAGACTCGCAATTACATGTTATCGCTTCACTGGTTCATTAAATGGGGACATAGTTGAGACAGCTCGCGGTGCGCATGGCACCAGGCCAGGGCGGCCCGGCGCCGAACCTGCACCAGCGAAGGCCCCGGTCAGGAAGCGGAGCGGTCCGCCTGTCGCGGCGGCCGCCCGCGAGGGCGCGGCGCGGTGGGCCGGGACTGGCTCTCGGCCAGCGCCCGGCTGAACGCCGGCGAGCCGACGACCCAGCCGCCGCGCACGGCGGCCAGCAGCTGCTGGCGTTGTGTCGGCGGCACACCGTCCTCGAGACGCCGGCGCCAGGCCGACTCGCGTTCGAAGGGCGTGTTGCCCAGCGTCCACACCTCGGGCGGGTCCACCAGGGCCAGTCGACGCTCGGCGTGGCCGCTGCGGTGGCCGGCGCTGCTGTGGCCGGGCTCGGGCGCCAGGCCATCGACCAGCGCGAGCACGGCCAGCAACGGCGCCCCCGGCTCGACGACGGCACTGCGGAAGCGCCCGTCCCACAACGTGCCCGATCCGCCGTGCCGACGGTGGTGGGCGCTCACGTAGCGGCGGCCGACGGCCTGGATCAGCCGGCTGGGGCCGCTGGCTTCGGCCGGCGTGACCACCAGGTGGACTTCGTCACCGGCCAGCGCAAAGGCATGCACGCGCACCGCAGCGGCGGCCGCCGCCTCGCGCAGGGCCGCCAGAAAGGCGTCGCGGTCGATGTCGTCGTGGAACACGGGTCGCCCGGCCAGCCCGCGCTGCAGCAGCCAGTGGGCGTGCCCAGGCAGAGCCAGGCGGGGCAGGCGGGCCATCGCGAGTGGGCGCTCACAAGTCCAGCAGGCGCTGGCCGGTGAGCCGGTGGTGCTCGCGCAGGGCGAAGCGGTCGGTCATGCCGGCCACGTAGTCGGCCACGGTGCGGACTGGGTCCTGCGAGGGCCGTGCGTAGTCGGGGCTCATCTCGGTCGGGGCCTGCCTGTAGGCCTGGAACAGCTCGCTGAGCACCTGCCGGGCCAGGCCCGTGCGGTGCACGACCTGCGGATGCCGGTACAGGTGCTGGAACAGGAAGCGCTTGAGCGCCAGGGTCTGCTCGCGCAAGGCCGGCGACAAGCCCACCAGCGGTGCCTGCCGGCGCACGTCGTCGGCATCCAGTGCGCCACCGGCCGCGGCGGCGGCGGTCTCGCAGGCGGCCCGGGTCTGTTCGACCAGGTCGCCGATCTGTTCGCTCAGCATGCGCCGCAGGGTTTCGTGGAGCACCCGGCGCGGGTCGAGCCCGGCGTGGGCCGCCTGCACCGCTGCGTGGTGTCGCGCCAACAGCGGCACGGCCAGCAGCTGCTCCACCGTCACCAACCCTGAGCGCACGCCGTCGTCGGCATCGTGGGCGCTGTAGGCCAGCTCGTCGGCGACGTTGACGAGCTGCGCTTCCAGGCTGGGCGAACCGCCGTTCACGAAGCGCCAGGCCGGGCCATCGGGCTCGTCGGCCAGCAGCCGTTCGGCGTGGCGGCGGCTGCAGTGCTTGAGGATGCCCTCGCGCGTCTCGAAGCTGAGGTTCAGGCCGTCGAAGCCGGCGTAGCGGGCCTCCAGGCGGTCGACCACGCGCAGGCTCTGCAGGTTGTGCTCGAAGCCGCCGTGCTCGGCCATGCAGGCCTGCAGCGCGTCCTGGCCCGCGTGCCCGAAGGGCGTGTGGCCCAGGTCGTGGGCCAGCGCGATGGCCTCGACGAGGTCTTCGTTCAGGCCGAGCGCCCGCGCCACCGAGCGGCCGAGCTGCGCCACCTCCAGCGAATGCGTCAGGCGCGTGCGGAACAGGTCGCCCTCGTGGTTGATGAAGACCTGCGTCTTGTAGACCAGCCGCCGGAAGGCGTTGCTGTGCACGATGCGGTCGCGGTCGCGCTGGTGCTCGGTGCGCGGCGGCGACGGCGGCTCGGCGATGCGGCGCCCGCGCGAGCGCCGCGGGTCGCTGGCCCAGGGGGCCAGGGGCGCGTTCAAGCCGGCTGCGTGGCGCCGGCGCGCGGCGCCACCGTGTGGCGACGGAGGACGGCGGCCACCGTGGCGCGCGGCACCGTGCGCAGCGTGGCGCTGCCGGGGGCATCGAGCAGCACGTAGCGGATGTCGCCGGCCTCGGCCTTCTTGTCGACCGCCATGAGCTCGAACCAGCGGTCCTCGCACAGGTCGGGCGCACGCACCGGCAGGCCGGCCCTGTCGACCAGCCGCTCGACGCGCTCGGCCCAGGCCGCCGGCACCAGGCCCAGCTCGGCCGACAGCGAGGCTGCGATGACCATGCCGCAACCCACGGCCTCACCGTGCAGCCACTCGCCGTAGCCAAGGCCGGCCTCGATGGCGTGCCCGAAGGTGTGCCCGAAGTTCAGGATGGCGCGGCGGCCGCTCTCGCGCTCGTCGCCCCCCACGACCGCGGCCTTGATCTCGCAGGAGCGCTGCACCGCCTCGGCCAGCGCCTCGACGTCACCGGCCAGCAGCGCGCCCAGGTGCTGCTCCAGCCAGCCGAGCAGCGGCACGTCGGCGATCGGGGCGTACTTGATGACCTCGGCCAGCCCGGCGCGCAGCTCACGCGGCGGCAGGGTGGCCAGCGTGTCCAGGTCGCAGAGCACGCGCTCGGGCTGCTGGAACGCGCCGATCATGTTCTTGCCCATCGGATGGTTGATGGCGGTCTTGCCTCCCACCGACGAGTCCACCTGGGCCAGCAGCGTGGTGGGCAGCTGCACGAACGGCACGCCGCGCATGTAGCAGGCTGCGGCAAAGCCGGTCATGTCGCCGACCACGCCACCGCCCAGCGCGAACAGCATCGCCTTGCGGTCGCAGCCCTCTCGCAACAGGTGGTCGAAGACCGTGTTCAGCGTCTGCCAGTCCTTGAAGGCCTCGCCGTCGGGCAGCAGCACGTGGCTCGTGCGCGGCGCCACCGCGCGCAGCGAGTGCAGCGCACGTTCGCCATGCAGCGCAAACACCGTCGGGTTGCTGACCAGCACCGCGTGCGTGCAGCGGGGCAGGCCCTGCCAGGCCGCCGGATCGCCCAGCAGGCCCTGGCCGATGAGGATGTCGTAGTGCTTGCTGGGCGTGCGCACCGCGACGACGCGCGGCGTGCTGCGGGGCTGGTTCATGCCCGCCAGTGTACGGGCCGGCTCAGCTGCTCGGCCCGGCTGGCAGCGTGCCGGCCCCGCGCGCCGGATCGACGAGCCCGGCCATCTCCAGCTGCATCAGCACCATGCCCATCAGCGAGGGCACCGACGGGCGGGCCGCCTCGATGACGAAGTGGGCTGTGCGGCGGTACAACGGGTCACGCTCGCGGAACAGCTCGCGCAGCCTGGCCAGCGGGTCGGCCACCTGCAGCAGCGGCCGCAGGGTGTCGTGGCGCAGCCGGCGGAACAGCTCTTCGGGCGTCGCGCGCAGGTACAGCACGTGCGTGTGCGAGTGCAGCGCGTCGCGGTTGGACGGCCGCAGCACCGCGCCACCGCCCGTGGCCAGCACCTGGCCTTCGCGGTCGACGAGCGACTCGATGACGTCTTGCTCGATGTCGCGGAAGCGGTCTTCGCCTTCGGCCGCAAAGAAGTCGCGGATCGGCATGCCGATCCGCGATTCGATTTCCGCGTCGCTGTCGACAAACGCCAAATCGAGCTGCCTGGCGAGGTGGCGCCCGACCGTGGACTTGCCACAGCCGGGCATGCCGACCAGGCTGAGCTTCAAGGGCAGCTGGCGGTCGGCGTCGGAGACGTGGATGCGTTGCGGTACACCCGCTGCTGCACGCTGGAGATCAGGCCGCTGGGCGAGCGCACGTTGATCGTGATCACGCCCGTGGACACCGAGCCCTCGAAGGTGTAGCTGATCGCCGCCGAGCTCGGGTCCAGCGTGCTGGGCACCGGGCTGCCGAGGACGGCAACCGTGAGGCCTGTCGTCGCCGTGGCCGTGATCACCGAGGTTGCGGCGACCGGGTTCAGCGCCACCGGGTTGCTGTCGGCCACGAGGAACGAGAACGAGCCGGTGTCTCCGAGGTTCTCGAGCACCACGTTGGCGCCATCGCCCAGGAAGTAGAACGGCACCCGCGACGCGGCGTCGCTCGCGGCGTAGGGCAGGGTGCTGATGGCGTCGATCAGCGACGTGCGCTGGCACACGTCGGTTGCGCTGCGCGAGCGCACGAAGGCGCCCGGCACCGCACGCCAGCCCAGGCGGGCCGTCGAGGTGGAGAACACGGTCTGCAGCGACTTGCGCACATAGGCCCGGCCCCAGCCGGTGACGCAGGTGTTCAGCGGCGTGCCGGTGCTCGTGACCGTGCGCGACGGCGCATCGATGCCGATGCGCAGCAGCGGCGAGGTGGCCGTGTTGCAGGCGGCGGTGCCACTGATCGCCAGCGACACGAACTGGTCGTCGGCGATGTTGTAGGTGCCGTTGAACAGGCGGTCGAGGTAGACGTCGCCCAGGTCCTGGTAATCCTCGCCGGCCGTGTAGACGTTGTCGCCGTTGGTGTCGAGGAACGACTCCTCCCCGAGCGCGAAGGCCAGGATCGTGACGCGGCCGTCCTCGGGCCGCGGCGAGGCGGTCTGGAAGTTGGCCGTCGCGCTGGCCAGGCCACCGGCGATCGTCGTGAAGCGGATGGCCTGCACCTGGCCACCTTCGGCGACGAAGTTGATGGCGGTGTCGGCGGGCACCGGGTTGCTCAGGCGGTCCGACGCGATCACCGTGTAGGTGTTGGCCGTGCCGTCGAGGTTGTAGCCCTCGATGTTGGGCGTGCGCTGCGACAGCGAGAAGTTCTGCTGCGAGGGCAGGCCCACCGCGACGGCGAGGTTGCTCGAGAACGTCGAGATGTCGGTGCCGGCCAGCGTGGCGCGCACCCGAACCGGCGTCGGCACCGTGCCCGAGTTGATGCGCACGATGACGTTGCCGTTGGTATCGGAGCGCTTCGTGACGGCGACGTCGCTGCCATCGAGCGTCAGGCCGCCGGCCAGCGTGGTGGCCACGAGCGTGACGTCGCGGTTGGGCACGCCCTGGCCGCTGGCGTCGCGCACCTGGAAGGTGATGTTCGAGTTCTCGGCGAAGCCCGAGCCGCGCAGGTAGATCTCGCTCGGCACGGCGGACACGAAGGCCACGCTCGCCACGGCCGGCGCGGTGAGGGTCACACTCAGGTTGGAGGTGGCCGACGTGCCGGTGACCGAGGCCTGCAGCGCGTCGGTGCCGTTGAAGGCGCCGCAGCCGTTGTCTCGGTAGGTGAAGGTTGCCGTGCCGGTGCTGGTGCTGACGCTCGCGGGCGTGAGCGTGGCGCGCCCGAGCGACACGCAGGCCGAGGAGACGGCCACGTTCACCGGCGTCGACGGCGCCGTGCCGGCGAGCGAGACATTGAGCTGCATCTGGCCGTACGCGGGCAGTGCGCCGGCGCCGACGTCGGACGTGAACGAGGCGATCGTCACGTTGGTGGCCGTCAGCTGGAAGCCGATGGTGGCCGAGACCGAGGCATCGACCACCGTGGCCGTGGCCACGACCGTGTCGGCACCCACGGTCGTCGACGAGGCCGGCGCCAGGGTCACGGTCGCCACGCCGTCGGCGTTGGTCAGAGCCGTCGGCGCGCTGAAGGTGCCCAGGCCGTTGGACGAGACGAAGCGAACCACGATGTTCGGCACGGCCGTGCCGGTGTTCGAGGTGATGCGGGCCGTCAGCGTGGAGGGGCTGGCTGCGGTGACCGTGACGCTGGAGATCGTGAGCGCCATCGAGTAGGTGGTCGTCCCGCCGCCACCACCGCCACCGCCGCCGCCACCCCCGCCGCCACCGCTGCCGGCATCGCCGCCAAACGGCGATCCACCGCCACTGCCGCCGCCGCAGGCGGCCAGGCCCACCACGGCCAGCACGGTCAAAAAGCGTCGAAGCATCTGCATGGTCTTGTCCCTGGACAGGCGAGCGGTGTCAGCGCGCGGCCGACCGGTCGGTGACGATCTTGGGCGTGATGAACACCAGCAACTCGGTCTTGCGCGTGCTCTTCACGGTGCTCCGGAACAGCACGCCCAGGTAAGGAATGTCGCCGAGCAGCGGCACCTTGCTGACACGGTTCTGCTCGTCTTGCGTGAAGATGCCGCCGATCACGACGGTGCCGCCGTTCTCGACCAGCACCTCGGTCGTCACCCGCTTGGTGTTGATGGCCGGCCCGGCCGTCGTGAGCTCGCCGCGGCTGTCCTTGTTGACCTCGACGTTCAGGATCACGTTGCCTTCGGGCGTGATCTGCGGCTTGACCTTCAGGCTCAGCGTGGCCTTCTTGAACGACACCGAGGTGGCGCCGCTGCTCGTGGCCTGCTGGTACGGGATGTCTTCGCCCTGCTCGATCAGCGCTTCGCGCTGATCGGCGGTGATCACGCGCGGGCTCGAGACGATGTTGCCGCGGCCTTCGGCCTCGAGCGCGGAGAGTTCGAGGTTCAGGAAGCGGTTGGCCGAGGCGCCGAACAGCGACAGCGCGAACGTGGCGGCGCTGGCGCCGCTGATGCCGCCCGCCGGCAGGTCGACGAACTGCGAGTTCGGCTGGAAGTCCACCGGGCCCGCGATCTGGCCGGTCTGCACGCCGATCGCGTCGTACGTGCCGCCGACGCTGATGCCCGAGCGCGTGGGCGTGCCGCGCGCGTCGGTGCCGCCGAGCTTGACGCCGAGATTGCGGCCGAAGCTGTCGTCGGCCTCGACGATGCGGGCCTCGATCAGCACCTGGCGCACCGGGATGTCGATCTTGGCGATCAGCTCCTGGATCTCTTCCAGCTTGCTCGGCACATCGGTGACGAAGAGCTGGTTGGTGCGCGACTCGAACAGCACGCTGCCGCGCGGGCTGAGGATGCGTCCGGGCTGGTTGCCACCCGCGCCACCACCGCCACCGCCGACCAGGTTCTGGCCGGAGATGCCCTTGGCCACGTCCTCGGCCTTGGTGTAGTTGAGCTGGAACGACTGCGTGCGCGTGGGCTCGAGGTCGGCGATCTTCTTGCGCGACTCAAGCTCGATCTGCTCCTTGGCCGTGAGCTCTTCCTTCGGGGCGATCCACAGAACGTTGCCGTTCTTGCGCACGCCCAGGCCCTTGCTCTGCAGGATGATGTCCAGGGCCTGGTCCCAGGGCACGTCCTTCAGGCGCAGCGTGACGGTGCCGGTGACGGTGTCGCTGGTGACGACGTTGAAGTTGGTGAAGTCGGCGATGACCTGCAGCAGCGCCCGCACCTCGATGTTCTGGAAGTTCAGGCTCAGCTTGTCGCCGCTGAAGCCGGGGCCCTGGGTGAGCTTGTTGGCGTCAACCTTCATCGGGCGCACTTCCAGCACGAACTGGTTGTCGGTCTGGTAGGCGCTGTGTTCCCAGGCGCCGGTGGGCTCCACCACCATGCGCACGCGGTCGCCGTTCTGGAACGTGGACACCGCCCGCACTGGCGTGCCGAAGTCGGTGACATCGAGCCGCCGGCGCAGCGCGTCGGGCAGCGTGGAGCGCAGGAACTCGACGACGAGCGTCTGACCCTGCTGGCGGATGTCGACGCCGACCTGCGTGCTCGGCAGACCGACGATCACGCGGCCGGCGCCGTCGCTGCCGCGGCGGAAGTCGATCTCGCGCAGCGGCTGGCTGTCGGCGTTCTGCGACGGCGCGAAGCTCGCACCGGCAGCGGGCGCCGTGGCCGGCGCTGCGGCCACCGGTTCAGCGGCCGGGCCGGCGACGTCCAGCACCAGCAGCAGCGTCTTGCCCTGCACCTGGGCGCGGTAGCCCGAGGCCTGCTTGAGGTTGAGCACCAGGCGCGTGCGCTCGCCGGCTTGCGCCACGGCCACGGAACGCAGGTTGCCCTGATTCACGTCGACGACGTTGCGCCCCAGCCCGTTGGTGACGCCTGGCAGGTCGATGGCGATGCGAGGCGGCGATTGCACCGAGAACCCGGCCGGCACGGCGGCCAGAGGCTGCGCCATCTCGATGCGCACGACCTCGGTGCCCGCCTGCTGGCTGCTGGTGATGGACTGGATCGCGTTCTGCGCCCAGGCCAGACCCGGCCACGAGACCGCCAGCGCGGCGGTTCCCAGCGCCACCAGTGCGGCGCGGCAGGAAGGCCAATGGAACATCGTGGGTTTCTCCTCTGGTTTCCTCATCGCGCCCTCTCCTGGAGCTGCAACGTGGCGGGGCGCTCGATCCATTCGCCCGCGGCGTCCTGGACCGTTTCCTTCAACGCGATCTCGGTCTCGCTGATGCCGGTGATCTGGCCGTAGTTCTGGCCGATGTGGTCACCGACCTTGACCTGGTACAGCAGCGCATCGACGCGCAGCAGCGCGTAGGGCTGCCCCTGTTTGTTGACGCTGCCGACCATGGTCATGCTGTCCAGCGGAAAGGCTTCCAGGGGTTCCTTGCGGCGGTTGAGCTGCCGCGCCAGCAGGGAATTCGGCGCGCGCGCCTCCTGCTTGAGCGCCACGCTCAGCTTCTGGCCGCTGAAAGGCTCCACCGCCTGCGATTGCGAGTAGGGCTCGGGGTCGAACTTCTTCGGCGCCTGCAGCGGCGTCACGTTCGGCTTGATCTCGCGCCGCTGCTGCTCCATCCACTGGCGGAGTTCGTCGTGGTCGGCGGTGCAGGCCGCCAGCGCGCTGGCGGCCAGCAGGCCGGCGGCGAGCCGGCCGATGAGGTTGAGGCGGAGCGGCGTCACTTGCGGGCTCCCTTGGCCTTGCTGGCGGCGTCGCGCTGCCCGGCGATCTCGGTCGCGTCGAGGTAGCGGTAGGTGCGGGCAGTCGCTTCCATCGAGAGGTTGCCCGAGGCGTCGCGCGCAGCCGGCACGATGACCAGGTTGTGCAGCGTCACGATGCGCGAGAGGTTGGCGATGTCGGCGGCGAACGAGCCGATGTCGTGGTAGCGGCCCGACACGCGGATGGCGATGGGCAGCTCCGCGTAGTACTCCTTCACCTGGATCTGGCCCGGACGGAACAGCTCGAACTGCAAGCCGCGCCCGAGGCCGGCCTGGTTGATGTCCGACAGCAGCGCGTCCATCTCGGCCTTGCCGGGCAGCTGCTTCTCGAGCTGCGTCACGTACTCCTGGACCTGGAGCTTCTGCTTGCGCAGTTCGTTCAGGTTGACCGCCTGGCGCAGGCGCGAGACGTAGTCGGCCTGCAGCCGCGGCTCCAGGGCCTTGGCGGCATCCAGCTCTTCGGTGGCGCCCTTGTTCACGAGGAACCAGCCCAGCACCACGGCCAGCACCGCCGCACCCACCCAGGCCGCGGCCTTGGGCAGTGTCGGCCACTGGCCGGGCTAGTTGGGGTTGAGGTTGCGGAACTGGCCGGCCGCGTTGTCCAGCATCCGGCTGGCTTCGAAGTTCAGCGTGGAGGGTCTGGCCATGGCGCCCTCAGGAAGACTTGGCCGGCGCGGCGGCCGGCGTCGGCGCGGCCGGGGCGGCCGCCGGTTGCGGGCGCTTGAGCGTCACCCGCATCGAGAACTCGAACAGGCGCCGCACGTCGCGCCCGGCGCCCTGGTTGGTGGCCTTGATCTCGATGAGATCGGGCTTCTCGAGCCAGGGCGAGTTGTAGAAGGTGTTGCGCAGCAGCTCCGAGACCCGCTCGTTGGTCTGCGCGATGCCGCGGATCGCCACCGTCTGGCCGGACTGGCTGATCGACGTGAGGTAAACGCCCTCGGGCGTCTGCCGCGTCAGCTCGTTGAGCAGGTAGACCGGCACGTTGCGGTCGGTCTGCAGGTCTTCGACCGCGCGCTGGCGGGCCTTCAGGGCCTCGATCTCCTGGCGCAGCGTCGCGATGTCCTTGATCTGCGTGTCCAGGCGGGCGATCTCGGCCTTCAGGAACTCGTTGCGGCCGTTCTGGGCCGCGGTGAGCTGCTGCAGCACGGTGTACCAGACACCGGCGATGAGCAGGCCGCCGACGAAGCTGCTGCCGAGGCCGACGAAGAAGGCGCGCTTCTTCTGCGCGCGCTTGACCTCGCGGTGAGGCAGTAGGTTGATGAGGATCACTGCAGGAACCTCCGCATCGCCAGCCCGCAGGCCGTGAGGTACGACGGCGCCTCGCGGCGCACGCGGCTCTCGCGCACCGAGGTGCCGAGCTGCATGTTCTCGAACGGGTTGACCACGCTGGAGGCGAAGCCGGTGAGGTCGGTGACGCGGTCCTTCAGGCCGGGCAGCGTGGCCGTGCCGCCGGCCAGCATCACGTAGTGCACCTTGTGGTGCGGCGTGCTGGTGAAGAAGTACTGCAGCGCGCGGCCGATCTCCTGGCTGAGGCTGTCCACGAAGGGCGCGAGGATGGCGCTTTCGTAGTCCTCGGGCAGGTCGCCGCTGAGCTTCTTGGCCTCGGCCTCCTCGAAGCTGAAGCCGTACTGGCGGCTGATCAGCTGCGTCAGCTGGCTGCCGCCGAAGGCCTGGTCGCGGTCATAGAGCATCTCGTCGTCGCGCAGCACCTTCAGGCTGGTGGTGTCGGCGCCGATCTCGAACAGCGCCACCAGCGCGTCGCGGCCCTCGTTGGGCAGCGCGCTGACGACCCGCGACATCGCCAGGCGCGAGGCGTGGCTTTCGATGTCCAGCACCACGGGCTTCAGGCCAGCGGCCTCGGCCAGGCCCTGGCGGTCCTGGACACGGTCCTTGCGGCTGGCGGCGATCAGCACCTCGACGTCACCGGCACTGGTGGGGCTCGGGCCGATGACGCAGAAGTCCAGGCTCACCTCGTCGAGCGAGAAGGGGATGTACTGGTTGGCCTCGCTCTCGACCTGGAGCTCCATCTCCTCTTCGCGCAGGCCGGCGGGCAGCATGATCTTCTTGGTGATGACGGCGCTCTGCGGCATGGCCATCACGACGTTGCGCGTCTTGGAGCCGCTCTTCTGCAGCACGCGCTTGACGGCGCCGGCGACCTCGTCGAACTTCTCGATCTGGCCGTCGGTGATCCAGCCCTTCTCGAAGGGTTCGGACGCAAAGCGCTCCAGCACGAACTCGCCGGACGCGGTCTGGTCGAGCTCGACGAGCTTGACGCTCGACGAACTGATGTCCAGCCCGATCACCGGCGGGTGCTTGCGGCCCAGCAAGATATCCAGGAATCCCACGTTGCCTACTCCTCGGCCTTGCCGTCCCTGACGTCCCCACGGGGCGCGCACGATAGCGCCAGCCCGCCGGGTTCTTGGGGCGCCAAGCGGTCTCCAAACCCTCGCGGGCCTTCGGAAATGGACTGCGGCACGGGCCCCGAGCTTGTTAAGAAGTTACTTCAATGCTAGCAGTAAACCCTTTGTGCGCCAAAGAAAAATGGCCGGCGAACACCCCCTTGTCGTTGCCGGATCCTGACGTTTTTGGCGGCTGGATGAAGCATGTGAAACAAGCCGAAAGCGGCCGCTGGGGGCGAACCCGGGGGGCTTGTGGGTGGGCTGTGGACAAAGTCACGGCCGGCCGGGCGCCGGGCTTCCCACACAATGCAGTCGACCGCCGTCGACGCTGATGACCGAATCCGCCGCCCCGAATCCCGCGCCCGCGCCCGCCGCCGCCGGGCGCACGCCGCTGCAGTGGCTGGGCCGCGGGCTGGCCGTGCTGCTGGGCCTGGCGCTGGCGGGCCTGGCCTCGGTGCTGCTGCTGGTGGGCGTGGCGCTGGCCGTGGCCTACCCCAACCTGCCGGCGATCGATTCGCTCACCGACTACCGCCCGAAGCTGCCGCTGCGGGTGTTCTCGGCCGACGGCGTGCAGCTGGCCGAGTTCGGCGAGGAGCGGCGCAACTTCACGCCCATCGCCCAGATTCCGCAGGTGATGAAGGACGCCGTGCTGGCGGCCGAGGACGCCCGCTTCTACCAGCACGGCGGCGTCGACTACAAGGGCGTGGCCCGCGCCGCGATCGAGAACCTGCGCGACGCCCGAAGCCAGGGCGCCAGCACCATCACCATGCAGGTGGCGCGCAACTTCTACCTCTCCACCGAAAAGACCTTCACCCGCAAGATCTACGAGATCCTGCTGGCGCTGAAGATGGAGAGCCTGCTCACCAAGGATCAGATCCTCGAGCTGTACATGAACCAGATCTTCCTGGGCCAGCGCGCGCACGGCTTCGCGGCGGCCTCGGAGATCTACTTCGGCAAGAAGCTGAAGGACGTCACCGTGGCCGAGGCGGCCATGCTGGCCGGCCTGCCCAAGGCGCCGTCGGCCTACAACCCGATCAGCAACCCGCGCCGGGCCACGGTGCGGCAGCGCTACATCATCGATCGCATGTTCGCCGGCGGCTTCATCACCGAGGCGCAGCACGACGAGGCGCTGGCCCAGCCGCTGAAATACCGGCGCCAGCACGACACGCCCGACTGGGGCGAGTTCATCGCCGAGGCGGCGCGGCAGCTGGTGTTCGCGCAGTACGGCGACGAGGCCTACAGCCGCGGCCTGGACGTCACGGTCACGATCAGCGCCGCCGACCAGCAGGTGGCCTTTCGTGCGCTGCGCCGCGGGCTGATGGACTACGAGCTGCGCCAGCACTTCCGCGGCCCCGAGGCCTACGTCGACCTGCCCGCCGACCCGGCGCTGATCGACGCCCGCGTGGCCGAGGCGCTGGCCGAGCACCCCGACAACGGTGAGCTGCGCGCCGCCGTCGTGCTGGAGGCCACGGCGACGCAGGTGCAGGCCATGCTGCAGTCGGGCGACGTCATCACCGTCACCGGCGAGGGCCTGCGGCCGGTGACCTCGGGGCTGTCGGCGAAGTCACCCCCCCAGAAGCAGATCCGCCGCGGCGCCATCGTGCGCGCCTGGCAGGCGCCGGACGCGCGGCCCAAGGGCAGCTGGAGCCTGACGCAGCTGCCCGAGGTGCAGGGCGCGCTGGTGGCAATGGACCCGCGCACCGGCGCGCTGCGCGCGATGGTCGGCGGCTTCGATTTCGGCAAGACGCAGTTCAACCGCGTCACGCAGGCCTGGCGGCAGCCGGGCTCGAGCTTCAAGCCCTTTGTCTACTCGGCGGCGCTGGAGCAGGGCTTCACGCCGGCGACCATCATCAACGACGCGCCCCTCTTCTTCGACGCCAGCGCCACCGGCAGCCAGCCCTGGGAGCCGAAGAACTACGACGGCACCTTCGAGGGGCCGATGTCGCTGCAGGTGGCGCTGGCCAAGTCGAAGAACATGGTGTCCATCCGCGTGCTTGAGGCCACCGGCACCGAGTTTGCCCAGCGCTGGCTCGACCACTTCGGCTTCGAGCGCGAGCGCCACCCGCCCTACCTGACGATGGCGCTGGGCGCCGGCAGCGTGACGCCGATGCAGATGGTGACGGCCTACAGCGTGTTCGCCAACGGCGGGCACCTGGTGCCGCCGATGCTGATCAGCCGCGTGGCCGACAGCAAGGGCCGCGTGCTGCTGCAGGCGCGGCCGTCCGAGCTGACGGAGTCGCTGCGCACGCTGCCCGAGCGCAACGCGTTCGTGATGAGCACGCTGCTGCAGGAGGTCACGCGCAGCGGCACCGCGGCGCGCGCGCAGGGCACGCTGAAGCGGCCCGACCTCTACGGCAAGACCGGCACCACCAACGACTCGATGGACGCCTGGTTCGCCGGCTACCAGCCGACGCTGGCCGCCGTCGTCTGGGTGGGCCACGACAACCCCAAGAAGCTCGGCAGCCGCGAGACCGGCGGCGGCCTGGCGCTGCCGGTGTGGATCGAGTTCATGCAGCACGCGCTGAAGGACGTGCCGGTGGAGGAAGTGCAGCCGCCGGCCGGCGTGGTGCAGAAGGGCGGCCAGTGGATGTTCGAGGAGTTCGCGGGCGGCGCGGGCATCGTCAGCGTCGGGCTCGACGAGGCGGTGCCCAAGGCGCCGTCGGCCCAGGAGCGCAGCTCGATCCTCGACCTCTTCAAGCGCTGAGCGCCGCCGCGCGCCGGCTAGAAGCTCAGCGCCTGCCCGCCCTGTGCGCTGGCCAGCGCCGACAGCGTGGCCACGAACTCGCTGCCGTCGCGGGTGTCGCGCCAGGCGGCGCCGTCCCAGCGGTAGTGGAAGCCGCCATCGCGCGCGGCCAGCCACAGCTCGTGCAGCGGCGGCTGCGTGTTGACGACGATCTTGCTGCCGTTGGGGAAGTGCAGCTCCAACAGGCCGCCGGTGCGCTGCGTGTCGATGTCGATGACGTCGTCCTGCAGCCAGCGGTCGCAGGTGGCTTCCAGGCGGGCGAGCAGGGCGTTCGTGTTGGCGCGGTACTCGGCATCGCTCAGCAGCGACGGCGCGCCGGTCTTCGGGGCGCCCGGGGGCAGGCTCATAAAATCCTCGGCATGGGAAATCCCTCTCGGACGAGTGTATCGACGCGCCTTGCCGGCGTTGCCGTCATGGTGGTGGCGGGCCTGCTGGCCGGCTGTGGGCAGAAAGGGCCGCTGAAGCTGCCGCCGGCCGCCGCAGCGCCGGCCCCCGCGGCCGCGGCCTCGGCGGCGCCGCGATGAGCGCGCTGCCTGG
>JAIXTY010000177.1 GCA_027483705.1 Rubrivivax sp.
AGGCCCATGCCACGCGCGAGGCCTTCGACGCTGCGCTGGCCGATGTGCTGGACGGCTTTGCACCGGACCTCGTCGTGCTGGCCGGCTTCATGCGCATCCTGGGCGCGGCCTTCGTGCGGCGCTTCGAGGGGCGCATGCTCAACATCCACCCCTCGCTGCTGCCGGCCTTCCCGGGGCTGCACACGCACCGGCGTGCGCTGGAAGCCGGATGCAAGGCGGTGGGCGCCACGGTGCACTTCGTGACGCCCGAGCTCGACCATGGCCCCATCGTCATGCAGAGCATCGTGCCGGTGCAGGCAGAAGACGACGAGCACACGCTGGCCGCGCGCGTGCTGGCCACCGAGCACGTGATCTACCCCCGCAGCGTGCGCTGGTTCGTCGAGGGGCGGCTGGTGCTGGAAGGCGGGGTGGTGCGGCAGCGCGGTGGCGAAGGGCAGCTGCTGGTGGCGGGCGCCTAGTCCCCGATGCGTTCGAAGCGGGGCTGCGTGACGCCGTCGATCGTCACCGTCTCGAAGAACATCGCGTGCGGCCGAACCCAGTCGCCGCGCTCGCCATACAGCGGCCGGTACAGCACCAGCGGCTCCAGCGTCTCGGAATGGCGCACCACGCCGAGCAGGCGGTACTCGCCGCCCTTGTAGTGACGGTAGCGGCCGGGCGGGGCCGGGGGCAGGGCAGGGAGGTCGTCGTCCATGCGCGGCATTGTCGGCCGGGATAATCCGCCCGATGCATCCCAACGCCCTCCTGGACCTCGCCACCGAGCTGCTGCGCTCGGTGCTGAAGTTCGACGCACCGGCCGACGGCCTGGTGTCGATGTTCTTCCGCAAGCATCCCAAGCTCGGCGCCCGCGAGCGCCACACGCTGGCCGAGACGCTGTACACGCTGCTGCGGCAGCGCCTGCTGTTCCAGCATCTGGCGCAGAGCGGCAACGGTCCGCTGGAGCGGCGGCTGGCGCTGTTGGCGTGGCAGGGCAACGCCGGCTTCCTGCGCGGCGCGCTGACGCCGCCCGAGGCGGCCTGGCTCGACCAGGTCTCGGCCCTCGACCGCGCCTCGCTGCCCGAGAAGCTGCGCCACAACCTGCCCGACTGGCTGGCCAACCCACTGAAGGCCTCGCTCGGCGACGAGTTCTGGCCGCTGGTCGACGAACTCGCCCGCCCCGCGCCGCTGGATCTGCGCGTCAACACGATGAAGGCCAGGCGCGAGGACGTGCAGCGCGCCCTCGCCGAGGCCGGCATCGAGGCCACGCCGACGCCGCACTCGCCCTGGGGCCTGCGCATCGACGGCAAGCCGGCGCTCAACAAGCTGGCGCTCTTCACCGACGGCCACGTCGAGGTGCAGGACGAGGGCAGCCAGCTGCTGGCGCTGCTGGTGGACGCCAAGCGCGGCGAGATGGTGGTGGACTTCTGCGCCGGCGCCGGCGGCAAGACGCTGGCGCTGGGTGCCGCGATGCGCAACACCGGGCGGCTGTACGCCTTCGACGTGTCGGGCCACCGGCTCGAGAGCCTGAAGCCGCGGCTGGCCCGCAGCGGGCTGTCCAACGTGCACCCGGCGCAGATCGCCCACGAGCGCGACGACCGCGTCAAGCGCCTGGCCGGCAAGATCGACCGCGTGCTGGTCGACGCGCCGTGCTCGGGCCTGGGCACGCTGCGCCGCAATCCCGATCTGAAATGGCGCCAGAGCCCACAGGCGCTGGCCGAACTGCAGGCCAAGCAGAAGGCCATTCTGGCCTCGGCGGCGCGGCTGCTCAAGCCGGGCGGGCGGCTGGTCTACGCCACCTGCAGCCTGCTGGACGTGGAAAACGAGGCCGTGGCCGAGGCCTTCACGGCCGACGAGGCCGGCCGCTTCGACCCGCAACCCGTGCACGAGTTGTTGCACGCGGCGCATGTGCAGGGCGCCGACGCCCTTGTCGCAGGCCCCTTCCTGCGCCTGTGGCCGCACCGGCACCGCACGGACGGCTTCTTCGCGTCGGTCTGGACGAGACGCTGAGCCCGGGCTTGAAATGCCGCCTTCTGGCGGCATCTGCTGCCAAGTTGCTCGCTTGACTCAAGTCAAGCCGGATGCCTGACGGGTTCTTCCGGATCACTTCCGAGCTATGCCGGACGGGGGGTGGGGCCTACAATGCCCCACGCCGGACGTTCGGCAACGAGAAAGACGGTTACATGGATTCCTTCTGGCTGGTCCACGACGCCCTGGTGCAATGGCTCTCCCACGGGCTGCTGGACGCCAGTTGGTGGCAGGTGGTGCTCTTCACCCTGGTCACCACGCACATCACGATTTCCGCGGTGACGATCTTCCTGCACCGCGCTCAGGCGCACCGGGCGCTGGATCTGCACCCGGCCGTGTCGCACTTCTTCCGCTTCTGGCTGTGGGTGGGCACCGGCATGATCACGAAGGAATTCGTGGCCGTGCACCGCAAGCACCACGCCAAGTGCGAGACGGTCGACGACCCGCACAGCCCGCAGGTCAAGGGCCTGAAGGCGCTGCTGCTCACGGGCGTGGAGCTCTATCGCGCCGAGGCCGAGAACAAGGAAACGCTGGTCAAGTACGGCCACAACACGCCGGACGGCTGGGTCGAGCGCAACGTCTACAGCCGCTTCACCTGGCAGGGCGTGGGCCTGATGCTCATCCTGGACCTGCTGCTCTTCGGCGCCATCGGTGCCGCGGTGTGGGCCATCCAGATGACGTGGATCCCCTGGTGGGCCACCGGCATCATCAACGGCGTCGGCCATTTCTGGGGTTATCGCAATTTCGAGGCGCCGGACGCGTCGACCAATGTGTCGCCCTGGGGCATCCTGATCGGCGGCGAAGAGCTGCACAACAACCACCACACCTACCCGACCTCGGCCAAGTTCTCGGTCAAGCCGTATGAGTTCGACGTCGGCTGGGCCTACATCCGCGGCCTGGAGATGCTGGGCCTGGCCAAGGTGAAGAAGGTGCCGCCGAAGCTGGCGCTGGGCGGCGTGCGCCCGGTGGCCGACGACAAGACGCTTGAGGCCGTCATCGCCAACCGCTACGAGGTGATGGCGCGCTACGCGGCCGAACTCAAGCGTGCGGCCGGTGCCGAGGTTGAGCGCCTCAAAGGCCAGGGCCCGGCGGCTGCCGCGCGCCTGAAGCAGATGCGCCTGGCGCAGGCCTGGCTGCACCGCGACGACGACAAGATCCCGCAGGGGGTCAAACCCAGCCTGACGGCTGCCCTGGGCGAAAGCCCGCAGCTGGCCAAGCTGGTGGCGATGCGCGAGGAGTTGCGCGCCCTCTGGACGCGCACCGGCGTCAGCGCCGAGCAGCTGGTGGCCGACCTGCAGGCCTGGTGCCGCAAGGCCGAGGAAAGCGGCATTGCCGCGCTGCAGGAGTTCTCGCTGAAGCTGAGGGCTGCCCAGCCGGCCTGAAGCCACGGCCGACACGCTGCGCGAAGCCCGCCTCGGCGGGCTTCGTCGTCTTCAGCCGATGTCGGCCACGTGGATGCCGAAGCGGCCCGCGCGGCGGTCTTCGAAGAAGAGTTCCAGCGTGCGCCGCACGGTGCGGAAGGCCAGTTCGTCCCAGGGCACCTCGTCCTCGCGGAAGAGGCGCGCCTCCAGCGTCTCGGGGCCGGGCGCGAGGTGTTCGCTGAGCATGCGCGCGCGGTAGAACAGGTGCACCTGGCCCACGCGCACGACGTTCAGCACCGTGAACAGGCCTTCGAGCGCCACCTGTGCGCCGGCTTCCTCGTCGGTCTCGCGCAGCGCGCCGTCGGCCACCGTCTCGCCCAGTTCCATGAAGCCGGCCGGCAGCGTCCAGAAGCCGTGCCGCGGCTCGATGGCGCGGCGGCACAGCAGCACGCGCTCGCCGAACACCGGCACCGTGCCGACGACGTTGAGCGGGTTCTCGTAGTGGATCTCGCCGCAGCGCGTGCACACCGCGCGCTCGCGGTTGTCGTCGGCCGGCACGCGGTACTCGGTGGGGCCGCCGCAGACCCGGCAATGCTGGATGCGGCGGGTGGGCAGGATCATGCGATCGAGTGTACGGGCCGGCGGTGGCATCATCGCCGGCTGACTTCCACTCGACCCCACCTGCCATGAGCTTCGTCGTCACGCCTCCCGCCCTTGTTGCCGTGCCCGTGACGGGCGGTGGCGAGTTCCCGGTGCGCCGCGTCTACTGCGTCGGCCGCAACTACGCCGAACACGCCCAGGAGATGGGCTTCACGGGCCGCGAGCCGCCGTTCTTCTTCCTGAAGCCGGCTGACACCGTGGTGGTGGTGCCCGAGGGCGAGACCGGCGCAATCGACTACCCGACGCTCACCAGCAACTTCCACCACGAGATCGAACTCGTCGTCGCCATCGGCACCGGGGGTCGCAGCATCAAGGCCGCCGACGCCCAGGCCCACGTTTACGGCTACGCCGTGGGCCTGGACATGACCCGGCGCGACCTGCAGGGCGACATGAAGAAGCAGGGCCGCCCCTGGGAGATCGGCAAGGCCTGCGACCAGAGCGCGCCCATCGGCCCCATCGTGCCGGCCTCGAAGACCGGAGCGCTCAACAGCGGCGCGATCACGCTGCACGTCAACGGCCAGCCGCGCCAGACGAGCGACGTGAAGGAGCTGATCTGGAACGTCGGCGAGATCATCGAGCACCTCAGTGCCGCCTGGGAGCTGCAGCCCGGCGACCTCATCTACACCGGCACGCCGGCCGGCGTGGCCGCGGTGGTGAAGGGCGACGTGATGGAAGGCCGCGTCGCCGGCCTGCCGGTGCTGCGCGTGGCCGTGCGCTGACGCGACGACACCCAGGGCGCCGGCGATGGAGCTGTTCAACTACTACCGATCCTCGGCCTCGTACCGCGTGCGCATCGCGCTGGCGCTCAAGGGCCTGGACTACGACTACCGCCCGGTCCACCTGGCGAAGAACGAGCAGTTCAACGAGTCCTACGCGGCCGTCTCGGCGGCCCGGCTCGTGCCCACGCTGCGCGACGGCGAGCACGCGCTGACGCAGTCGATGGCCATCATCGAGTACCTCGACGAGACGCACCCCACGCCGCCGCTGCTGCCCGGCACGCCGGCCGAGCGCGCCCGCGTGCGCGCGCTGGCCATGGACATCGCCTGCGAGATCCACCCGCTGAACAACCTGCGCGTGCTGCGCTACCTGGTGCGCGACCTCAAGGTGGCCGAGGACGACAAGAACCGCTGGTACCGCCACTGGGTGGAGACGGGCCTGGAGGTGGTGGAGCGGCAGCTGGCCGCGGCGCCGTCCACCTACTGCCATGGCGACACGCCGACGCTGGCCGACTGCTGCCTGGTGCCGCAGATCTTCAACGCGCGCCGCTTCGACTGCCGGCTCGACCACGTGCCGAACGTGATGCGCGTGTTCGACGCCTGCATGGCCCTGCCGGCCTTCGAGGGCACGCGGCCGGAGAAATGCCCTGACGCGGAGTGAACCGGCGCCGGTGCTGATCACGCCGGCCTGGCCGGGCGGGGCGCCCGCGGGCGTGGGCGCGGCGATGAGCACGCGGCAAGGCGGCGGCAGTACGCCGCCCTGGGATTCGTTCAACCTGGGCGTGGCCGTGGGCGACGACCCGGCCGTCGTGGCCCGGCACCGGGCGGCCTTGGCAACGGCGCTGGGCGCGCGGCCGGTGTGGCTGCGGCAGGTGCACGGCACGACCGTGTTGCGGCTCGACCGCGCGAGCCCCGAGCACCCGCCCGAGCCGGCCGATGCGGCGTGGACCACCGAGCCCGGCATCGCCTGCACCGTGCAGGTGGCCGACTGCCTGCCGGTGCTGCTGGCCGCACACGACGGCCGCGTGGTGGCCGCGGCGCATGCCGGCTGGCGGGGGCTGGCGGCCGGCGTGCTCGAAGCGACGCTGGCGGCGCTGGCCGATGGCGCCGGCGCCGAGCCGGGCCAACTGCGGGCCTGGCTCGGCCCCTGCATCGGGCCGTCGGCGTTCGAGGTCGGGGCTGAGGTGCTGCAAGCCTTCGGCCGCCAGGCCCTGCCGGCCGATCAGCCGCTGTTCCGCTGGGCGCCGCGCCCGGATGGCAGCGCGCGCTGGCGTGCCAACCTGGCCGGGCTCGCCGAGGAGCGCCTGCGCGCCGCCGGTGTCAGTGCCGTCGCCCGCGACGGTAGATGCACCGTCGGCGACGGCTCACGCTTCTTTTCGTTCCGCCGCGATGGCGTCACCGGCCGACTGGCCGCCGCCGTGTGGCGCCGCGGCTAGCGCGTCGGCCTCGCGCGCTTCGGCCTCGCGTGCTTCGGCGCGGTGGCGAGCCCGGCGCCGCGCGGGCGTGCCCAGGATGTACATCACCAGGCCCATCGGCAGCAGGCCGTACATGACGAAAGTGATGATCGCCCCCAGCACCGACCCCTGGGCGGACAGGGCCTCGACGAGCGCCATCATCAGCACCACGTACAGCCATGCGATCACCACTAGGTACATGCCGCAGCCCAAGCACCGTTGATACCGCGAGAATTCTGTCATGCCGTCGTCAGCCCTTCCCCGTACAAACCCGAGGCGCCGTCGCCCGAACACGGCATCCGGAGACCCGCCCTTGAAGAGCCGAAAGAGCACGGGCGATCAGCCCGCCCCGACCAAGGCCGCTGCATCGGCCCTGCCGCCCGAGGCCGAGGCCTTCGGCCATGCCGTGGCCGACTCGCTGAAGGCCGTGGGCGGCCTGTCGCTGCCGATGGACCGCCTGGCCAGCATCCAGGGCGAGTACCTGCGCAACGCCACCGAGATGTGGAACCAGGCCTTGCACCGCCTGCAAGGCGATGCGCAGGCCACGCCGCCGCTGCCCGACCGCCGCTTCGCCGGCAGCGAGTGGGCCGCCAACCCGGTGGCCGCGACGATGGCGCAGCTGTACCTGCTGAACGCCCGCACGCTGATGACCATGGCCGACAGCGTGGAGGGCGACGCCAAGACCAAGGCCCGCATCCGCTTTGCGGTGCAGCAATGGGTCGACGCCACGAGCCCGAGCAACTACCTCGCGCTCAACCCCGAGGCGCTGAAGAAGGCCGTCGACACGCAGGGCGAGAGCATCGGCAAGGGCCTGCAGCACCTGCTCGGCGACGTGCGCAAGGGCCATGTCTCGCAGACCGACGAGAGCGTGTTCGAGGTCGGCCGCAACGTCGCCACCACCGAGGGCAGCGTGGTGTTCGAAAACGAGCTGTTCCAGCTCATCGAGTACCGGCCGCTCACGGCCAAGGTGCACGAGCGGCCGATGCTCTTCGTGCCGCCCTGCATCAACAAGTACTACATCCTCGACCTGCAGCCCGACAACTCCGTCATCCGCTACACCGTCGAGCAGGGGCACCGCACCTTCGTCGTCAGCTGGCGCAACCCCGACGAGTCGCTGAAGGACAAGACCTGGGACGACTACATCGAGCACGGCCCGATCACGGCCATCCGCACGGTGCAGGCCATCACCGGCGCCGAGACCATCAACACGCTGGGCTTCTGCGTCGGCGGCACCATCCTGGCCACGGCCCTGGCCGTGCTGGCCGCGCGCGGCGAGCAGCCCGCTGAAAGCGTGACGCTGCTGACCACGCTGCTGGACTTCGCCGACACCGGCATCCTGGACATCTTCGTCGACGAGCCCAGCGTGCAGCTGCGCGAGGTGACCATCGGCGAGCAGGCGCCCACCGGCCCCGGCCTGCTCAAGGGTCAGGAACTGGCCACGACCTTCAGCTTCCTGCGCCCGAACGACCTCGTCTGGAACTACGTCGTGGGCAACTACCTGAAGGGCGAGACACCGCCGCCCTTCGACCTGCTCTACTGGAACGGCGACAGCACCAACCTGCCCGGGCCGATGTACTGCTGGTACCTGCGCCACCTCTACCTGCAGAACGAGCTGAAGAAGCCCGGTGCGCTCAAGGTGTGCGGCGAGAAGGTCGACCTCGGCGCGATCGAGGCGCCGTTCTTCGTGTACGGCAGCCGCGAGGACCACATCGTGCCGTGGCAGGCCGCGTATGCGTCGATGCCGCTGATCCGGGGCGACAAGACCTTCGTGCTCGGCGCCAGCGGCCACATCGCCGGCGTCATCAACCCACCGGCCAAGGGCAAGCGCAGCCACTGGACGAACCGCGCGCAGCCCGCCAAGGCCGAGGACTGGCTCAAGACCGCCATCGAGCACCCCGGCAGCTGGTGGCCGGTGTGGAGCGGCTGGCTCAAGGGCCACGGCGGCAAGCTCACCAACGCCCCCAAGGCCGCCGGCTCGGCGCGCTTCAAGCCCATCGAGCCGGCCCCGGGCCGCTACGTCAAGGCCAAGGCCTAGACTTCGAATTCAGGAGATTCACACCATGGCACATCAGGACATCGTCATCGTGGCCGCCGCGCGCACCGCGGTCGGCAAGTTCGGCGGCTCGCTCGCCAAGACCCCCGCGCCGGAACTCGGCGCCACGGTGCTGAAGGCCCTGCTGGCGCGCACGGGCCTGGCCAGCGAGCAGATCGGCGAGGTCATCCTCGGTCAGGTGCTCACCGCCGGCAGCGGCCAGAACCCGGCGCGCCAGGCCGTCGTCAAGGCCGGCTTCAACGTCGGCGTGCCGGCCATGACCATCAACAAGGTCTGCGGCTCGGGCCTGAAGGCGGTGATGCTGGCCGCGCAGGCCATCCGCGACGGCGACAGCGACATCGTCATCGCCGGCGGCCAGGAGACCATGAGCGCG
>JAIXTY010000142.1 GCA_027483705.1 Rubrivivax sp.
CTGACCGACTTCCGTTCCTATGCGACCTGCGCGCTGGAACTGGAGGGCCGGCCGGTATGGCTGGCGGGTCCGAACGGCGCGGGCAAGACCAACCTGCTGGAGGCGGTCAGTTTCCTCATCCCCGGGCGAGGCCTGCGCGGATCGGGCCTGGCCGATGTCGGCCGCCGGATGCCGGGGGAGACCATTGGCCGGGCCTGGGCCGTGTCCGTCACGATCCGCGCGGGCGATGGTGAAACGCGCCTGGGCACAGGCACGGAGACCGCGGGCGCGGCGCGGCGCATCGTGCGCGTCGAGGGCGAGCCGGCGCCGCCCGGACGCCTGGCCGAGCACATGCGCCAGGTATGGCTGACCCCGGCGCAGGATCGCCTCTTCCTGGAAGGCGCGGCCGATCGCCGCCGCTTCTTCGACCGTCTGGTGTTCGCCGCCGAGCCGGCCCACGCCGCTCACGTCCAGGCCTATGAGAAGTCTATGCGCGAGCGCATGCGCCTGCTCGTGGATGGCCCCGCCGATCCGGCCTGGCTCGACGCCCTGGAGGCCCGGCTGGCCGAGGCGGGCGCCCTGATGGCCGAGGCGCGCGCCCGGACCCTGGCTGCGCTGGTCGCGGAGATCGCCACGCGCGGCGAGCGGCCGTTCCCCCTCGCGCGCCTGTCGCTCACCGGCGAGTGGGAGCGGATGGCCAGCGAAGGCGCCGCCTTCGCCGACCTCGAGGCGAAGCTGGCCCGGGCCTTCGCCACGGCCCGCGATCGGGACGCCGCCGCCGGCCGGGCGCTAACCGGTCCCCACCGCGGCGATCTCTCGGTGATCCACGACGAAAAGGATCGCGCCGCCGCCGAATGCTCAACGGGGGAGCAGAAGGCCCTGATCCTCAACCTGGTCCTGGCCCAGGCCGCCCGCCTCGCGCGCGCAGAGGGCCACCCGGCGCCCATCCTGCTGCTGGACGAAGTCGCCGCCCACCTCGACGCCCGCCGCCGCGCCGCCTTGTTCGACGAGATCGAGGCCCTGGGCCTGCAGGCCTTCCTGACCGGCACCGACGAAATGCTGTTCGAGGGCCTGCGCGGCCGGGCTCAGGGGTTCCGTGTCGAAGGCTCTGGATTGGCCGCTGTCGCGTAGGGGGCGGAGTGCGATTTATCGCGGGCCAAGCAGCTAATGCTGCACTGCAGCATTATATGAGGTTGCAGTAAGGACCTCCGACGATGCGACTTGGCGACAACATCGACCTGCTGGCGGCCCTGCGCCGCCAGATCCAACCCGGCTTCGACGCGCCAACCGCGCAGCGAATGACGGTGATTGACGACTTCGGCGCCAACCCTGGCGGCCTGCGCATGCTGACCTACGCGCCGCCTGGACTCGTCGCTGGCGCGCCACTTGTCGTCGTCCTGCATGGATGCGGGCAGCACGCGGAAGCCTACGCCGATCAAGCCGGTTGGCTCGAGCTGGCCGATCGCGTCGGCTTTGCCGTGCTGGCGCCGGAACAGAGCGCAGCCAACAGCGCCAACCGCTGCTTCAACTGGTTTCAGCCCGGCGACACGGCGCGAGGTCAGGGCGAGGTGGCCTCGATCCGGAACATGATGCGCGCGGCGGTCAAACGTCACAGCTCGGACTCCGATCGCGTTTACGTCACCGGGCTTTCCGCGGGCGGCGCGATGGCGCTGGCCATGCTGGCCACCTATCCGGAGGCGTTCGCCGGCGGCGCTGTGGTGGCCGGCCTCCCCTTCGGCGTTGCGGAGAACCTGCAGGAGGCGCTGCAGGCCATGTTCGGCGCGCGCGGCCGCACGTCTGCGGAGCTGGGCGAGTTGGTGAGCAACGCCGCGCCCCGGATCGCCAAGCCGCCCCGGCTCAGCATCTGGCACGGAAGCGCCGATCGCACGGTGCGTGCGGACAACGCGGGGCTGATCGCGCGTCAATGGGCGGCCGCCCACAACCTCACAGAAGCGCCGAGCGCGGTGCAGGCCCTGCCGGGGCGCACCCGCAGCGTTTGGCGGACCGCGCTGGGCGAGGACGTGCTGGAAACCCAGGTCGTCCACGGCTTGGGGCACGGGACGCCGTTGGAGACCGCGGGCGCCGCCGGGCTCGGCGCCGCCGGTCCCTACCTGCTGGAAGCCGGCGTTTCGTCGACCCTCGAAACGGCCCGTTTCTGGGGCCTCGCGGACGCCGCGGCTGATAGGCCGGCGGCTGAACCGAGACGTCCGTCCGGCCCGTCCTCAGCCAAACCCAAGAGCCGACCCGGCCCAACGGATGTCTCCCGGGTGATCGCCGACGCACTGCGGACGGCGGGCCTGCTGAAGTAGGCCGAGGCCACCGCGTCGGCCGCGCGTACGCACGTGCGCTCGCGCGCGATTATCCTTATATAGATGCTAGAGAATCGGCCTGTCGCCGAGGATCGGGCGCGCCGCGCCCTCCACAAACCACGATCCCCGGGCAGAGGGCGTCTTGCGACGCCTCGACCCCGACTCAGCTGGACGTAGAATGACCGACGAAACGCAGATCCCCGACAACACGCCCGAGGGAAACGGTCAGGCTGAGTACGGTGCGGAATCCATCAAGGTTCTCAAAGGCCTGGATGCGGTGCGCAAGCGGCCGGGGATGTACATCGGTGACACCGACGACGGCTCGGGCCTGCATCACATGGTCTATGAGGTGGTGGACAACGCCATCGACGAGACCCTGGCGGGCTGGGCGACGCGGGTCGAGGTGATCCTGAACGCCGACGGCTCCGTCACGGTCACCGACGACGGCCGCGGCATCCCGGTGGACATCCACGAGGGCGAGGGCATTTCCGCGGCCGAGGTCATCATGACCCAGCTCCACGCCGGCGGTAAGTTCGACCAGAACTCCTACAAGGTCTCGGGCGGCCTGCACGGCGTGGGCGTGTCGGTGGTGAACGCCCTGTCCGAATTCCTGAAGCTGAAGATCTATCGCGGCGGCAAGAGCTACGAGATGGAGTTCCGGCACGGGGATTCCGTCGCCCCGCTGAAGGAGACCGGCGACGCGCCGATGCGCGAGAACGGCCTGCCGCTTTCGGGCACCGAGGTCACCTTCTTTCCGTCCAGCGAGACCTTCGCCTTCATCGAGTTCGATCGGAAGACGCTGGAGCACCGCCTGCGCGAGCTGGCGTTCCTGAACTCGGGCGTGACCATCTGGCTGAAGGATTTCCGCGAGGCCGAGCCGTTCGAGGAGGTCATGCACTACGAGGGCGGCATCGAAGCCTTCGTGCGCCATCTCGACAAGGCCAAGTCACCGCTGATGAAGACGCCCATCGTGGTGCGCGGCAAGAAAGAGAATGTGGAGCTGGACCTGTCGCTCTGGTGGAACGACGGCTACCACGAGAACGTCCTCTGCTTCACGAACAACATCCCGCAACGGGATGGCGGCACTCACCTGGCGGCGTTCCGATCGGCCCTGACCCGGATCATCACCAACTACGCCGAGAGCTCCGGCACCACGAAGCGGGAGAAGGTCTCGGTCTCGGGCGAGGATGCCCGCGAAGGCCTGACCTGCGTGCTGTCGGTGAAGGTGCCCGACCCCAAGTTCTCGTCCCAGACCAAGGACAAGCTGGTCAGCTCCGAGGTGCGCCCGGCGGTGGAGAACCTGGTCAGTGAGGGTCTTGCCAGCTGGTTCGAGGAACACCCCAACGAAGGCCGGATGATCGTCCAGAAGATCGCCGAGGCCGCCGCCGCCCGAGAGGCTGCGCGCAAGGCCCGCGAACTCACCCGGCGCAAGTCGGCCCTGGATATCTCATCGCTGCCCGGCAAGCTGGCCGACTGCCAGGAGAAGGACCCGAGCCTGTGCGAGATCTACATCGTCGAGGGCGATTCCGCCGGCGGCAGCGCCAAGCAGGGCCGCGACCGCAAGTTCCAGGCGATCCTGCCGCTGCGCGGCAAGATCCTGAACGTGGAACGTGCGCGTTATGAACGGCTGCTGTCCAGCGACAGCATCGTCACGCTGATCACCGCCCTGGGCACCGGCATCGGCGCGGAGGACTTCAACGCCGACAAGCTGCGCTACCACCGCATCATCATCATGACCGACGCCGATGTGGACGGCGCCCACATCCGCACGCTGCTGCTCACCTTCTTCTACCGCCAGATGCCGGTGCTCGTGGAGCGCGGGCACATCTACATCGCGCAGCCGCCCCTCTACAAGGTGAAGCAGGGCAAGCACGAGGAATACCTGAAGGACGGCCACGCGCTCGACGCCTTCCTGCTGGGCGTGGCGCTGGATGGCGCGGCCGTGTACCCCGCCGGCACGCAGGAAGGTGCGAAGCCCGCCATCACCGGCGAGGCGCTGGAGACGCTGGCACGCGCCTACCTCACGGCCAATGCCGTGACCGAGCGCCTGTCCAACTGGATGGACGAAGAGGCCGTGCGTGCCATCGCCGGCGGACTGACGCTGAACCTGGACACCGCAGCCGACGCCGAAGCCAGCGCGGTGGCGCTGCAGGCGGCCCTGAAGGACGCCACCGTCGAATCGCAGTTCGACGCCCGCACCGACAAGCATCTGCTGCGCATCAGCCGCCGCCACCACGGCAACGTGAAGAGCAGCGTCATCACGCAGGACTTCGTGCACGGCGCCGACTACGCCGCGCTGGCGCTGGCCGGCACCAGCTTCAAGGGCCTGCTCGGGCCCGACGCCGTGGTGCGCCGTGGCGAGGGCGAGAAGATGAAGGAGCAGAAGGCCGCCGACTTCCGCGCCGCGATGGCCTGGCTGATGCAGCAGGCCGAAGGCGCCGTGGCGCGCCAGCGCTACAAGGGCCTGGGCGAGATGAACCCCGAGCAGCTGTGGGAGACCACCATGGACCCCACCGTGCGCCGCCTGCTGAAGGTGCAGATCGACGACGCCATCGAGGCCGACAAGGTGTTCACGATGCTGATGGGCGACGAGGTCGAGCCGCGGCGGGAGTTCATCGAGAGCAATGCGCTGAGGGCGGCGAACATCGACGTCTAGCGCCGCAGCAGCAGCAGGCAACCAGACAGGATGAGCCCGGCCGACACCAGCGTGACCGCGGTCGGTGTCTCGCCGAACAGCAGGTAGCCGAGCAGGCCGGCCCAGACCAGGCCGGTGTACTCCACCGGCGCGACGCGGCTGGCCTCGAGGTGGCGGTAGGCCCACGTCACGGCGAGCAGGCCGACCGTGGCCAGTGCACCGGACAAGGCGATGGTGGGCAGATCGTGCGGGTGCAGCGGTTGCCAGAAGGCCGCGGCCGGGGCGGCGAGCAGCAGCACCGGCAGCAGGTTCTGCAGCAGCAAGATCGTGTAGAGCGAGTCGCGCTGCGCCTGCACGCGCGCCAGCACCATCACGCCCGAGAAGGTGACGCTGGAGAAGGCCGCGGCAAGCAGGCCCTCGATGCGCGGGTTGTGATCCTGCTGCAGCTCCGGCCCCATCGCCACCGCGGTACCGGCGAGACCGAGGGCGAGCGCGAGCCAGATCCAGCGCGTCGGCCGCTCCTTCAGCAGCAGCATGGCCAGCAGGGAGATGAAGATCGGCGCCGTGTAGCTCATCGCCACCGCCTGGGCCAGCGGCAGCAGGGTGAGTGCATGGAAGTAGCTCGTCAGCGACAGCAACAGCAGGACGCCGCGCAACGCGTGCAGCCGCCACTGGTCGCGCGCCGGCATCGGGCTGCGCACCCAGGCCCAGATCGCGAGCGCGAACACCAGCCCGGCGGCGAAGCGGAAGAAGGTGAGCTGCGCCGCGTCGTAGCGCGGGGCCAGCGACTTGATGGTGGCGTCCATCGCCACGAAGGCGGCGGTGCCGAGGGCGGCGGCCAGCAACGGCAACCAGGCGCTGCCGGGCGCAGCCCGGGTGCCGGACGACGGGCCCGATGCCGCCGCGGCCGAAGGTTCGCCGCGGGTGGGCAGGAGGGACATCCAGCGAGTCTAGCCCTGGGTTGACGGCGGCATCGGGGTCCGTGCAGGCCCGCGCTTCACGTCGCGGCGCCGCAGGCTGCCCAGCGCCGCCACGCCCGCCAGCCACAGCGCCCAGGTGCCCGGCTCGGGAACGGCCGCGATGCCGATGCTGCCGTCCAGGTACAGGCGGCTGGTGTCCAGCACCGCGCCATCGGCCAGCAGCAGCCCGCTGGCGTCGATGAAGTCGAACTGCCCGTCGGCGGAGCCCCAGTCGAAGAGGTCGTAGCGCTCGCCGATGGCGCCCGTGTAGCCCAGCCACGACACCAGCTTGAGCGTGCCGCCGAAGCCGAGGTGCCCGCCGACGATCAGCTTGTCGTGCCCCGTTCCCGGCTCGGTGCCGCCGATCTCGGCGAAGAAGACGTTGCCGCCGCCGAAGCTCACGTCGCCTTCGTCGGTGCCGATGCCTGGCGAGCCGCCGATGGCCAGCCCGCCCTCGTAGAACTTGCTCCCGGTGCCGGTGAACAGCGCGCCGGTGCGCTGCCGCACGAGGCCGAAGAACGTGGCCGACGAACCCGCGGCCACGCGCAGCTCGGCGCCGGCGTTCACGTCCAGCCCGTCGTAGAAGGCCACGCGGCTGTTGCCCGAGACGATGAGCTGCCCGGCGCGGCTGTCCAGCGCCCCGCGCTGCACGGTGATGGCGCCGAAGACGTTGTTGTTGCCGCCCGAGAACGCGAACTGCCCCCCGGCGATCAGCAGGCCCGACTCGAAGGTGAACAGGGCGTCCTGCGCCAGCACGCGGCCGGGCTGCCCTGCCGTCGACAGCACCGACATCTCGCCGCCGCCGCGGTGCGTGAAGCGCCCGCCCAGCACCTCCACGTTGCCGCGGTTGGCGAACGCGGCCTCCAACGTGAGGCGCTCGCCGGCCAGCACGCGGATGCGGCCGTCGGTCTCGTTGAAGAGGTAGCTCGAGACGATGCGCGCCGGCCCCGTGGCATTGCCGGCGATGAGGCCGCGGTTGTAGAGCGTGCCGTTGTTCAGCGGGCTGCCGGTGATGCGCACGTTGTCGGCGAGCACCGTGCCCTGGTTGAACACGCCGCCCAGGGCCTGCGACTCCACCGAGACGACGCCGTCGCCCGTGAGCACGCCGTTGCGGCCGATGACCACGCCCTGGAAGCCGCTGACGCTGCCCGGGGCGTCTCCGATGGCGGCGATGGTGCCGCCGTTCAGCTGCAGCGTGGCGATGCCGCCGCCGCCCGAAGCGTCGGTGCCGATGGTCAGCTTCCGCACCTCGGCGCGGCCGGCCGGGCCCAGCACGGTGAGGCTGCGGGTGGGGTCCAGCCACACCTCGGCCAGCCGGTTGGGCAGCACCCCCTGGGCCCAGGAACGGGCTTCGTCCCAGCTCCCGCTGCTCGGGCTCTCCCAGACGTTGCGCACCAGCGTCAGGCGCCCGGCCTGGAACGCCGTGGCGTCGAGCAGTTGCACCGCGATCTGGCCGAGGTCGTTGATGGCCGAGGCGTCGTTCACCGTCCATCCGCTGCCAGCCACGCCATGGATCGTGTTCAGGTCGATCGCGCGCCCTTGCGCATAGAGGACAGCGTGCACCGTGAGACCGCTGTCCGTTTGAAAGTTGCCGACGGCCAGGCCGCTGGCGTTGATGGCGTTGGCGATTCCCTCGCCACCGACAGGATGGGGGAGTTCGATGACCTGGCCGCCTGCCGTCAGGAACGGCCTGGCGCTGCCCATGACGAAGTAGGTGCCGGCGATGTCACCCCGGTCATTGACACCGGCTGCGTAGCCCGGGTTGTCGCCGGGTGTGGGGAGGATGGTCGAGAAACTGCCGTTGAACAGGAACGGACGCAGAGCGCCGGCGGCGTCGGGGGAGGTGCCCGCCACGAGGCCCGAAGGGCTGAGCGACGCGTTGAGCACGCGGCCGAGGCCGACGTCCCGCAACTGCCCGCCGCGCCAGACGAACGCACGGTCGTCGCCGGGCAGCATGTAGTCGATCCCGACCACGGTACCGGCGTCATTGATTGCCTGAGGCGTGAGGTTGTGCGGCCCGCCCGGGTCCAGTTCGGTGAACACGCCACCCTGGAAGGTCAGTCCCACAAATCCAGAGCCGCTCGGGACGTAGCCCGCAACCTGCCCCTGCGCATTCACGCCGGACACGTAGACGTTCTGGCCCAGGTAGGTGCCCAGCCGGGTGACGCTGCCGTCCACATTCAGCAAGGCGCCACCGGAGTCGCTGCGCACGGCGAGGATGCCGTTGGATGAAATGGCAACGGCCTGGCTGTTGTACTCGCCGAAAGCCTCCAGCAACCAACTCGACTGTGCGCGTTGCGCCAGCGCCGGCCCGGCGGCCGCCAGCCCCGCAGCCACGGCGATGGCCCGCCACGGCGTCCGCCGACGCCCGCCGATCTGCCCCGTCTTCTTCATCGCATGCTCCCAGCGGGCCGACGTGGCCCGTGCCGATGAAGTTAGCGAGGCGGCCGTCACGCAGGCGTGACGAGGTGGCGCTCAGGCGCCAGATGCCGGGTCATGAGTCCGCCGGCGTTGACGCAGCGACGGGCCGCGCCGCTGTCGCGGCCGGTTCACGCCGTCGAATGTGCACTTTCACTGTCGGATTTCTTGCTTTCGTTTGCGTGAATTCTCACGCAGCAACTGCAAGTGCTTGTTACGCAGGCAGTTTCTGAAACGGGTGCAGTGTTTGCAACGCGCCGCGCGACCGGGCCGATGAGCGGCCCGTGCAAACCCCCACAGGAGCGAGAACCATGTCCCTTTCTTTCCGTCCGTCGTCCAAGGCGCTGGCCGCCGCCGCCGTGCTCGGCGCCGCGCTGCTGGCCGGCAACGCGCAGGCCGCGGCCATCAACATCGATGCCACCGGCATCGGCAGCATCAGCTTCGGTGCCTGCGACTTCGAAGGTGGCATGACCATCAACGGCGTCGCCATGGGCGGCTGCGGCGTCGGCGCCGGCGGCTCCACCGTGATCTCGGCCTCGACCATCAACTTCGACGGCACCTGGTTCACGCCCGGCACGACCGGCGGCGCAGGCCCCGTGACGGTGTACTTCGCCAGCAACATCGATCCCGCGGTGTACACCAGCGTGCTCACCTACCAGATCACCGAAGTCGGCAGCAACAGCCGCATCGTCGGCTCGTTCACCACCGGTTGGACCAGCTCGATCGGTGACGTGCCCACCGGCGCCACGATCGCCACGGCGGGCACGCCGTTCGGGTTCGGCTTCGCGTTCATGGGCGCCGAGGTGAAGACGGCCGCTGTGTCGGCCCCGGGCACCGCCGCCCTGGCCGGTCTGGCCCTGCTGGCCGCCGCCGGCGTGGCGCGCCGCCGCGCCGCCTGATCGGCGAGGCCACCCGCCGGCGCCGCGTGGGCCGGCGGGGTGGCCACCGTGCGCGGCGCAAGGCCGCGCAAGCACCAACGGGCGGCTGCGGGGCCGCCGCCCCTCAGCCCGGTGGGCGCAGGCTGGCCAGCAGGGCCTTCAGCCGAGCCGATTCGATCGGCTTGCTCAGCACTTCGGCAAAACCAGCCGCCAGCGCCTGCGCGCGGGCGTCTTCCAGCACCGTGGCTGTGAGCGCGACCACGGGCGTGCGCACGCCGGCGGCGCGCAGCGCGCGCGTCGCGCCCAGGCCGTCGAGGCCGGGCATCTGCAGGTCCATCAGCACCACGTCGTAAGCGCGGTCGAGTTCGGCTTCGTCGGCCACGCGCGCCAGCGCCGCGCGGCCGTCGGTGGCCTGCGCCACCTCCAGCCCCCAGTCCTGCAGCAGCGCCACGGTGATGAGCATGTTGACGGGGTTGTCCTCGACCACGAGCGCCCGCAGGCCCGCCAGGGTGCCGGTTGGCGGCGCCGGCTGCGCCGTCGGCGGGGCCGTCGCCGCCGTGTCGTCGGTGGCGGCAGCTGGTGTCAGCGGCAGGTCCACCCAGAAGCGGCTGCCGCGGCCGGGCTCGCTGGCCACGCCGACATCTCCGCCCAGCGCCAACGCCAGCTGGCGGCAGATGGACAGGCCCAGGCCGCTGCCCCCATGGCGCCGCTGCGTGGACTCGTCGACCTGCGAGAACGGCTTGAAGAGCCGCGGCAGGTCAGCCGCCGTGATGCCCGGGCCGGTGTCGTGCACCGCGAAACGCCAGCGTGTCGCCCCCAGTGGCCGCACATCCAGGCCGATGCCGCCTTGCTGCGTGAACTTGCCGGCGTTGTGCAGGAAGTTGTTGAGGATCTGCCGCAGCCGCACGCCGTCGGTCAGCACCTGCGCGGGCAGACCCGGGTCCAGGTGGAGCGTGCAGTGCAGCCCACGGGCCTGGCACAGGGCCTCGTGGCTTCGGTGCAGCTCGCGCAGCAGGGCCGGCAGGTCCAGGCGCTGCACGGTCAGCGTCAGCTGGCTGGCCTCGGCCCGCGAGAGGTCGAGCACGTCGGACAAGGTGGCGTGCAGCGCGTCGGCGTTCTCGGCGATGAGGTCGAGGTAGGCCACCAGGCGCTCGCGTTCGTCCACGTGCTGGCGGGCCAGCCGCGCCAGGCCCAGGATGCCGTTGAGCGGCGTGCGCACCTCGTGGCTCATGTTGGCCAGGAAGCTGCTCTTGGCCCGGCTGGCGGCCTCGGCCTCGGCGGCCGCGCGGGCCGCGGCCTCGCGCTGGTGCTGCTGCGCCGTGATGTCGCGGCCCGCGCACCAGTAGCCGAGGAACTGGCCCTGGCCCGAAAAGCGCGGCCTGCCGCTGATCACCAGGCGCTGGGGTGGCACCGAGGGGTCAGGTCGCGACTCGACCTCGATCTCGAAAGGGCGCCGGGCGAGCAGGTCTTCGCGATGGCGGCGCGCCACCCCGGGCTCCATCACCAGGCCCGGCGTGTCCCAGGGGTGGCGGCCGATGAAGGCCGGCGGCAGCGGCCCGGTCAGCGAGCGCAGGTCCGCGCTCGAGGGCACGAAGCGCAGCTCGGCGTCGAGCTCGATGTAGCGATCGGCGGCTGACACCAGCAGCTCGCGGAACTGGTGCTCGCGCTCGTCGGCCAGCTGGCGCCAGCGCAGCGCCAGCACGCGCGCCACGATGCCGAACACCAGACCGCCGATCAGCATCACGACATGGGCCCAGATGCCACTGGCCAGCGTGAGCCGGCTCATCGCGCCGGCCAGGGCCTCGGGGCCGGTCAGGTGGTCGCGCCAGGCCAGCAGGGCGATGCCGCTCACCCCCACGGCCGTCACCACCACGGCGCGCCAGCCGCCGGCCAGCAGCGTGGCCAGGCCGATGAGCAGGGGCACGATGCCGAGCACGATGGTGCGCAGCCCGGTGCCGAGCTGCCAGGCCAGCACGACCACCAGCGCGATGCCCACCAGCGCAGCGACCATCACCTGGTCGGGCATGCCGGTGTTGGCGTCGCGCCGCGCAAACCACAGGAACACCAGCGTCGCGAAGGCGCTGAGTGCCGCCATCCGCAGGTGCATCGCCCGCAGCTCAGGCTGCGGCTGGAGCAGCAGCACCGCGGTGGCCAGCGCGCACAGCGCAGCGCCACCCGCCAGGAACATGCGCGTCGGCTGGTACCGCGTGGGGATGGTGGAGGGGTCTTGCGCCATGGCGCCAGCGTGCGGGGATGCCGGCTCATGCTAGCCGAGGCGGTGCATCACCAGGGCCGACGGCCCTTGCGAGCGCCTATCCTCGTGGGCTTGCCCCGCCACGAGCCACCGATGTCCCCGACCTCGCACCGAACCATCTTCGACACCCCGGTCGTGGCCCCGCTGCTGAAGCGGCTGTCCGTCGCCTGGCTGCGCTGGCGCGGCTGGCAGGGGCAGGGCGCGCTGCCGCCCGAGGCCGCGCGCTCGGTGGTGATCGCCGCGCCGCACACCAGCAACTGGGACCTGCCCTACACGCTGATGGCGGCCTTTGCGCTGGACATGCACATCCGCTGGATGGGCAAGGCCAGCCTGTTCCGCGGGCCTTTCGGCCCGGTGATGCGCTGGCTCGGTGGCATCGCGGTGGACCGCTCGCGCAACACCGGGCTCGTCGCGGCGTCGGCCGCCGCGCTGGTGCAGGCCCAGGGGCCGCTGCAGCTGGTGGTGCCGCCCGAGGGCACGCGCGGCCGCACGCGGCACTGGAAGACCGGCTTCTGGCACATCGCGCGCGAGGCCGGCGTGCCGGTGCAGATGTCTTACCTGGACTACGAGCGCCGCGTCTACGGCCTGGGCCCGCTGCTGTGGCCGGGCGACGATGTCGAGGCCGACATGGTCACCGTCAAGGCCTTCTACGCGCCGATCAAGGGGCTGCGGCCCGACCTGTTCGACCAGACCTGAGCCGCCGCCTTCAGCGCACCGTGCCGACGCTGGCCTGCGTCAGCGCGCCGGCCCTGTAGACGAGGAACGGCCGCGTCACGCCCAGCACGTTGAGCACGGCGCCGGTGTGCGTGCTGCCGAGCGCCGGGCCGGTCCAGGACAGGCTGCACTGGCCGTTGGCGGCGGTCTGGCAGCTCACGGCCTGCAGACCCACGGCGCGGGCTCCGCTGTGGATGGCCAGCTGCGCCTGCACCACGGCGCCCGCCACCGGCGCGCGGTTGGCATCGACCAGCGTGATCGTGAACTGCGGCGTCCAGTTGGGCGATGTCGCGGCGGCGCGCACGACGCTGCCCGTGAGCGCCGACACGGTGGCCACCGGCGCCGCCGGCTGCGACACCTGCGCGTTGCGCACGCCGGCGCCGGTGTCGGCCATCAGCGTGCCGGTGACGCCGGTGACGGCGAAGCCGATCGACGTCGTCGTGCCCCAGGCGGCGGCCGCGCTCGTCAGCGTGCAGCGGCCGTCGGTGGCGGTGGTGCAGGAGACCTCGGCCGTCATCGTCGAGAAGCGCCCGGCCACGCGCGCGCCGGCCACGGCCGTGCCCTGCGCGTTGAGCACCTGCACGGTGGCGCTGGCCGTCCACTGGCCCGGCGTGGGCACCGCGGTGGCCATCGTGATGGCGGCCGGGCGCACCGCCACGTTGGCGGGCGGCGGCGGGGTGGGCGTGGTCGTCGTGGTGTCGCCGGCGAACAGCAGCGCGCGCGTCATCGTGCCCGGCGTGCCCATCACCAGGTTGGGCGTGGCGTCCTGCAGCAGCCGCGCGCGCACCTGCGCCGCGGTGGCCGTGGGCTGGGCCTGCAGCAGCAGCGCCGCGGCGCCGGCCACGTGCGGCGCGGCCATCGAGGTGCCGTTCATCGCCACCACCGCCGTGGCCGACGCGATGCCGGCCGAGGCGATGTTGGTGCCCGGCGCCCACAGCGCCACGCAGGCCCCGAAGTTCGAGAACGAGGCCTTGGCGTCGGCGTTGTCGCTGGCAGCCACGGTGACGAGCCCGCTGGCGCGCGCCGGCGACACCGTGCAGGCGTCGAGGTTGCTGTTGCCCGCGGCCACCACCACCGAGTAGCCCAGGGTGGCCAGCCGCTGGGCGGCGGCGTCCGTGGTCGTCGAGGCCGGCCCGCCCAGGCTCATGTTCACGACACCGGGCCGGGCGCCATTGGCGGCGATCCAGTCCAACCCCGCCAGCAGCTGCGAGCCCGAGCCGCTGCCACGGCAGTCCATCACGCGCACCGGCACCACGGCGGCCGCGGGCGCCACGCCCAGCGTCTGCCCGGCCACGGTGCCGGCCACGTGCGTGCCGTGGCCCTGGCAGTCGCGCGTGCCGTTGCCGTCGTTCACGGCGCTGAAGCCGGCGCGCAGCCGCGTGCCGAACTGGTTGTGCGCGCTGATGCCGGTGTCCACCACATAGGCCGTCACGCCGGCGCCGGTGCGGCTGCTGCGGAAGCTGTTGTCAAAGGCGCGGGCGCGCTGGTCGATGCGGTCCACGCCCCAGGCGCGGCTGTCCAGCGTGCGCACGGTTGCGGCCTGCTCCAGCGTGAGGGCGCGGTCGATCTCGACGGCGTCGACGGCCGGGTTGCGGGCCAGCTCGTCAGCCACGGCCTGCGCCTGGCCGAAGGGCACGGTCACGACGAAGGCCTCGACGGCGTGCGCGAACTGCTGCCGCACCACGGCCGTGGGGGCCAGCGCGCGGATGGAGCGGGTCGTCACGTCCTGGGCGGCGCTGGCCACGGCATCGGCCTTGGCGGCCAGCTCGCGGGCGCGCTGGGCCGTGGCGTCGCCGGCTTCGCCGCTGCCGCTGCCGGCCATCGTGGCGCGTGGGTTGGGCTGCACGGCCGCGGGGTTGAGCCGCACGACGAGGCGCACCTCGTCGGCGTTGACGTCACCCGCGAGCTGCGCCTGCTCGGCGCGCACAGCGGCTTCGCGACCGGGCTGCCACAGCACGAAGCGCCGCGTCTCGGTGGTGGCGGCCGTGTCCGCTTCCGACGCGGTGGGTGCCGCGGGCTCGTCGGCACCGCCGCAGGCCGCCAGCAGCAGCACGGCCGCGCACATCGGCACGGTCAGCAGCCGGCGGGCGTGGAGGGTGGAGATGAGCAGTCGGGGGGTCGTCGGGGCCATCGCGCGCTTCCTGAAGTGGGACGGGCGAGGGCCTGACCGGACAGCGCATGCGGCGACCGCCGCGGCGCGGCAGTTCGCAGCGGCACGGCATGGCCGTGCGGCGCTGGCAACCCCGCTACCGTGGCACTCGCGTGCTGTAGGCCGGAGGCTTTGCGTCCCGGCCTTTCGACCGGTTTGCCCTCAAGCCGCGACTGTATCGGGTTGTCGCCGGGCGCGCCGGCGTGGGTGCGTGAACGAACCCACGCCCGCGCCGGCCGCTTACTGCTTGGGCCCTTCGCCCAGCCGCCGGGCCAGGCCCACGGCGTAGGGCGCGGCACGCGCGGCCAGCATCGGGTCGGGGCCGGCCTCCACGCCCTTGGGCAGCAGCATGGGGTTGTAGGTGATGGTCAGGCAGGGCCCGCTGCCGTCGGCCGCCACGCTGGTGATGCGCAGCTGGCCGAGCGTGACCTTCCGGCGCTCGGCCGGCAGCGGCACGACGGCGCTGTCGAGCTTGTCGCCGGCCTCGGCCAGCTGCAGCTGGAAGTCGAAGGCCACGGGGCCGGCCTTCACGCGGTCGCGCAGGTCGGCGAACAGGAAGCTCGGGCCCTTGGCCTTGGCCTCGTCGTCCGTGAGACCCTGCGTGCCGCCGACGGGTTCGAAGATCCACTTGCCCCACTGCCTGGCGCCGCGCGCGTTGACGAACGCAAAGCCGTGCACGCCCCAGTAGTTGACGCTGGCAAAGCTGGCCGGCACCGGCTGGCTGGCGAAGTAACGGCCCTGCAGCAGCACTTCGGGGTTGGCATCGGCGAAGGCCTTCACACGGGCCGGGTCGGGCATCTTCGTGGCCGGGTCGGGGCGCAGGCTTTCCAGGCGACCCAGGAACTGCTCGGGCGTGGCGGCGCCGAAGATCGGCGCCGAGATGTTGCCCATCTGCCAGATCTCGCCGTCGGGCAGGTTGAACTGCAGCGCCAGGTTGCGCTGCGTCCTGCCGTTGTCGGGCGCGTTCGGGTTGGCGCCACCGACCGAGAAGCGCACGATCACCGGCACCGGCCGCCCGCTGAAGGCCGAGGCCGACGACAGCGCGCGGCCCTCGGCGCTGCCGACGAACTCGCCCACCGCGCACACGCCCTTGGCGCCCGATCGGCGGAAGCCCTCGTGCTTGCCGAAGGTGGACTCGAAGGTGTCGACGAAGCGGTTGGGATCGACCTGCGCCGCTGCCGGCGCGGCCAGCATGGCCAGCAGCGAAGCCGCTGCCAAGGCAGCGAGGGGATGGGTTGTCATGCGGACTCCTGCAACGGTGGGGTGGGGGTTGGGATGCGGCCGGCCCGCCAGCCATACGCTGGCGCGGGCCGCGGGGTTACATCAGCGTCGCCGGCGCGGCGGAGGCGTGAAGTTCAGGCTGGCGTGGTGCACCACGGTGGCCGACGAGACCGCCAGCGGGACGGCCGCCTGCTCGGTGAGCTGGTCGGCGTGCCACAGGCGCAGCGTGGCGCGGCCTTCGGGCAGGCCGGCGATGCGCACGAGGCCGTTGTCGTCGGTCTTGCCGAAGAAGGGCGTGTCGGCGACGTAGATGTGGCCGCGCATCGCGCTGTGCAGGTGGCAGCCCAGGCCCACCGGGCCCGGCGCGGTGAAGCGCTCCTCGTTCACGGCCGGGGGTGAATCGGGCTTGCGCCGAGGGCCGGCCGGGCCCTGGCGCAGCTCGAACTGCCGTGCCGGCGGCGTGGCGCCCAAGGGGCCGCTGGGCACCGAGCGCACGTGGTGGTCGTAGCCGTCGTGGTTGACGAAGCGCACCGTGGCGCCGGCCCGCACCACCGTGAGCGCCGGCTCGAAGCGCGAGCCCAGCTGCAGGATGGTGGCGCCTTCGGCCGGCGCGGCCGTCGCCGGCGGCGTGGCGGTGTCGACGAGCACCACCACGTCGGCGGCGGGCTTGCCGTCGCGGTCGGTGACGCGCAGCTCCAGGGTGGCGGACTGTGCAGCGGGCAGCAGCGGGGCCAGGGCGGCGATCACGGCGGCGAGGGCGGCAAGGCGGGGCATGAAGGGGGCTCCGGGTCGTGGAATCCCCTTCTACGCAGCGCGGGCCGGATCGGATGCAGAACCGCGCGCCGGCCTGCCGGCCAGGGGCTCAGCGCAGCCGCAGCACACGCCCGAACGGCGCCGCCGAGAGGTGCGCCTCGTCGGCGGTGGGCGGCACGGCCCAGATCAGCGTGCCGGCCGGGCGGTGGCGGGCGGGGCCGTCGAGGTCGGTCAACACCAGCGTCAGGTCGGGGCGGTGGCGCGAGGCCTCTTCGAGCAGCGGGGTGAAATCGGTGCCACCGCCGCCCGCCACACCGGGTGTGGCCCAGGCGCGCAGCTCGCGCAGACCGACGCGGCCGGGGGCCAGCGCGTGAACCGCGCGCACGGCGTCGTCGCCCACCACCACCGTCATCGGCGCGTCGAGCCGGCGCGTCAGCGCCGCCAGCTCGGCGGCGAAGCGGGCCAGCAGCGGTTCGTCGATGCTGCCGCTCACATCGAGCACCAGCACCAGGCGCGGCACGCGGCGCGCGTGCGTGAGGCCGGGCTGCCAGGGCAGGCGCCCGCGGGCCGGCCGGCCCACGCGGCCCTGGTTGGCCAGCCAGCTGCGGGCCGGGCGCGAGGGGTTCTCGGCCAGCCGCGGCGCCAGCGCGCGCGCCACCTGTGTGCGCAGCACCTGCTCCCAGGGCGTGTGCACCTGCGGCAGGTCGCGTGGCAGGGTGCGCAGGATCGAGAACGCGCCGTCGCCGCTGTGGCCGCGCAACAGCCGGTCGCCCCACTCGCGCGCCTGCTCGGCCTCGGCGACGACGGCGTCCGGGCCCTCGGGGCCGGGCTTGAGGTCCTCGCTGTCCTTGCCGCCCAGCGTGCGCAGCGTGGCGGCGCGCGGGCCGTCCTTGCGGCCGCTGGCGCGCTCATCGGGCTTCCGGTCGTCGACGGCGGCATAGAGGCGCTCGACATCCCACTCCAGCAGCGCCGCCTCGTCGCTGCGCGTGGTGGCCAGCACCTGGTCGAGCAGCACCGGCAGCGTCAGCGCCTTGGCCGGCAGCGCCAGCCAGGGTGCGGGGGCGAGCGTGCTGTTGACGATGGCGTCGGCGCAGCGGTTGAAGAGCGGCAGGTCCACATCACCGAGCCTGCGCTGCAGCGCCCGGAAGCGCGGGCCGTGGCGCAGCGCCACGTGCAGCAGCTCGTGCGCCACCCAGCCGGTCTGCGCATCCAGGCCCAGGGCCTCGAAGGCCGGCGTGTAGTGGATGGTGCGGCCGTCGGTGTACACGGGCAGCCGGCCGGCGGCGTGGGCGCGGGCTTCGTCGTCGCTCACGTCGCGGTGCGCCACCCACAGCGCCAGGCTGCCGCTGGCCGGCGCGTACTCCACCAGGCGCTGCACGGCGCGGCGGCCGCGGTGTTCGTGCTGGCCGGTGGGCGGGGGCATCGCCGGCTCAGCCGCGCGCTCTTCAGCCACGCGACTGCGCGTAGCGCTGGTAGGCGGGGCTCTCCAGCAGCGCCTGCTCGAAGCCCAGCTGCAGCGCGCGCTGCGCCAGCAGCTCGACGATCAGCGTCTGCACCTCGGCCAGCGGCAGTGGCACGGCGCCGCGCACCTCGGGCAGCTGGCCGGCGATGGCCATGGCGCGGGCCAGGCGCTCGGGCTCGGTGCAGGCCGCCACCAGGCCGTAGGCCAGCGCGTACAGGCCGTCCAGCGTGGAGGGCAGCAGCTTGAGCGTGGCCGCGCCGGGCTCGGCGGCCAGCAGCGCCAGCACGTCGGCGCCGGAGCGCAATTCCTTCAGCACGCCGAAGAACTCGGCCGCGTTGGCCGCGCCGATGCGGCCCTGCACGAAGCGGCGCGCCAGGGGCTCGGGCAACGGCTCGGGGCGGCCGTGGCGCATCTCGAGCAGCACGCGCGAGACATCGTCCCAGCCGCGCGGGCTGGCACCGATCAGGTGGTCGGCCGCGAGCTGCGCCTCGGTGTCGTCGAGCCGGTCGGGCCGCACCTTCAGGAACGCCATGACCTCGGGGGCGAAACCCTGCTCCAGCGCGTGCGCGAGGAAGGCGTCGATGCCGGCGACGACGTGGAAGTGGAAGAGGCGGTCGGCCAGGGCGGTGCCCATGTCGTGGCTCACCGCGCCGTGGAACGCGGCGTTGCCGGCGGCCACCACCATCCAGCCGGCGGGCAGTTCATAACGGCCGACGCGGCGGTCGAGGATCAGGCTGTAGGCGCTGATCTGCAGCCGCGGGTCGGCGGCCGTCAGCTCGTCGAGGAACAGGATGCCCTCGGGCTGGTCGGGCCCGGGCAGGAACTCGGGCGGGAACCACACCGTGCGCTCCAGCCGGTCGTCGGCGTAGATGGCGCCGCGGATGTCCACCGGCTCCAGCGTCGTCAGGCGCAGGTCGGTCAGCGGCACGCCGTACAGGGCGGCCACCTGGCGCACGACGCTGCTCTTGCCGACGCCGCGCGTGCCCCACAGCATGGTGGCGCGCTGGCGCAGCACCGGCGACGCGAACTGCGCCACCAGCGCCGCCTTGGCCTCGGCCACGCTCACGGGCGGCACGTTCATGGGGTTGCTGTGCATGTCACTCCGTTCAGGCGTCAGGCTTCCAGGGTTGCCAGCTGCTGGCCGGCGGGCTGCGCGGCACGCGCGGCAGCTCGATGCGCGGCATCTCGCGCCGCACGAAGAAGAGGGCCATCAGCAGCGGCGGCACGAGGTTGGCCAGCGCGCCCAGCATGGCCTCGGCGCGGCCGCCGGTGCCGCGCACGGCAAAGGCCACGGCGACGATGGCCACGCCGATGCCCAGCGGCGCGCCGCGCAGCAGGCCGATGCGCCAGCGCCGCGCCGCGTAGCGCTGGTGAAAGCGCGCCGGCGGCTCGGCCAGCACCGCGGCCAGGTGGCGCAGCGTCTCTGCCAGGCGCGTGTGCGCCTCGGCATCGCGCTGCGCGCCCTGGCCCTTGAGCATGACGCTGCACTCCCAGCCGGTGCGCAGCGGCACCAGGCGCGTCCAGCCGCGGCCCAGCACCTCGAAAAGGTCGTCGGGCAGGCGGCGCTGGTCGCCCTCGGCGCGCGTGAGCTTCAGTTCGGCGGGGTAGCCCTTCACGCCCGACACGGTGCAGGCCAGCAGCAGCCCGGCCACGCGCGCCTGCGCGGCGCGCAGCTGCGACGGCTGGCCCGGGCGGCAGCGCAAGGACAGGGCCGCGCCCTCGGGCGTGAACAGCGCCGCCGGGGCCACGGCCAACGCGGCGGGCAGCAGCTCGGCCGGCTCGCCGCCCTCGGCCACCACCTCGGCCACCAGCGCGTCGGGCGTCTCGGCGCGCAGCCGGCGCGTGAGCTGCCAGCCGCGATCGGTGTCGCGCAGCTCGCGGGTTTCAATGACCGCCGCGTGCGTGGCGCCGGCCTCGTGCGCCACCGGCTTGAAGACCAGCCGGCGTGCGGCGCGGTCGCTGGCGGGCAGGTCGAGCGACCAGCCGGCAGCGGTGAAGGGCGCCATCAGCGCCAGGATGGCGTGGTGGCTGAGCGGCGCGGCGTCCATGGCCCGCGCATTCTGGCCGCGCCGGCACGGCCCTGCCGGCGCCCTTGCCGCGTCAGAGCTTCAGCTGCAGCCCGAACGAGAAGAAGATCGGCAGCTGCTCCACCGTCTCGCGCTTCGTGTACGTGGCGTCGTAGCTGTAGCCGGCGACGTTGCTTCGGTTGTAGGCGTTGATCAGCTCGAAGTAGGCGCTGAAGTCGCGGCTGAAGCGGCGGTCGGCGCGCAGGTCGAGCCGGTGGTAGGCCGGCAGCCGCTGGCTGTTGAGGCCGCCGTACAGCGGGCGCACGCGGCCGTCGGGCCAGGTGCCGTTGAGGCCGATCACGGGTGTGTAGGGCGAGCCGCTGTGCGCGCTCCACTTCAGGCCGTAGCTCCAACGCTCGTTCCACGGCAGGTTGGCCACGACGGTGGCGATGACGGGCTGGTCGGCGTCGAAGGGGAACTCCTCGCCGGTGGCGTCGATCGTGCGCCGCGAGCGCGACAGCGTCAGGCTGGCAAAGCCGGTGAGGGCACCCCAGCCCTGGCGCGGGCCGCCGGGGGTGAGGTCCTTCTTCAGCAGCAGCTCCACGCCCTGCGCCGTGCCGCGCGCGCCGTTGCGGTAGTTGAGCACCGGGTCGGCCACCGCGTAGCCGCGGAAGTCCTTCGCGTAGACCTCGCTGCGCCACGACCAGCCACCGGCCAGCCGCTGCGACACACCCACGACCGCGTGGCGCGAGCGGATCGGGGCCAGCTTCGGGTTGCCGATGACATCGAAGCTCTCCTCGGGCGCCGGTGGCTGGCTGTGCAGGCCGAAGCCCGCCGACCAGGTGATGTCGCGCGTGGGGCTGTACTCCAGGCCCAGGCGCGGCTCGGCGGCGTCGCGGTCCAGCCAGGCGTCGCGCTGCAGGCGAAGGCCGGCGATGGCCACCCAGCGCGGGTTGAGCTGCCAGCGGTCGGCCAGGTGCACGTCGGCGCGGTTCTGGCGTGCACGACGGTCGGTGACGAGCCGCGGCGCGGTGCTGATGTCGCAGTTGGGGTCGAACTCGGTGCAGCGCGGGAAGTTGAAGTCCAGCCCCACGTCGAGCTGCCGGCTTTCCAGCGTGCCGCCGAACGTGAGCTCGTGGCCGCGCCAGCCGGTGTACTGCCATTGCTGGCGCAGGTAGGTGGTGTCGGTGCGCACACGCGCCGTGCCGGCGCCGCCGAGCCGGAAGCTGTCGTTCTGCCGCATCTGGCCGAGCGCGGTGCGCACGCCCAGCGTGTCGCTCAGGTCGTTCTCCAGCACCACGGCGCCGGTGGCGAAGGACTGGCGCTGGTTGCTGGTGCCGGTGACGAGCGGGTCGCGCGCCGCGGCCTTGCCGCCGGCCTTGACGGTGTAGTCGATGCGGTCGGTGGCGGTGCTGAAGTCCAGCCGGACGCGGTAGCGCGCGTCGGGCGTCCACAGCAGGCGCGTCTGCGAGACGGTGTAGACGGGGAGCTGGAAGCTGACGCCTTCTGCCTGGTCTTCGGAGCTGTCGACGACCAGATCGAACCAGCTGCGCCTGGCCGCGATGAAGAAGCTCAACTCGCTGCCTTTGCCGCCCAGCGGCCCTTCGGCCAGCACGTTGGCGCCGGTGAGGCTGAAGTCGAGCAGGCCGCCGATGCGGTCGGTGCGCGGGTTGCGCAGCTGCACGTCGAACACGGCACCCACGGCCTGGCCGTACTCCGGGCCCCAGGCCGCGCTGGACATGCTGAAGCGCTGGATCAGGCTCGGGTTGAAGACGCTGGTGAAGCCGCCGACGTGGAACAGGTAGCCCACGGGCAGGAAGTCGACGAAGTAGACGTTGTCGAAGGGCCGCGAGCCGCGCACCGCGGGCTCGCTGCTGCTGTCGTCGATGGTGGCCACGCCCGGCAGGGCCTGGATGGCGCGCATCGGGTCGCCGCCGGCGCCCGGCACGCGGGCCAGCTCGGCGCCGGAGAGGCTGGTGCGGCCGGGCTGGTCGCGGAAGCGGGCGCCGGTGACCTCCACCGTGGTGGCCGCGGCGGCGGGCGGCGGCGGGGTGTCGGACTGGGCGTGCGACGGTGTCGAGAGGGCGGCCGCGCCCAGCAGGCAGGCGGCGGGCACGGCGCGGAAGGGGTGGGTGTGCGTCATGGGCCGCATCGTGGCCGCCGCCACCTTGGCCGTGGCTTAAGCGCCGAGGCTCAAGCAGGGGGGGTGTGCCGGGGCAGCGTGACGACGAAGCGGGCGCCCGGCCCCGGCCGCTGCAGCACCACCTCGCCACCCAGCGAACGTGCGGCCTCGCGCACGATGGCCAGGCCCAGGCCGGTGCCGCGGCCGTCGGAGGCGCTGGCGCGCCAGAAGCGCTCGAACACTCGCTCGGCATCCTCGGCGGCGATGCCGGGGCCGCTGTCCACCACTTCCAGCGTCAGCTGCCGCTCGCCGGCGGCCACGCGCACGCGCACGGAGCCGCCCGCGCCGCCGTGGCGCAGCGCGTTGTCGAGCAGGTTGTCGACGATGGCGCGCAGCGTGCGCGCGTCGGTGTGCAGCGGCAGCTGGTCGGGGCCTTCCAGAGCCAGCTCCGTGCCTTGCGCATCGGCGCGCGCGGCCTGCAGCGCCATCGCGTCGCGCAGCAGGTCCATCAGGTCCAGCGCCTGCAGCGGCGCGCGCACGGCGCCGTCGGCCTGCGCCAGCTGCAGCAGCTGCTGCGACAGGTGCGAGGCGCGCTCCACCGCCGACTGCAGCCGCGCCGCCGCCTCGGTGCGCGCTGCGCCTTCGCTGGTGGCCAGCAGGTGGGCCTGCGCGGCGATCACGGCCAGCGGCGTGCGCAGCTCGTGGGCGGCGTCGTGCACGAAGGCCTTCTCGCGGGCCACGCCCTGCGCGGTGCGCTCGAACAGGCGGTTCAGCGCGTCCTCCAGCGGCGCCAGTTCGCGCCAGCGGCGCGGGCCGGCGGGCAGCGGCGTGGTGTCCAGCGGCTGGCGCGCCGCCACGGCGGCCGACAGGTTGCGCAGCGGCCGCAGCGACAGCCGTGCCGCGCCCCACAGCGGCAGCAGCACGAACGGGATCGCCATCGCGATGTTCAGCGCCAGGTCGCTGGCCAGCGTGCCGGCCAGCCAGCGCTGGCGCACCGCCTCGTCGTCGAAGAGCAGCACGCGCCACTGGCGGCCGGTGGCGGCGTACACCCGCCAGCGAGAGCCCGGCGGCGTGTGGGCGCCATCGGCCACGGCCAGCACCGCGGCGTCGGGTGCGACGCCGCTGTGCATCACCAGGCTGCCGCCGGTGCGCGTGATCGCCAGGTGCAGCGGCGGGTCGCCGGAGAGGTCGCGCTGCTGCAGTTCGCGCAGGAGGGCGATCGACGTGCTGCCGGCGCGGGCCTCGTCGCCGGTGGCGTCGAGCGCGTCAGCGATGCTGCGGGCCGACATCAGCAGGCCGCGGTCGAGCTCGCCGCTGTCGCGCGCCAGCAGCCCCCAGGCGGACCATGCGAAGAGCACGACGAAGACGATGGCGAACGAGCCCACCAGCACGGCGGTGATGCGCCCCAGCAGCGTGGGCAGCCGCGCCAGGTTCGTCATGCCGCGGCCTCGTCGTCGGCGAGCGCGTAGCCCACGCCGCGCACGGTGCGGATGCGGCCGCCGCCGATCTTGCGTCGCAGGTGATGCACGTGCACCTCCAGGGCCGCGAAGTCCACCGCGTCGCCCAGCGGCGCCAACGCCTGCGCCAGCCGGTGCTTGGGCACGACGTCGCCGGCGGCGCGCGCCAGCGTGTGCAGGATGTCGAACTCGCGCGGCGTCAGCGCCAGCGGCTCGTCGCCCAGCCGACACTCGCGCCGCTGCGGCACGATGACGAGTGTGCCGAAGCGCCACTCGGCCGCGGCCTGGCGCGCGCTGCGGCGGGCCACGGCGTGCAGCCGCGACACCAGCTCCTGCACCACGAAGGGCTTGACGAGGAAGTCGTCGGCGCCTTCGTCCAGGCCCTGCAGCCGGTCGCCCAGCGCGGTGCTGGCGGTGATGATGACCAGCGGCACCTGCAGCGCGGCCGCGCGCCAGCGGCGCAGCAGATCCAGGCCGTGGCCGTCGGGCAGCGAGAGATCCAGCACGATGGCGTCCTGCCCGCCGCGCTGCACGAAGCGCTCGGCGTCGGCGGCGCGGCGCACCCACTCGACCTCGAAGCCCGCGCCCCGCAGCGACTCGGTGAGCGAGCGGCCGAGGTCGAGATCGTCTTCCACCAGGAGCAGCTGCATGGTCGCCGAGCCTAGCGCGGCCGGCCGCGCCCTGCCTTGGCGCCGGCTTAAGGGGCCCCGGGATAATCCACGACATGGCGGCGAAGCAGCGCGTGGTGGTGGGGCTCAGTGGCGGCGTGGACAGCGCGGTCAGCGCCTGGCTGCTCAAGCAGCAGGGCTTTGATGTCGTCGGCATCTTCATGAAGAACTGGGAAGACGACGACGACAGCGCCTACTGCTCCAGCAACGTCGACTTCGTCGACGCTGCGGCGGTGGCCGACGTCATCGGCATCGAGATCGAGCACGTCAACTTCGCCGCCGAGTACAAGGACCGTGTCTTCGCCGAGTTCCTGCGCGAGTACCAGGCCGGCCGCACGCCGAACCCCGATGTGCTGTGCAACGCCGAGATCAAGTTCAAGGCCTTCCTCGACCACGCGCTGCGGCTGGGTGCCCAGAAGATCGCCACCGGCCACTACGCACGGGTGCGTGAAACCGCCGCCGGCCGCTTCGAGCTGCTGAAGGGCCTGGATCCGGCCAAGGACCAGAGCTACTTCCTTCACCGCCTGAACCAGGCGCAGCTCAGC
>JAIXTY010000191.1 GCA_027483705.1 Rubrivivax sp.
CCTCGTGGGCCTGCGCCGCCAGCTGCAGCCGGCGCAGCGCGTCGGCCGGCAGCCGTGCCGGCAGCCAGGCGACGACGGCGCCCACCTGCCCGCTCTTGAGGGCCTGCTCCAGCGCCCACAGCACGTCGGACGCCGGCAGCGGCGCGCGCGGGCCGCGCCGCGCACCGGTGGCACGCGCCGGCGGCAGCGGCCGCGGCCTCACGACGACGAGCCGGCGCAGATCGAGCCCCAGCGCCGTCAGCACCCAGGCGCAGGGCTCGGCCGGCGGGTCGAACCACATCAGCCCGCGGCTGGCCTGGCTGCGCTGCTGCACCGCGGCCAGCGCCGGGGCCAGCAGGCGCAGTTCGCCCAGGCCCTCGTGCGGCAGCAGCAGCTCGGTGAGCGCGCCCAGCGGCCAGCCGCCGCCGGGCAGCTGCGCGTCGAGCGCGGGGTGGCCGCTGGCGATGGCGTGGCGGCCGTCGGTGGCGCGTGGGCGGCCCAGCTCGTGGGCGCGCCACACGGCGGGGTGCAGCGAAGGGGAAAGCAGGTCCGGGTGGCTCACCGGATAACTGTATGTTTATCCAGTATCCGGTGCAAGCCGGGGTGGTTCAGGTGCCGGTCGCGGCCCCGCCCCAGCGCCAGGGTGAAGCGTGGTCGGCGGCGTCGCGCCGGCGGAACTCGCCCGGCGACACGCCCACGGCGCGCTTGAAGGCCTTCGAGAAGCCGAAGGCGTCCTGATAGCCGACGGCACGCGCCACCTCGTCGAGCTTGCGCCGCGGCTCGCCCAGCAGCTGCATCGCCTTCTGCAGGCGCAGCGTGCGCAGGTGGGCCAGCGGGGTTTCGCCCATCGCGTCGCGGAACTTCTCGGCCAGCGCGGTGCGCGACAGGCCCGCCTCCTGCGCCAGCAGCTCCAGCGTCCAGGGGCGCGCCACGTCGGCCTGCAGCAGCGCCACGGCGCGGTGGATGGCGGGGTCGCGCACGGCGTGGCTCCAGCTGCGGCCGGCACCGCCGCGGCGCGCGACGATCTCGCGCAGCAGCTGCACGAACAGCACATCGAACAGGCCGTGCACCAGCACGTCGCTGCCGAGTGTGGCCACACCGGTGGCGGCGCCCTCGCCGGCACGGCCGGCCTCGTCGGCCAGCATCGACATCGCCAGCGCCAGCGGGCCCAGCCGCGGCATCTCGGCCGCGGTGAGCACGAACCAGCCGGGCAGCTCGTCGAACAGCGGGTGCAGCGGCTCGTGCCACAGCTGGTAGGCGCCGCTGATGACCGAGGCCACCTCGGCACCCGGTGGCGGTGCCGGCGCCGCCGCCACACCCCAGGTGCCGGCGATGGGCTGCGGCTCCAGGCCGCCGAGCTGCGGCACCGTGGCCAGCACGTGCACGCAGCCGCGCGCCATGAAGGCCACGTCGCCGGCGGCCAGCGCCAGCGGCTCGACCGCGCCCGGCGCATGCACCCACACCCGGCCCTGCGTGACGACGTGGAAGCCCATGCTGCGCTCGCAGGGGAAGCGCAGCGCCGTGGCCGCGGGCAGGTGGCGCAGGTCGAGCAGCCGGCGCTGCAGGCCGGCCTGCTGGAGAACGTCGCTCAGCAGATCCATGGCGGGATTGTCACACAGCCATACCGTTCAGGACTTGAAGACATGAAAAATGAACTTCGGTCCATTTGCAGTACATATCCAGAACCATATCGTGCACGCATCGACAACCCATCAAGAAGGACACCCGCCATGACCACCACCCTCATCGTCGGCGCCAGCGGCACCGTCGGCAGCGAGCTCGCCACCCGCCTGGCCGCCGCCGGCCACACGGTGCGCCGCGCCACGAGCCGCACGCCCACCGCGCCCGACCAGGTGCAGCTCGACCTGCTCAGCCACCAGGGCCTGGCCCACGCCTTCGAGGGCGTGGACCGCGCCTTCCTGCTGGCCCCGCCCGGCCACGTGAACCAGCACGAGCTGCTCGGCCCGCTGGTCGAGCAGGCGCGTGCGCAGCGCCTGGACAAGGTGGTGCTGATGACGGCCATGGGCGCCAACGCCGACCCGTCGGCGCCGCTGCGCCGCGTGGAGCTGCAGCTCGAGGCCAGCGGCGTGCCGTTCAACGTCATCCGCCCGAACTGGTTCATGCAGAACTTCCACACCTTCTGGCTGGCCGGCATCCGCGACCACGGCACGATCTTCCTGCCCACCGGCCACGCCAAGGGCAGCTTCATCGACGCCCGCGACATCGCCGCCACGGCCGCCGCGCTGCTGGACAGCCACGCCCACGACGGCGCCGACTTCGACCTCACTGGCGCCGAGGCGCTCGACCACGACCAGGCCGCCGCGATCCTGTCGCGGGCAGCCGGCCGCACCATCGCCTACCAGGACATCCCGCCCGAGGCCATGCTCGACGGCCTGCTCGGCGCCGGCCTGCCGCGGCCGTACGCCGAGTTCCTGATCATCATCCTCGGCTACTTCAAGGCCGGTTGGGCCGAGCGCACCACAGACGCCGTCCTGCGGATCACCGGGCAGGAGCCGATCGCCTTCGAGCGCTACGCGCAGGACCACCGCGCGCACTGGGCCGCACCAGCCGCGTGAACCTGCGCACCGGCGAGGTGCACGCCGCTGCGCACGGAAGTTGCGTCATGGCAAAGCCATGACAACGACACCCCCAAGGGCATCGAGCGCCGCCACCGACTCGCCGGTGCAGGCCTACCTGCAAGGCCTGCTCGAACGCTTCAAGCCGCTGCGCGACGGCGCGGTGGCCACCTACATCCCGGAGTTGGCGAAGGTCGATGCCGACGGCTTCGGCATCGTCATCGCCACCGTCGACGGGCAGGTGTACGAGGTCGGCGACAGCCGGCTGCCGTTCACCATCCAGTCGGTCTCCAAGCCGCTGGCCTACGGCGTGGCGCTCGAGGACCGCGGGCCTGAGCGCGTGGCGCAGGCCGTGGGGGTGGAGCCCTCGGGCGAAGCCTTCAACTCCATTAGCCTGGAGCCCGGCAGCGGCCGGCCGCTCAACCCGATGATCAACGCCGGCGCCATCGCGGTGGCCGGGCTGATCGGCGGCGACACGCCGGCGGCGCGCTTCGAGCGGCTGCTCGCGGCGCTGTCGGCCTACGCCGGCCGCGAACTCACGGTCGACGAGGCCGTGTTCGCCAGCGAGCGCGACACCGGCCACCGCAACCGCGCCATCGGCCACCTGCTGCGCAACTACGGCATCGTCGAGGGCGACCCCGAGCCGGCGCTGGAGCTGTACTTCCGCCAGTGCGCCGTGCAGGTGAGCTGCCGCGACCTGGCGCTGATGGCCGCCACGCTGGCCGGCGGCGGCATCAACCCGATCACCGGCGAGCGCGCGGTGTCGGCCGGCACGATCCCGTCGATCCTGTCGGTGATGACGACCTGCGGCATCTACGACTTCACCGGCGAGTGGGTCTACCGCGTCGGCCTACCGGCCAAGAGCGGCGTCGGCGGCGGCATCATGGCCGTGCTGCCGGGGCAGCTGGGCATCGGCGTGTACTCGCCGCGGCTCGACGCCCGCGGCAACAGCGTGCGCGGCGTGGCCGTGTGCTCGGCGCTGTCGGCCGAGCTGGGCCTGCACTTCCTGCGGCCGCCGCGCGTGGCGCTGGCCACCGTGCGCGCCCGCTACACGCTGGCCGAGGTGCACAGCCGCCGCCGCCGCCCGCCGGCGGAGGCCGCGCTGCTGGCCGAGCACGGCCACGCGGCGCAGGTGCTGGAGCTGCAGGGCGACCTGCGCTTCGCGACGCTGGAGCCGGTGCTGCGCCAGGTGACGCACTCGGCCGCCGGCCGCGAGTGCCTGCTGCTGGACTTCAAGCGCGTGAACCATGCCGACGACGCGGCCACGCGCCTTTTGGCGCGGCTGATCGAGGACTGCGCCACGCGTGGCGAGCAGGTGGTGCTGACGCGCGTGCGGCGCGGCGACCTGCTCGCCGGCCTGGGCACCGAGGTCGATCCGCGGCACGCGCGGGCCTACGGCTTCCACTCGCAACTCGACCTCGGCATCGAGGCCTGCGAGCGCACGCTGCTGGCCCGGCACGGCGCCAGCCGCGCACCGGCTGCGCTGATGTCTCTGGCCGAGCATCGCCTGTGCGCCGGCGCCAGCGCCGAGGAGCTGGCGGTGCTGGAGGCCACGCTGCAGCGCCGCGGCCTGAGTGCCGGCCAGGTGCTGATGCGGCGCGGCGAGCCCTCGGACGCGCTGGTGCTGCTGATGCGCGGCGAGGTCAGCGTGGTGGTGCCGCTGCCGCAGGGCGGCACGCGCCGGCTGGCCACGCTGTCGGCGGGCATGGCGCTGGGCGAGTCGGCCCTGCTGGCCGGCGGGCGGCGCAGTGCGGACGTGGTGGCCGACACCGAGGTCGAGGCCTGTGCGCTGACGCCGGCCGCCTTTGCGCAGCTGCAGCGCGACTGCCCGAGCCTGGCCATCCGGCTGCTGCACAACCTGCTGGCCACCAGCGCCGAGGCGGTGGAGCGGCTCACGGCCGAGGTGGCGGCACTGGAAGCCTGAGCCGCAAAGCTCTACGCTCCGGCCCGGGCGCCCACCGGGCGCTGGAGGAGCACCCCATGGACCTCGGCATCTTTTCGCTCAGCCTGGCGGTGAAGGACATCGCCGCTTCGAAGGCCTTCTACGAGAAGCTCGGCTTCACCACGCTCGGCGGCAACATCGCGCAGAACTGGCTGATCCTGAAGAACGGCGCCACCGTCATCGGCCTGTTCCAGGGCATGTTCGAGAAGAACATGCTCACCTTCAACCCGGGCTGGGACGCCGCGGCACAGAACGTCGACCCGTTCACCGACGTGCGGCAGCTGCAGGCGATGCTGAAGTCGGCCGGCGTCCCGCTCGACAGCGAGGTCGACCCCACCGCCACCAGCGGCCCTGGCTACTTCACGCTGACCGATCCGGATGGGAACCCGATCCTCGTCGATCAGCACCGGTAGCCGGCTGCACGCCCGAGCCGGGCCACGCTGCCGTGCGGGCTAGCCCAGCAGCCCCGCCACCCGCTCGCGCAGCACCGCCGGCGACACCTCGGCCGCCGGCAGCGGCGCGGCCACGTCCAGCGTCACGCGGCTGAGCAGCCCGCGGCGGAACGGCCGGCGCATCGCGGTGCCACCGTCCACGCGCGAGAAGAAGCTGCCCCACAGGTTACCCAGCGCCATCGGCACCACCGGCACCGGGTGCCTCTGCAGGATCTTCATCAGGCCGCCCTTGAACTCGCCCAGCTGCCCGTCGCGCGTGAGGCCGCCTTCCGGGAAGATCGCCAGCAGGTCGCCCTCGTCCAGCACGCGGCGGGCCTCGGCGAAGGCGCGGTCGTAGGCCTCGGGGTCGTCCTTCTGCGGCGCGATCGGGATGGCCTTGGCCAGCCGGAACAGCGTGCCCAGCACCGGTGTGGCGAAGATGCGGTGGTCCATGATGAAGCGGATGGGCCGCGGGCTCGCCGCCATCAGCAGCACGGCGTCGACGTAGCTCACGTGGTTGCACACCAGCACCGCCGCGCCCGTGGTGGGGATGTGCTCGTCGCCGCGCACCCGGAAGCGGTAGATCACGTGGGTGAGGATCCACGCCAGGAAGCGCAGCAGGTACTCCGGCACCAGCAGGAAGATGTAGCCGGCCACCACCGCATTGAGCAGGCCGACGACGAGGAACACCTCCGGCACCGTGAAGCCGGCCGCCAGCAGCGCGCCCACCATCAGCGAGCTGACGATCATGAAGAGGGCATTGAGGATGTTGTTGGCCGCGATGATGCGGGCCCGGTGCGTGGGCTGGCTGCGCAGCTGGATCAGCGCGTACATCGGCACGCTGAAGATGCCGGCGAAGAGGCTCAGCGCAAACAGGTCGGCCAGCACGCGCCAATGTGCCGGCACGGCGATGAAGGCACCGAGCGTGAGCGCCTGTGCGGGTGGCAGCCCGCGCGAGGCGAAGTACAGGTCGACGCTGAACACCGTCATGCCGATGGCGCCCAGCGGCACGAGGCCGATCTCCACGTGGCGCCGGCTCAGCATCTCGCACAGCAGCGCGCCGGTGCCCACGCCGATGGAGAACACCACCAGCAGCAGCGAGGCCACCTGCTCGTTGCCGTGCAGAACCTCGCGCGCGAACACCGGGAACTGACTCAGGAACACCGCGCCAAAGAACCACATCCAGCTGATGCCCAGCAGCGAGCGGAACACCACCACGTTGCCGTGCGCGAGCTTCAGGTTGCGCCAGGTCTCGGTGAAGGCATTCCAGTTGATGACGAGGCCGGGGTCGGTGGGCGGCGACGCGGGAATCGCCTGCGCCATCAACCGCCCCAGCACGGCCAGCAGCAGGCAGGC
>JAIXTY010000004.1 GCA_027483705.1 Rubrivivax sp.
AGGCGCGGCTGAAGGCGATGGCCGAGACGACCGACGGCTTCGAGATCGCGCGGCGCGACCTCGACATCCGCGGCCCCGGCGAGTTCATGGGCGCGCGCCAGAGCGGCGACGCGCTGCTGCGCTTTGCCGACCTGGCCGAGGACGAGCCACTGCTGCTGCAGGCCCGCGCCGCGGCGGCGCGGCTGCTGGCCGAGCACCCGCTGCGGGCACAGCAGCAGGTAGACCGCTGGCTCGGCGCAAAGACCGAGTTCCTGAAAGCCTGATGCGCCCAGGGCCGACAATGCCGTCATGACGCTGACGGAGCTCAAGTACATCGTCGCCGTGGCCCGCGAGCGCCACTTCGGCCGCGCGGCCGAGGCCTGCCACGTGAGCCAGCCCACGCTGAGCGTGGCGGTGAAGAAGCTCGAGGAGGAGCTCGACGTCCGCCTCTTCGAGCGTGGCGCCAACGAGGTGAGCACCACGCCGCTGGGCGAGCAGATCGTGCGCCAGGCGCAGCAGGTCATCGAGCAGGCCGCAGCCATCCGCGAGATCGCCAAGACGGGCAAGGACCCCGTGTCGGGCCCGCTGCGCCTGGGCGTCATCTACACCGTCGGCCCCTACCTGCTGCCCGAGCTGGTGCGCCAGGCCATCGAGCGCGTGCCGCAGATGCCGCTGGTGCTGCAGGAGAACTTCACCGCGCGGCTGCTGGACATGCTGCGCACCGGCGACCTGGACTGCGCCATCCTGGCCGAGCCCTTCCCGGACACGGGCCTCGCGGTGGCGCCGCTGTACGACGAGCCCTTCCTCGCTGCCGTGCCGCGCACGCACCCGATGGCGCAGCGCGAGCGCATCACCGCCGAGGAGCTGAAGAACGAGACCATGCTGCTGCTGGGCACCGGCCACTGCTTCCGCGACCACGTGCTCGAGGTCTGCCCGGAGTACGCGCGCTTTTCCAGCGGCGCCGAGGGCATCCGCAAGAGCTTCGAGGGCTCGAGCCTGGAGACCATCAAGTACATGGTGGCCTCGGGCATGGGCGTGACGGTGGTGCCGCGCCTCAGTGTGCCCAGCGAGCCGCAGCCGCACGTGGCCTACGTCCCGTTCACCGAGCCGGCGCCGACACGCCGTGTGGTGCTGGTGTGGCGCCGCACCTTCCCGCGCTACGAGGCGATTGCCGCGCTGCGCAACTGCGTCTATGCCTGCACGCTGGCCGGCGTGCGGCGCCTGTCCTGAACAACCCGAACCGAAAGGAATCCGTCATGGGCAAGAAGAAGTCCGCCGCCCTTGCAGTGCCGAAGGGGCCTGCCGTCAACATCGGCATCTCCGCCGCCGACCGCGGCGCCATCGCCGGCGGGCTGAGCCGCCTGCTGGCCGACACCTACACGCTCTACCTCACCACGCACAACTTCCACTGGAACGTGACGGGGCCGATGTTCAACTCGCTGCACGCGATGTTCATGGCCCAGTACACCGAGCTGTGGACGGCGGTGGACCCGATCGCCGAGCGCATCCGCAGCCTCGGCCACCCGGCGCCCGGCAGCTACGCGCAGTTCGCGGCGCTGGCCAGCGTGCCCGACGCGCCCGGCGTGCCGCCCAAGGCGATGGAGATGGTGAAGATCCTGGTCGACGGCCACGAGGCCGTGGCGCGCACCGCCCGCGCCATCTTCCCGCTGGCCGACAAGGCCGGCGACGAACCCACGGCCGACCTGCTGACGCAGCGCCTGACGGTGCATGAGCAGACGGCCTGGATGCTGCGCTCGCTGCTCGAAGACTAGAGGTCGTCGATCGTCTTCGGCCAGCTCGCCTTGAGCAGCCGGCTGAGCGCCCGGTCGGCCAGCAGCTTGCCGCCGGTCTGGCAGCGCGCGCAGTAGTTGCTTTCGTTGTCGGCGTGCACGATGCGCTGCACCGGGCTGCCACACACCGGGCAGGGCTGGCCGTAGCGGCCGTGCACGGCCATCTCGGGGCGGAAGGCCGTCACCTGGGCCGGCCAGCCGTGTTTGGTCGCCGCGGCCTCGGCGCGCAGCCGCTCGGTCCACGCCTGCAGCACCGCCACGGCCGCGGCGTGCAGCCGCGCCACCTGCTCGTCGCTCAGCGACTGCGTCAGCAGCACCGGCGACAGGCGCGCCTGGTGCAGGATCTCGTCGGAGTAGCTGTTGCCGATGCCGCTGAAGAGCTGCGGCATCGTCAGCGCGCGCTTGAGCGAGTGGTTGGCCTGCCGCAGCCGCGCGGTGAAGTCGGCGAGCGAGCTGCCGATGACCTCCAGCCCGCCCGGGTCCATCGCCGCCAGTGCGGCGCGGTCGGCCAGCAGGTGGATCGAGGCCCGGCGCTGCGTGCCGGCCTCGGTGAGGGCCAGCGTGCCGGCGTCGTCGAAGTCGAAACAGGCCAGCGTCAGCTTGCCGCCCGGCGGCTTGGGCGGTGGGTCGATGGGCCCAGGCAGCCAGCGCAGCCGGCCGGCGATCATCAGATGGATGACGAGCAGCGCGCCGCCTTCCAGCGCCAGCACCACGCGCTTGCCCAGGCGCTCCACGCCCAGCACCGCCTGGCCCTCGGCCGAGGCGATGGGCGGCACCGCGGTGCGCAGCACGAACGGGTTGAGCACCCGCACGCGCTGCAGCCGCCGGCCCTGCACCAGGGCCTGCAGGCGCTCGGCGTAGACGGTGATGTCGGGCAGTTCGGGCATGACGGCGAGCGGCGGTGGCCGGGATAATGCCGGGTTTCCCTGCCGAGCCCGCGCCATGCCCGCCGCCACCCCCGAGCGCATCACCCACGAGGTGAAGCGCCGCCGCACCTTCGCGATCATCAGCCACCCCGACGCGGGCAAGACCACGCTGACGGAGAAGCTGCTGCTCTTCAGCGGCGCCATCCAGATCGCCGGCAGCGTGAAGGCGCGGAAAGCCACACGGCACGCGACATCCGACTGGATGGAGATCGAAAAGCAGCGCGGCATCTCGGTGGCGTCCAGCGTGATGCAGATGGAGTACCGCGACTGCGTCATCAACCTGCTCGACACCCCCGGCCACCAGGATTTCAGCGAAGACACCTACCGCGTGCTCACCGCGGTGGACGCGGCGCTGATGGTCATCGACGCCGCCAACGGTGTGGAGCCGCAGACGCGGCGCCTGCTGCAGGTGTGCCGCGCGCGGAACACGCCCATCCTCACCTTCGTGAACAAGATGGACCGCGAGGTGAAGGAGCCGCTGGCGCTGATGGACGAGATCGAGCGCGAACTCGGCATGACGGTGGTGCCCTTCACCTGGCCGGTGGGCATGGCCAAGTTCTTTGGCGGCGTGCTCGACCTGCGCAAGGACCAGATGCGCGTGTTCGCGCCGGGCGAGGACCGCATCGCCGGCTCTGAGGAAGTGATCGACGGCATCGGCAACCCGGCGCTCGCCGAGCGCTTCGGCGGCCCGTACGAGCAGGCGGCCGGCGAGATCGAGCTCGTGCGCGACGCCGCCCCGGCCTTCGACGAGGCCGAGTTCCTGGCGGGCCGGCAGACGCCGATGTTCTTCGGCTCGGCCGTCAACAACTTCGGCGTGCAGGAGGTGCTCGACGCCCTCGTGGACCTGGCGCCGCAGCCCGGCGCCAAGCCCGCCATCCAGCGCGGCGTGCAGCCCACCGAGCCCAAGCTCACCGGCGTGGTGTTCAAGATCCAGGCGAACATGGACCCGGCGCACCGCGACCGCATCGCCTTCGTGCGGCTGGCCAGCGGCCACTTCGAGCGCGGCATGCGCCTGAAGGTCGCGCGCAGCGGCAAGGAGCTGCGGCCGAACTCGGTCGTCACCTTCATGAGCCAGCGCCGCGAGCTGCTGGACGAGGCCTTTGCCGGCGACATCATCGGCATCCCGAACCACGGCGTGCTCCAGCTCGGCGACACGCTGACCGAGGGCGAGGTGCTGCAGTTCACCGGGCTGCCGTTCTTTGCGCCCGAGATGTTCCGCTCGGTGGAAGTGGCCGACCCGCTGAAGACCAAGCAGCTGCGCGCCGGCCTCACGCAGCTGGGCGAGGAGGGCGCGATCCAGGTCTTCCGCCCGGTGGCCGGCAGCGTGCTGCTGCTGGGCGCCGTGGGGCAGCTGCAGTTCGAGGTGGTGGCGCACCGGCTGGAGCACGAGTACGGCTGCAAGGCGCGCATCATGCCGGCGCGCTACAACGTGGCGCGCTGGGTGACCTGCGACGAGCCCAAGGAGCTGCAGCGCTTCATCGACGGCAACGCCCACCGCGTGGCGATGGACGCGGTGGACGCGCCCTGTGTGCTGCTCGAATACGCCGGCGAGCTGCGCGCGATGCAGGAGAACTGGCCGAAGATCAAGTTCCACGCGCTGCGCGAGCACGCGGGGCTGGTGTTCCAGAAGCAGCTGGAAGGTTGACGTTGACGGCGCCGTGGTAATACAGTCGGTAATACGCTTCGGCCGCCCCCTCGCACACGCGCGCGCTGCACCACCATGACCGTCACCATCAAGCTCGACGCCGCCCTCGAGGAGCAGCTGCGCCAGCGCGCGCAGGCCAGCGGCCGCAGCACGAGCGAGGTCGTGCGCGCGGCCTTGCTGGCTTACCTAAGCGAAGACGCCGAGAGCCCTGCGCGCTCGGCCTTCGAGATGGGCGCCGATCTCTTCGGCCGCCACGCCGGCGCGGCCGACCTGGCCACGCGACGACGGCTGGGCTTCGTGGCCGCCGCCGCCGAGCGGCAAGCCCGCCGCGGCTGAGGGCCATGCCCGCGCGGAAGGCGACGGCCCGGGAGCCCTCGGCCCGCTACCTGGCCCATGCCGGCCCGGTGCTGGTGGACAGCGGCCCGCTGATCGCCCTGTTCAACGGCGCCGATCGATGGCACGAGCCCGTGCTGAGCTGGCTGCGCGACAACCCGCGCGCCACGCTGCTGTCCACCTGGCCGGTGGCTACCGAGGTGTGCGCCCTGCTGGCGCGGCGCATCGCCAACGACTGCGCACTCGACTTCCTGCGCTGGGTGCAGCGAGGCGCACTGGCACTTCAGCCACCCGCCGAGGGCTCGGTGACCGAGGTGCTGCGCATCAGCGAGCGCTTCGCCGACCTGCCCTTCGACCTGGCCGACGCCTCCATCGCCGAGGCCGCGGCGCGCCTGAAGATCCGCCACGTCCTCAGCCTGGACGCCGACTTCGACGTCTACCGCGACCGCGCCGGCCGCCCGCTGGTGAACCTGCTGCGCCGGTGACGTTCAGCCGCGCCGACGCAGCAGCAGCCCGGCCGCGCCCAGCGCCATCAGCAGCGCCGTCGCCGGCTCCGGCACCGGGGCGATCGTCACGCGCCAGGCCAGGAACATCGTGTCGTTCTCGAAGCCGCCGTTGTAGGCCCCGCCGGCGTGGAAGCCGTTGGTGGTGATGAAGTCGTTGTCGTTGGCCACGAACAGGAAGTAGTCGTTCGGCGCCGACGGGTCCAGCGCCGGCAGCAGCGCCAGGCCCTCCCACTTCTCGCTCAGGTTGTCCAGGCCGCTGACCACGCCGTTGACGAGGCCGAAGCGCGCGAGCTCGGCGTTGTCGTTGATGTTCAGGAACTCGCGGTACACGGCCGGCGTGATGGCCGGGTTGAGCACGCCGCCCGGGGCGATCTGCCCTTCGTAGGTCTGGCCGAGGATGTTCGTGGCCGCCGCGATGTCGACGACGTCCACGCGCCGCAGCAGTGACGTCTGCGTGCCCACGCCCAGGCCGTTGCTGTCGCGCGGCAGGATCAGCAGCTGCGTGTCCGAGACGGCGCGGATCTCGCTCTGCGCCGCCACCAGCGTGCTGCTGCCCTGCACGAACTTCGGCAGCTTCACGACGTATTCGCCGGTCAGGCGGATGTTGTCGAGGTTGCTCACGTCGTAGGTGAAGAGGCGCGCGTGGTCGCGAAACGCGGCGCCGGTGGCCGCGCCGTCCTGCCGCGCGGCACTCTGCAGCGTGACGAACAGCGTGCGGCCGTCCGGGCTGAGGCTCAGGCCCTCGAAGCCCTGGTTGTTGGCGCGGCCGTAGCTCGGGTTGGTCGGCGACGGCGCGGGCTGGCCCGCGGCCGGGTTGTTGGAGCTGTAGTCGGTGACGCCGTTGCGGATGGGCCGCACCGAGGCGGCCACCGGCAGCGCGCCGATGAACTGCCCCGCAGCGCTGAAGCGGTAGACCGACGGGCCATACTCGTCGCTCACCAGGCGCGAGCCATCGGGCAGCACCACGATGCCCTCGGCATCGAGCGAGAGCTTGCCGTTGAAGGCCTGCGGCAGCTCGGGCAGCGTGGCGGTGGCGGGGCGCGCACCGCCCGTGGTCACGCCACCGGGAACGGGATCGAGACCGCTGAAGAGCCGCGTGCCACCGCCCGCCACCGACTCGAACAGCCGCGTGCTCCCGGTGAGCGTGAGGCCGATCTGGTTCTGCGACAGGCCGCTCGCGCCCGGCGCCGCGGGCGTGAAGCTCACGGCGATCTCGTTCAGCCGCGGCGCGTAGTCGATGGTTCCCGCCACGTTGTAGCCGCGGTCGGGCGTGGTCAGGAAGGTGCCGGTGTAGGTGCCGCCGCTGCGGCTCCAGCTCGACCCGTCGGCCCACAGGCCGGAGATGGAGCCGAAGGTCTCGCCGAAGCTGTCGCGCAGGCTGGCGGGCATGCGGCCGACACCGGCCAGGCCCTGGACCTGGTAGGTCGTGCCCCCGACGATCACCTGCGCGGTGGCGGGCCGGGGGGCGGTGGCCATCGCGGCCGACAGGGCCGCGGCTGCGGCGGCGAGCAGGGCAGGCTTCATCGTCTCGTTCTCCTCCGGTGGAAGCAGGCACCGTAAGCAGGCCGCATGACGGTGCCGTGACAGCGCGGCGCCCGTCCGGGGGGGCGACGGGATAATCGGTGCGTGGCCCCTGCAGCACCGTCCTCGCCGGCATCGCCCGGCCGCCTCGCGCTCTACCTCGACCTCATCCGATGGGACCGCCCCGCCGGCTGGCTGCTGCTGCTGTGGCCCACGCTGAGCGCGCTGTGGATCGCCGCCGACGGCTGGCCGGGCTGGCACCTGGCGCTCGTGTTCACCGCCGGCACGGTGCTGATGCGCAGCGCCGGTTGCTGCGTCAACGACGTCGCCGACCGCGAGTTCGACCGCCACGTCAAGCGCACGGCGCAGCGCCCCGTGACGCGTGGCGCGGTGGGCGTGAAGGAGGCGCTGGCCGTGGGCGCGGTGCTGGCGCTGGTGGCCTTTGCGCTGGTGCTCACCACCAGCGCGCCGGCCATCCTGCTGAGCTTTGCCGCACTGGCCGTGACGCTGCTGTACCCGTACGCCAAGCGCGTGGTGAACATGCCGCAGGCCGTGCTGGGCGTGGCCTTCAGCTTCGGCATCCCGATGGCCTTTGCGGCGGCGCAGGGCGGCAGCGACTGGGGCCTGCAGGCGGTGGCCGACGCCGTGCCCTGGCAGGCCTGGGCGCTGCTGGCCAGCAACCTGTTCTGGGTGCTGGCCTACGACACCGAGTACGCCATGGTCGACCGCGACGACGACCTGCGCATCGGCATGAAGACCAGCGCCATCACGCTGGGCCGCTTCGACGTGGCGGCGGTGATGGGCTTCTACGCCGCCTACCTGCTCAGCTGGGCATGGCTCGGCCGTTCACTGGGCCTGGGCGCATGGTTCCTGGCCGGCATCGCCGTGGCGGCGGCGCAGGCCGCGTGGCACTACACGCTGATCCGCGACCGCAGCCGCGACCGCTGCTTCCGCGCGTTCCGCGCCAACCACTGGCTGGGCTTTGCGGTGTTCGCGGGCACGGCGCTGGACCTGGCGCTGCGCTGAGCGGCCCGCTCAGGCCGCGGCCAGCTGGAAGCGGCCGACCGACTCCGTCAGCTTCAGCGCCTGCAGGCGCAGGCTTTCGGCCGCTGCGGCGCTTTCCTCGGACAGCGCCGAGTTCTGCTGCGTGCCCTGGTCCATCTGCGCCACGGCCTGGTTGACCTGGCCGATGCCGCGGCTCTGCTCGCCGGCGGCGGCGGCGATCTCGTCGATCAGCGTCGACATGCGGTTGACCTGCTCGACGATGCCGCCGATGCGCTCGCCGGCCTGGCGCGCCAGGGTGTCGCCGGCGTCGATGCGCTCGTCGCTGCTGGCGATCATCTGCTTGATCTCGCGCGCCGCCTCGGCGCTGCGGTGGGCGAGCTGCCGCACCTCGGCCGCCACCACCGCGAAGCCGCGGCCGTGCTCGCCGGCGCGCGCCGCCTCGACGGCGGCGTTGAGCGCCAGGATGTTGGTCTGGAAGGCCAGCGCATCGATGACGCCGGTGATGGTGCTGACGCGGCGGCCCGCCTCGGCGATGGCCTGCATGGTCTGCACCATCTGGCCGACAACCTCGCTGCCGCCCTGCGCCTCGTGCCCGGCGGCCACGGCCAGCGTGCGCGCGGTGCGGGCGTGTTCGGCGCTGTGGTGCACGGTGCCGGCGATCTGCTCCATCGAGGCCGCCGTCTGCTGCAGCGCGCCGGCCTGCGATTCGGTGCGCTGCGTCAGCTCGGCACTGCCCTGGGCGATCTGCGAACTGGCCGTGGCCACCGCCTGGGCGCCGGCGCGCACCTCGCCGATGGCCGCGGCGATCGCCGACTGCGCGTTCCGCAGTGAGCCGACGATGCGGGCGAACTCGTCGCGGCCGGCCAGCGGCGCGCGGGGCGTGAAGTCTCCGCTGGCCAGCGCCTCGGCCGTGGCGACGGCCGCCGCCGCGCCGGTGGCGATGCGCCGCATCGTGGTGTGCAGCAGCCAGGCCACGGCCGCCACCAGCAGCACGCCGGCCACCAGCGTGGCGACGAGCGCGTGCTGCG
>JAIXTY010000351.1 GCA_027483705.1 Rubrivivax sp.
CGAGGTAGTGCACCAGCGGCAGGGTGATGCCGTTGCGGGCCGGGTGCGGCAGCTGGTCGACCACCACGAGCAGGCGTTCGCGCATCGCCGGAGCGCCTTCAAGCCACCCGGCCACGCGGCAGGGCCAGGCCCAGGCGGCGGTGCCAGTAGAAGAGACGGCGGTGCAGGCGTTGCCAAGGCCCCGCGGGCGCCGCGCTGCAGTCCACCAACTGGCCGCCAGCCGCCAGCACGCGGGCCGCCAGGCGCTTTTCGAGCAGGATGGCGCCGGCCTTGTCGCGCAGCAACGTGTCGGGCACCACGCTGCGGCCGCTGTGGTGGCGCCAGCCGTCCTTGCCGGGCCGCGTGAGCCAGCCGCCGATGTGGGCGGCCAGGGCCGGCGACACGGCGGCGGGAAACTGCAGCCGGCCGTGCCCGGCCTGCGGCGTCTCGAACAGCGGCCGGTCGAAGAGGCGGCCGCCGAGCGCGCGCAGCGCCGACGCTGAGATTACGAAGGCCTGCGACTGCACCCAGGCCGGCACAGGCTGTCCTTCGAGCGCGCAGCCGGCCGGCGCAGGCCTGAGCGCACCACCCAGCACCGGGGGCGCGCCCGCCGCCGCCGCGGCCTGCGCATCAGCCAGCGTGCGCAGCCGCGCCCGCTCGGCCCGCGGCCAGGGGTCGTTCACGCCCGCGGTGTCGTTGAGCAGCAGCCAGGCCCCGGCCACGCCACCCAGGCGCTCGATGCCGGCATCCCAGGCCCCGAACTCCCAGCGCCGGCCGTCGTCCTCGATCTCCTGCACCGGCAGGCCCAGGCCGGGGTCGCCGAACGGGGGCTGCCCGGCGCGGCGCACGATGGCCAGCCGGCTGCCCGGCGGCCAGGGCGCCACCTCGGCCAGGCTGCGCAGCGCACGCCGCAGCGCCGGCCGGCGGCGGGGCTCGAAGGCATAGGCGACGATGCCGAGGCGGCCGCTGCCGTCGTCGACAGCCATGGCTCAGGGCTGCGGCGCAGCCGCGACGCGGGCGGGGTTGCCGGCGAGCCAGACGCGGCTGGCCGTCGGCAGCGCGGCGATCAGGTCGCGCGTGAAGGCGTCCTGGTCGCGGAAGGCCTGGGCGCTGTCGCGGTTGATCGACGACACGCGGAACAGCAGCCCGTCGGGGATGACGCGCTGCAGGCCGTACTCGAGCTCGATCATGCGGCGCTCGAAGCCGCCCAGCGAGATGCGGTCGCCGATGGTCACCCAGTAGGTCACCGGCTCGTAGCGCTGGCGCGAGAGTTCGGTCTCCAGGCGCCGCACCGGCAGCACGCCGTGGGGCGTCGCGAGCGTGTCCTTGTGGTTGCTGCGCACCTGGAAGCCCTGGGCCGGGTAGCAGACCTCGGGGTAGTGCACCGCCATCGCGGCGCGCTGGTCGTCGCCATAGGCGATGGACAGCATGACCACGGTGCCGCGGCTGTTGATGTAGGCCCGCGACAGCGTCTGCGTGTACAGGCGCTGTAGATTGGCCAGCACGCTCGGGTCGGGCAGCACCACGCCACCTGCGCGCAAAAGGCGCCAGTCGCCGAAGGCCTGCGGGATGACCTGTTCCAGGTCGAAGCGCGGGCGCTGCTCGGCCAGCTTGTAGACCGGCTTGCCGGCCTGCGACAGCAGCGCCACCAGCACCATCGCCACCACCATGCCCAGCGCCTGGCGCACCGGTCGCGACAGCCCCGTCATGATCAGGCCGCCTGCGGGCTGCGATGGCGCACCATCGCGCGCGTCGCGGTGTCGGCGGCGATGATCAGCATCAGCGCCGCCATGAACAGCACCATGCCGGCAAAGCCGTGCAGGAAACCCTGCCCGGCTTCGTCGCCGAAGTGGTAGGTGATGAGCGTCAGCGCGATGACGCGGATGACGTTGGCCGTGAAGCTGATCGGCACGATCAGGATCGCCAGCGTGATGTTGCGCATGGCCGATTCGTGCCGCACGAGGTTCAGGTACAGCAAGCCCAGCGCCTCGAGCGTGAGCAGCGTGTTCAGGCCGGCGCAGGCGTCGGCCACCAGCAGCTGGTACGGGCCCACCTGCAGGATGACGCCGGTGCGCGCCACCGGGTAGCCCACGTTCCAGAGGATGAACTCGGCCACAGTGCTGACGGCCAGCTTCATCGGCTGCGTCAACGTGTCCACCACCACGCCAGGCAGCGGCACCATGAACAGCATGAAGAACAGCGGGAACCACACCACCTTCAGCGCCGCCGGGCCGCGGAAGAGCAGCAGCATGGAAACGACCAGGCCGATCATCGAGCCGACCTCGAACATCTGGATGCCCTGGGTGCGCCCGAAGGCGTACACCAGCATCGCCAGCCCGAAGCAGCCCCACCCGGCCACGCGCGCCGGCTGTTCGGGCAGTGCCAGCAGCTCAGGGCCCTTGCGCCACAGCAGCCACAGCGAGATGGCCAGCACCAGCGGGCCGTGGCCCTGCTGGTCAGTGCCCCAGATGCCGTTGAGCAGGTCGCGGAACGACGGCACGTACAGCACCAGCGCGCCAGCGGCGACGATGGCGAAGGGCGCCAGCGGGTGTCGGAGGGCGGCGTCGGTGTTCATCGCAGGGCGGGCTGGAGGGGCCGGGAAGCGATCAATACTCGTTGTAGACGACGCCTGCCAGCTTCGCGGGCGTGCCGGCGAAGCTGGCCACCAGTTCCTGCAGCCTCGCAAAGCGGCTGCGGTTCTTGCGCGCCAGCACCAGTGCCGCGCCGGCGCGCGCCGCGATGACGCTGGCGTCGGCACCGTGCACCGCGGCGGGCGTGTCGATGACGACGTGGTCGAACTTGGCGGTGAGCTCGCGCATCAGCAGGCCGAACGTGGCGCGCTCGACCAACTCCAGCGGGTTGGGCGGTGTCGTGCCTGCGGTCAGCACGAAGAGGCTGGGTGCGGCCGCGATCGGCTGGATCGCGCCCTGGTCGGAGCGGCCCGACAGGATGCTCGACAGGCCCGAGCGGTTCTCCAGCTTGAACAGCTCGTGCTGGCGCGGGCCGCGCAGGTCGGCGTCGACCAGCAGCGTGCGGCCGCCCAGCTGCGCCAGCACCACGGCCAGGTTGGCGGCGCAGAAGCTGCGGCCGTCGCCGAGGTCGGGGCTCACCAGGGCCAGGGCCGGGTGCGGGCCGGCGCCGGCGAACACGCGCATCATCAGCTGCGAGCGCAGCGAGCGGAAGTGCTCGGCGCGCGCACCGAAGGGGTCGGTCAGCGTCACGAGTTCGCTGCCCAGGCGCTGCGTCTCGCCGGTGGCCACCGGGTAGTCGAACTGCTGCGACAGCGCGGCCAGCACGTCCTCGCGGCTGGCCAGGCCCAGCGCCACGGCGGCCTCGCCGAAGCGCACGCCCTTGTCGCGCTGGTAGGCCAGGATGCGCTCCACGGCCTCGGGCTTGAGGTCGCGCAGCGCGGTGAGGAAGTCGCCGATCGGCCGTTCGCCGCCGGCCTGCGAGGCCGCCTCCGGCGTGCCCTGCACCGTCTCCAGAACCTCGGGGTTCAGGTCGTCGTCACGCAGCTTGGCCATCAGGCGGCTCCCTTTCCTGCACCGGCGGCACCGGGCGCGGGCAGCGGCGCGAGCAGGCGCTGCTCGAGCGCGGTCATGCGGCGGTCGGCCAGGCGCGCCGCGGCGCCCGCACCGGGCAGCACGGCGATCACCGGCAGGTCGAGCGCGGCCAGCACGTCGGCCGCCGAGCGCACGCGGCGGTTGCGCAGCTCCAGCAGCAGCACCACGGCCACCGCCAGCAGCAGGCCGATCACGACCGACAGGATGACGTTCAGCACCACGCGGGGCGTGGCGGCCTCCACCGGCGGCACGGCCACGGTGAGCTGGTTGACGTTGCTCTGCGTGGACTGGCTCTCCAGGCTGGACTGCGTCAGGCGCGACAGGATGGCGTCGTAGGTGCGCTGCGCGTTCTCGACCTCGCGCACCAGCACCAGGCCCTCGTCGCGCACGGCCTTCATCTGCAGCACCTTGGCGCGCTGCGCATCCAGGCTGGCCTTGACCTCGATCAGGCGCTGGCGGTTGATGTTGCTGGACAGCGCCACGCTGCCGGTGGCCTTGGTGGTTTCGGCCACCAGGCGCTGGCGCAGCTCGGCGACGTTGGCGCGCGCCTCCACGACCTGCGGGTGGTTGTCGCCCAGCCGCGTGGTCAGCTGCTGGATCGCAGCCTCGCCGCGGTTGATCTCGGATTTGAGCGCGCCGACGATCGGGTTGCCCAGCACCTCGGGCAGGCGGTCGCCCTGCGGACCCTGGGCCTGGCGCTCGCGGCTGTTGCTCTCGGCGTTGATGGCCTGCAGCGCGGTGTGCTGCGACGACAGCTCGGTCAGGCGCGCGTTCTCGACGTCGAGCCGCTCGTCGGTGGCGATGATGCCCTTCTCGGCCTGGAAGGCCGAGACGCGGCTCTGCGCGGCCTCGAGCTTGTCGCGCGCCTCCTTGGCGCGGGTCTCGAAGAAGGACTGGTAGCTGCGCGCCGGGTCGACACGCAGTTCCAGCGTGGTGTCGACGTAGGCCTGCACGAAGGCATTGGCCAGCGCGGCGGCAAAGCGCGGATCGGCGGCCTTGTAGTTGATGGTGATGACGCCGCTTTCGCGCGAGGGCTCCACCTCCATGCTGCGCTGGAACAGGCTGCCGAGCCAGCTCTCGATGGTGCCGCGGCCGCCGGCCTCGTCCTGCCACTGCTGGCGCACCTGCGGGTTCTCGGCCAGCTTGAGGTTCTTCACCACGCGCTCGGCCACGCGGTCGCTCTTGATGATGTCCACCTGCGTGGCCATCTGCGCCGGCGAGCCGCCGCCGCCGAACAGCACGGCGCTGACGGGGTCGGGCTTGAAGTCGACGACGACGCTGGCCGTGGCCTTGTACTGCTTGGTGAGCGACAGGCTGACGATGGTCGTCAGCACGACGGTCGCCACCAGGATCGCCAGCGCAAGCCACCAGCGCGCGCGAAGGATGGAGAGGAACTGCCCGAAGGTCATGGTGATCGCTCGGCCGGATCGAAAGCCCTGCGGGGCCGGTTAGAAGAGGCTTTCGCGCACGAAGACGACATCGCCCTCGCGCAGCGAGTCGGTCATCGCGGGCTGCGTCACCTCGACCTGGCCGCCGCTGCCCTTGCGGTGCACGCGGATGCCCTTCTCGGTGCCGCGGGCCGTGAGGCCGCCGCCGGTGGCCAGGGCCTGCAGCAGCGTCATGCCGCGCTCCAGGCGCATCGGGCCCGGGCGCTGCACCTCGCCGTAGATGTAGACCAGCGGCTGGCGGTCGACCCAGACGACATCGCCGTTGCGCACGAGGATGTCGCGTGCCTCGCCGCCGGGCATGAACAGCGCCGGCAGGTCGATCTCCTCGCGGAAGGGCTTGCCGTCGCGCGTGCCGGTGACGACGACGAAGTCGCTGCCGCCGGGCGACACGCCGCCGGCGATCGCGACGAGATCGGTCAGGCGCGTCTCGGCGGTCTCCAGCGGGTAGCGGCCCGGCCGGTTGACCTGGCCCAGCACGTTGGCCTGGCTGCCGCGCACCTGCAGCACGATCACGGTGACCTGTGGGTTGCGCAGGAAGTTGCCCTTGGTCAGGCCGTCGGCGAGCACGCGCTCGGCATCGGTCACCGACAGGCCGCCCAGCCGCACGGCACCGAGCAGCGGGTACGAGATCTGGCCGTTTTCGGTGATCCGCGTCTCCAGCGAGAGCTCGGGGTTCTGGAACACCGTCACGCGGACGACGTCGCCGGCGCCCAGGCGGTACTCGGCGGCCGGCGCGCGCGCAGGGGCGGGCGAGGCGGGCGCCGCCGGGGCCTGGGCCCAGGCCGGCGCGGCCGCCAGCAGGCCGAGCACGCAGCCCGCGGCCGCGGCAAGGGCTCGCAGCGCCCGCATCACTTGAGCCCCAGGCCCTTGCTGATGTCGGTGCTGGAAAGCGCCCCGCTGGCGGCGGCCGGGGCGGCCGTCGGCGCGGGGGCGCCCGGCGTGGCGGCAGCACCGGGGGCAGGCGCACTCTGCGCGAACTTGCCCACGTACTCGATCTTGGCCGCCGCGCGCATCGCCTTGACGTCGTCCTCGACCAGCTTGCGCCGGCGCTCGTTGACGAGGAACTGCTCGATCGCCGGGCGCGCCTGCTCTTCGGTGACCGGCTGCATGCGCGAGCCGGCGAGCACCACGACCTGCACGCCTTGCGGCGTGGGCACGAGCATGGCCTGCCCGTCCTTCATCTTCGACAGCGCGTCCAGCGAGTTCAGCGGCAGCTGCTCGGCCGCCCGCACGGCCTGGTTGCCCGAGAAGCGCAGACCGGAGGTCTTCAGGTACTCGACGAACTCGTTGATGTTCTTGGCGCTGCCGAGCTTCTCGCGCAGTTCGGGCAGCTTGTCGGGCGTCGCCTCGATGCCGATTTCCTGGATCTGGTAGATGCGGCGCTGGCTGAAGAGGGCCGGCTTCTCGTCGTAGTACTTCTTGATCTCTTCCGGCGTCGGCTTGGGCGCGGCTTCGCCGACCTTCTCGAGGTAGGCGCGGGCGATGACCTCGCGGCGCGCGGCTTCGAGCTGCTGCATGACGCGCGGATCGCGGTCGAGCTTGGTCTCCTCGGCCTTCTGCAGCGCCAGCTGCTGGTCGATCAGGCGCTCAAGCACCTGCTTGCTGGCGGCTTCGGCCTGCTCGGGGCGCAGGTTGCGCTGCTGCTGCAGCACGAAGTTGATCTGGTGGACGGTGACCTCGTCCTTGTTCACCTTGGCGGCGGTCTGGCTGGCGGCGGCGTCCTTCTTCTCGCCGCAGGCGGCGAGCAGGGCGGCGGCGGCGAGCAGGGCCAGGACCAGCTGGGGCCCGCGGCGGCGGGCGGGGACGGGGAACGACAACGTCATGGCGGGTTTCCTGTGGGCCAGCGCGAGGCCCGGGACGAAGCCAACGAGTTTACCTGGGGGTTCATGACGGTCTGCCCGGCGGACACCCCCCCGGAGCCTGGGTGGAACCCGGGCGCTTCCGCCGGGTTGTTCACGTTTTCAGGCCAGTGCCTGCACCCGGGCCAGTTTCCAGCCACGGTCGGCCGCCTTGATGTTGGCCAGCAGCCAGAGCTCGCGGAACGGCGCCGCGGCGTCGGTCTCGCTTTCGCGGATGAGGCCGCGGAACTCGACGCTGGCCACGAAGGCCTCGCGCAGCTCTTCCAGCGCCAGCAGCTCGGCGTGCAGCTCCAGCACCTCGGTGCGGTTGGGCCCGGGGCCGCGCAGCTCGTACTGCTCGCGCAGGTCCTCGACCAGCGACTCGGTGGCCAGCTGCTGCAGCGCCAGCCAGTCGGCGCGGTCCCAGGCGGCCTGGAGCTCCAGGAAGCTCTGCTGCGCGACCTTGAGGAACTCCTGCACGCCGGGGATGCGGCGCACGCGGCGCGCCCGCCGCCAGGCCTTCGCGGCGGTGCGAGCCGCGATCACCCGCCGGCGCAGCCGCCTCAGCACTTGATCCCCACGTGCAGCGCCACGATGCCGCCGGCCAGGCTGTGCACGTCGACGTGGCCGAAGCCGGCCGCACCCATCATCGCCTTCAGCGTGGCCTGGTCGGGGTGCATGCGGATGCTCTCGGCCAGGTAGCGGTAGCTGTCGGCATCACCGGCGACGAGCTTGCCCATCAGCGGCATGAATCCGAATGAATACCAGTCGTAGGGCTTCTGCAGCAGCGGCGCGGGCTTGGAGAACTCCAGCACCAGCAGCCGGCCGCCGGGCTTGAGCACGCGGCCCATCTCGGCCAGGGCGGCGTCCTTGTGCGTCATGTTGCGCAGGCCGAAGGCGACGCTGACGAGGTCGAAGCCGGCGCCGGCGGTGCCGGTGGGGAACGGCAGCCGCTCGGCGTCGCAGACCATCGTGGGCAGCGCCAGGCCTTCGTCGAGCAGGCGGTCGCGGCCGACGGTGAGCATGGCATCGTTGATGTCGGTCAGCACCA
>JAIXTY010000250.1 GCA_027483705.1 Rubrivivax sp.
CAGGATCGCCATCGTGTTGCTCCGTGCGGGCCGGCGTCAGTTCGCGCGGCCGTAGGTGTCTTCGAACCGGACGATGTCGTCCTCGCCCAGGTAGCTGCCGCTCTGCACCTCGATCAGCTCCAGCGGCACCTTGCCCGGGTTGCGCAGGCGGTGCTTCTCGCCGAGCGGGATGTAGGTGCTCTGGTTCTCGGCCAGCAGGATGACCTTGTCGCCCACGGTGACCTCGGCCGTGCCGGTGACGACGATCCAGTGCTCGGCGCGGTGGTGGTGCATCTGCAGGCTCAAGCTGGCGCCCGGCTTGACCATGATGCGCTTGACCTGGTCGCGCGGGCCCTGGTCGATGCTGTCGTACCAGCCCCAGGGCCGGTGCACCTTGCGGTGCAGGGCGTGTTCGCCGCGCTGCTCGCGGCCCAGTTGGTTGACCACATTCTTGACGTCCTGGCTGCGCTCGCGGCGCGTCACCAGCACGGCGTCAGGCGTCTCGACGACGATGACGTCGTCCATGCCGATGACGCTGACCAGCCGGCTCGTGGCCTGCACCAGCGTGTTGCGGCAGTCCTGCACGATGGCGTCGCCGACCTGCGCGTTGCCGGCGCCGTCCTTCGGTGCCACCTGCCAGACGGCCTCCCAGGCGCCGAGGTCGTTCCAGCCGGCGGCCAGCGGCTCCATGCGGATGTCGAGCACGCCTGGGCACTTCTCCATCACCGCGTAGTCCACCGACTCCGACGGCACGGCCGCGAACGCGGCCTTGTCGGGCCGCACGAAGACGCCGTCGTTGCGCCGCGCCGTGAACGCCGTGCGGCAGGCGGCCGCGATGTCGGGGCGGAAGCGCTCCAGCGCCGCCAGCCAGGCCGAGGCCTTGAGCACGAACATGCCGGCGTTCCAGTAGTAGCCGCCCGAGGCCACGTACTTCTGCGCTGTGGCGAGGTCGGGCTTCTCGACGAACTGCGCCACCTTGGCGCCGTCGGCGCGGATGTAGCCGTAGCCGGTTTCGGGGCGGTCGGGCTGGATGCCGAGGATGACGATGGCGCCGTCGGCCGCTGCCGCCACCGCGCGCCGCAGCGCGGCGGTGAAGGCGGGCTCGTCGGTGACGGTCTGGTCGGCCGGCGTCACCACCAGCACGGGGTCGGCGCCACCGTCCAGCGCCTGCAGCGCCGCCAGTGTGACGGCCGGCGCGGTGTTGCGCCCCACGGGCTCCAGCATCACGGCGCCGGGCTCGACGTGCATGTCGCGCAGCTGGTCCAGCACCATGAAGCGGTGCTCCTCGTTGCCCACCACCACCGGCGCGGCCACGGCCACGCCGTCGCCGCCCAGCGCCATCAGCCGGCCGATGGCCTGCTGGAACAGGCTCTGCGTGCCGCCGCCCAGCACCAGGAACTGCTTCGGGAAGCCGCTGCGCGACAGCGGCCACAGGCGCGTGCCCGAGCCGCCGGCCATCACCACGGGCCAGACGGGGGTTGCGGAGGTCTTGCTCATGTGTCGTATCCGTTCGGGTTGTGGGATTGCCAGCGCCAGGCGTCGGCGCACATCGAGGCCAGGTCGCGTGTCGCCCGCCAGCCCAGCAACTGCTCGGCCAGGCCCGGATCGGCCCAGCAGGCGGCCACGTCGCCCGGGCGGCGCGGCCGGATCTCGTAGGGTATCGCGCGGCCGCTGGCGGCGGCGAAGGCGGCCACCACGTCCAGCACGCTGTGCCCACGTCCCGTGCCGAGGTTGACGGTGAACGAGCCCGGGGCGTCGAGCAGGCGTTGCACGGCGGCGACATGCCCTTCGGCGAGATCGCAGACGTGGATGTAGTCGCGCACGCCGGTGCCGTCGGGTGTGTCGTAGTCGTTGCCCCACACCGACAGCGACGCGCGGCGCCCCACCGCCACCTGGCTGACGTAGGGCATCAGGTTGTTCGGCGTGCCGCGCGGGTCTTCGCCGATGCGGCCGCTGGCGTGCGCGCCCACGGGGTTGAAGTAGCGCAGGATGGCGTTCTGCCAGCCGGCATCGGCCGTGGCGAGGTCGCCCAGGATCTGCTCACCCATCAGCTTGGTGCGGCCGTAGGGGCTGGTGGCGCCGACGCGCGAGGTCTCCACCAGCGGCAGCCGCTCGGGCTCGCCGTACACCGTGGCGCTGGAGCTGAAGACGAAGCGGCCGATGCGCCGTGCGCGCAGCGCCTCGCACACGGTGAACAGGCCGCCGAGGTTGTTGCGGTAGTAGGCCAGCGGCACCTCGGCCGACTCGCCCACGGCCTTCAGCGCCGCGAAGTGCACCGTGGCGTCGATGCGGTGGCGGTCGAGCAGCGCGTTCACCGCGGCGGCGTCGCCCACGTCGGCGCGTTCGAACACCGGCGTACGGCCGCCGAGTTCGGCCAGGCGCTCCAGCACCTGGGGCGAGCTGTTGCGGAAGTCGTCGACGCCAACGACGTCGAAGCCCGCCGCCCACAGCGCCAGCCAGGTGTGCGACGCGATGTAGCCGGTGGCGCCGGTGAGCAGGACGGTGGCCATGCGGGGGTCTCCGGGTCGGGGTTCGGGTGGGGCGCTCAGCGCAGCGTGGCCTGCAGGTAGCAGCTGATGCTCTGGCCCTTGAGGCCACCGGTCACGTTGCCGGTGGCGCGGCGCTGCTCGGTACGCAGGTCACAGCCGATCAGCGACCAGGCCTGCGGCGACCAGCGCGCCCCGAGCGTGATGATGGTCGTCTCGTCGATCCCCTCGGCCAGGCCGCGCAGCCCGTTGTCGAAGACGCTGCGGGTGCGGCTGTCGATGTCGCGGCGGGTCTGCTGCGCGCTGACCGACAGGCCCAGCTTGGCGGTGGCCGACCAGTCGAGCTGCGCCCGCAGCGTGTCGATGGTGCGCAGCTCCGACTGCACCGCCGGCACCTCCAAGAAGAAGAAGCCGATCGGCACGCGCACGAAGGTCGGGTAGTTGTCCTGCCCCTTCTCGCGCGAGAGCCGCGTGCTGAGGAACAGCTTGCCGGTGGGGCGCCAGTTCCAGCCCAGCGATCCGCTGAAGCTGTCGAAGTCGCGGTCGCCGCCGCGCTCGTACTGTGTCTGGCCGCTGCCGAGGCGGGCGTCGAGCTGGCTGGCGCCGCTGGGCTGCCAGCGCGCCGAGAACTCGACGCCGCGCTGGGTGAAGCGGTCGTCCTCGAAGCCGCCGGCAACGGCCCGGAAGGTGGGGAAGCGCCCCTGCACCTCGCGCACCGACAGCGTGGTCTCCAGCGCGGGCCCTGGCCGCCAGCCGACGCCCACCGAGGCGTTGTCCTGGTCGAGGTTCTGCGCCTGGACCGACGCCTGGTCGAGCGAGTTGCGCACGCGGCGCGTGCCGGCCACCAGCTCCAGCGACCAGGCCGTGACGACACCGACGCTGACGCTCGCGTTCACGCCCTCGGTGCTGACGAAGTTCTTCTGCGACAGCAGGCCGATGACGTCGGCGTTGAAGGTCGACAGCGAACGCGACTTGCCCACGCTCAGCTGGCCCGATAGGCGATGGACCGTCGACCAGTCCAGGCTGGCATTGCCGCTGTAGCTCTGGTTGTCGTAGCGCTCGTTGCGTTCGAAGCGGTTGTCGCGCAGCGTCAGGCTGGCCTGCAGGCGCTGGCGGCCGATGAGCTGGTCCAGGCCCCCGGTGAGGGCGGTGCTGGTGATGGTGTCGCTGCGGCTCTGGCCGGGCAGCGGCTCCTGGCCGTCGCCCAGCCGCAGCAGGTTGTCGTCGCGCGTGGCCTGCACCAGGCCGCTCAGGTACCAGGGGCTGGACTGCGCGGCGGCCGGCTGGGCCAGCGCCACCAGCACGGCCAGCGCGGCCAGGGTCAGGGCCTGGGGCAGACGGTCAGTACGCATGGCGGTCGAAGAACACCAGCTTCACGGTGCGCGCGATGATCTGCAGATCGAGCCCCAGCGACCAGTTGCGCAGGTATTCCAGGTCGTACTCCACGCGCGCCTGCATCTTCTCGATGGTGTCGGTCTCGCCGCGGTGGCCGTGGATCTGCGCCCAGCCGGTGATGCCCGGCTTGACCTTGTGGCGCACCATGTAGGCCTTGATGAGCTGCCGGTACTGCTCGTTGTGCGCCACGGCGTGCGGGCGCGGGCCGACGATGCTCATGTGCCCCTGCAGCACGTTGAAGAACTGCGGCAGTTCGTCCAGCGAGGTGCGGCGGATGAAGGCGCCGAAGGGCGTGATGCGCGGATCGCCCTTGGTCGCCTGCGGCACCACGGCGCCGTCGTCCTGCGCGCGCATGCTGCGGAACTTCCAGACCACGATCTCGGTGCCGTCCAGGCCGTTGCGGCGCTGGCGGAAGATCGCCGGCCCCGGGCTCGACAGCTTCACGCCGATGGCGATGGCCAGCAGCAGCGGCGAGATCAGCACCAGGATCAGCGAGGCCAGCACCACGTCCTCGATGCGCTTGACGAGCCGGTTCGTGCCGGTGAACGGGGTCTCCTGCAGCCCCACTACCGGCACGCCGTTCATGTCCTGCAGCCGGCCCTGGATGATGCTGATGCCGAACACGTCGGGCACGAAGAAGACGCTGGCCGTGGTGCCCTGAACCTGCTCGAGCAGCTCCACGATGCGCGGCTGGCTGCCCAGCGGCAGCGTGATGTAGACCTCGTGCACGCCGTGCTCGCGCACGTAGGGCGCCACCTGCCGAAGGCTGCCCAGGCGCTGGATCATCGCGTCGGGGTCGACGCGCTGGTCGGCGCGGTCGTCGAAGTAGCCCAGGAACGACAGCCCGATGTCACCGCGCGCCCTGAACGCGTTGGCGACCTTCACGCCCAGGGAGCCCGCACCCACCACCACGGCCGTGCGCCGGTTCTCGGGCTGGGCGGCCAGCCGCCGCAGCAGCGCGCGGCCGCTGAAGTAGGTGAGCCACAGCAGCACCGGCGTGGCCACGGCCCACCAGAACAGGATGTCGGGCTCGAACAGCATCAGGCTGCGCGTGGCATAGCCGCACAGCAGCAGGATGCCCAGCAGCGCCAGCCACGAGGTGCCGATGTCGACCGCCGCGTTCAGTGGCCGGTCCCAGAAGCGGTTGCGGCCCGGGAACGTGAGCGCAAAGACCAGCAGGCACAGCGTCAGGTCCGAGCGGCCGATGGGCTCGGCGAACAGGTGCGACACGGCCAGGAACACCAGCACCGTGAGAGACGGCTCCAGGAAGGCCGCCACCAGCGACGTCACGGACTGCGGCGCGCTGTAGAAGGTCCTCTTGTAGCCTCGTTCTTCGAACATCGGGTCGGGGGTGGCCGGCGTGGCGTTCGAGGGCCACAGGGCAGGGTCGGCAAAGTCGCGGATTCTGGCCCAACTCGGTGTCGTTACCGGGGCACTTCCCAGGGCCCGGACACGGGGTCGGAGGGCGGTTGGCAGGGGCTGCTGCCTACAATTGGGGAATGTTGCACAGTCTCCAGGCGATGCTCGCGCCGGCGCTGGCCGAACGGCTCACGCTGCTGCTCAACCACGTGCTCGCCGCCGAGGCCGTGGCCACCGAACGGCTGCTGCCCCACCGCGGTGCGACGCTGCAGCTCACGCTGGAGGGCTGGCCCTCGCTGCTGCCGCCGCCGCCCGTGCTGTCGTGGCGCATCACGCCCGCCGGGTTGCTGCAGTGGAACGGCGCCGAGGGCCTGGCCCCGGCCGCGGACGGCGTGGCCCGCCTGCAGGTGAGCGTGGACGCCTCGAACCCGGCGCTGCTGGTGGCGCAGGCGCTCGGCGGCCAGCCGCCGGCGGTGCGCATCGACGGCGACGCCGCGCTCGCCGGCGACGTGAACTGGCTGCTGCAGAACCTGCGCTGGGACGTCGCTGCCGATCTCGAGCGCCTGTTCGGCCCGCAGGTGGCCGGCGTGCTACACCCGGTGGGCCGCACGCTGGCGCAGGGCCTGCGCACGGCGCTGCAGGGCCTGTCGACCCTCGGCGAGAGCCTGCGCGCGCGCCGTGGCTGACGCGCGCCCGCGCGGCCGGCCCCAACGCCCGGAAGCGGCCCGATGAAGCACGTCGTCCGCCTGGCCTTCATCGTCGTGACGGTGCTGCGCTTCGGCCTCGACGAGGTGGCGCTGAGCGCCTTCCCGCAGCGCTGGGTGCGCCTGCTGGTGCGCCTGGTGACGCTCGGCCGCCGGCTCGACCGCCCGCGCGGCGAGCGCCTGCGCCAGGGCCTGGAGCGCCTGGGGCCCATCTTCGTGAAGTTCGGCCAGGTGCTGTCGACGCGCCGCGACCTCATCCCGCTGGACGTGGCCGACGAGCTGGCGCGGCTGCAGGACCGCGTGCCGCCGTTCCCGGCCGCGCAGTCGCGCGCGCTGGTCGAGAAGGCCTTCGGCCGCCCGATCGACGCCGTGTTCGCGCGCTTCGACGCCGAGCCGGTGGCCAGCGCCTCCATCGCGCAGGTGCACTTCGCCGAGCTGAAGGACGGCCGCGAGGTCGCCGTGAAGGTGCTGCGCCCCGGCATGCGCGAGGTCATCGAGCAGGACCTCGCGCTGCTGCACACCATCGCCGCCTGGGTGGAGCGTCTCTCGGCCGACGGCCGCCGCCTGAAGCCGCGCGAGGTGGTGGCCGAGTTCGACGGCTACCTGCACGACGAGCTCGACCTCGTGCGCGAGGCCGCCAACGCCACGCAGCTGCGCCGCAACATGGACGGCCTCGGCCTCGTGCTGATCCCCGAGATGGTGTGGGAGCTGTGCACCGAGAGCGTGATCGTCATGCAGCGCATGCACGGCGTGCCCATCAGCCAGATCGGCCGCCTGCGCGAGGCCGGCGTCGACCTGAAGAAGCTCTCTCGCGACGGCGTCACGATCTTCTTCACCCAGGTGTTCCGCGACGGCTACTTCCACGCCGACATGCACCCGGGCAACATCATGGTCAGCCTCGATGCGGCCACCTTCGGGCGCTACATCGCGCTCGACTTCGGGATCATCGGCACGCTCACCGAGACCGACAAGGAATACCTCGCCTACAACTTCATCGCGTTCTTCAGGCGTGATTACAAGCGCGTGGCCGAGCTGCACATCGAAAGCGGCTGGGTGCCGCCGGGCACGCGGGTCGGCGATCTGGAAGGCGCCATCCGCGCCGTCTGCGAGCCGCAGTTCGACCGGCCGCTGAAGGACATCTCGCTCGGGCAGGTGCTGCTGCGCCTCTTCCAGACCTCGCGCCGCTTCAACGTCGAGATCCAGCCGCAGCTGGTGCTGCTGCAGAAGACGCTGCTCAACATCGAGGGCCTGGGCCGCCAGCTCGACCCCGACCTCGACCTCTGGACCACGGCCAAGCCCTTCCTCGAGCGCTGGATGAACGAGCAGGTCGGCTGGCGCGGCCTGGCCGCCCGACTGGAGCGCGAGGCGCCGCGCTACGCGCAGTTGCTGCCGGCGCTGCCGCGCCTGTTGCACGAGGTGCTGCGCCAGCGCACGCAGCCGGCGGCCGACCCGGCCCTGGCCGAACTCGTGGCCGAGCAGCGCCGCATCCGCCGCCTGCTGCAGGCGGCGGTGTGGGGCGCCGGCGCGCTGCTGCTGGCGCTGGGCACCGCGGTGGCGGTGGTGCTCGTGGGCTGAGTCGCCGCGCCGAAGGCCGGCGCGGCGCCGGGAGGTCCGGCACCGGACAAACCCGTACGGCAGCCCGTATGATCGCGGGTTCGGCCGGACTCGCCGGCCACCACCTCCAACGGGACGCGACCATGCCCATCTACGCCTACCGCTGCTCTGCCTGCGGCCACGCGCAAGACGTGCTGCAGAAGCTGAGCGACCCCGTGCTCACCACCTGCCCGGCCTGCGGGGCCGAGGCCTATGCCAAGCAGGTCACCGCCGCCGGCTTCCAGCTCAAGGGATCGGGCTGGTACGTGACCGACTTCCGCGGCGGCAACACCGGCGCCGGCAAGGCGGCCGATGCCCCGGCCGACAAGGCTGGCGACCAGGCCGGCGACAAGCCCGCCGCCGCCCCGTCCCCCGCCGCCAGCGCCGACAAGCCGGCAGCCCCGGCCGCCGCCCCCGCGGCCGCGCCCCCGGCCCCCAGTGCCTGACGAGGCCGTCGCATCTTGAAGAAATACATCGTCGCCGGCCTGCTCGTCTGGTTGCCGCTGGCCATCACCATCGCCGTGCTGAGCTGGCTGCTCGGCGCGATCGACGGCGTGTTCGCGACCTTCCTCTCGGCCACGCAGGCCGTGCTGCCCGAGAGCGCGCGTGCCGGCATCGAGCGGCTGCGCCACGTGCCGGGCCTGAGCGTCGTCGTGCTGGCGGCGCTGCTGGTGCTGACCGGCGCCTTCGCGGCCAACATCGTGGGCCAGTGGTGGCTGCGCCAGTGGGACCGCGTGATGGGCAAGATCCCCATCGTCAAGAGCATCTACAGCTCGGTCAAGCAGGTCTCGGACACGCTGTTCTCGTCGTCGGGCAACGCCTTCCGCGAGGCCGTGCTGGTGCAGTACCCGCGCCAGGGCTCGTGGACCATCGCCTTCGTCACCGGCAAGCCGGGGGGCGAGGTGGCCGGCAAGCTGCCGGACGACATGCTCAGCGTGTACGTGCCGACGACGCCCAACCCGACCTCGGGCTTCTTCCTGATGCTGCCGCGCACCGATGTCATCGAGCTGGCGATGAGCGTCGACCAGGCGCTGAAGTACGTCATCTCGATGGGCGTGGTCGTGCCGCCGCCGCCGGCGGCGCCGCGGCCGCTGACGGCGCGAAATTGACCGGGCGGGCCGGCCCGGCAACCGGCCCGTCCTGACGCCTGGCGCTGGCGCGCCGGCCGCATGCAGAGCCAACCGAATGCCCCACGCGGCGGCGGCCCTGCAGCCGACCCGCGGAACCCCGACAAGACTCCCACGGAAACGACCATGCGAACCACCTACTGCGGCCTCGTCAGCGAAGCGCTGATGGGCCAGACCGTCACCCTCATGGGCTGGGCCCACCGCCGCCGCGACCACGGCGGCGTCATCTTCATCGACCTGCGCGACCGCGAAGGCCTGGTGCAGGTGGTGTGCGACCCCGACCGCGCCGAGACCTTTGCCACCGCCGAGGGCGTGCGCAACGAATACTGCCTGCAGCTCACCGGCGTTGTGCGCGCGCGGCCGGCCGGCACCGAGAACAGCACGCTCACCAGCGGCAAGGTCGAGGTGCTGGCGCACACGCTGGAGGTGCTCAACCCCAGCGTCACGCCGCCGTTCCCGCTGGACGACGAGAACCTCAGCGAGACGGTGCGCCTCACGCACCGCGTGCTCGACCTGCGCCGCCCGCAGATGCAGCGCAACCTGCGCCTGCGCTACAAGGTGGCGATCGAGGTGCGCAAGTTCCTCGACGAGCAGGGCTTCATCGACATCGAGACGCCGATGCTCACGAAGAGCACGCCCGAGGGCGCGCGCGACTACCTGGTGCCCAGCCGCGTGCACGACGGTCAG
>JAIXTY010000033.1 GCA_027483705.1 Rubrivivax sp.
ACGCGCATCGAACGCTCAACTTCAATGGTGAAGTCCACGTGTCCGGGGGTGTCGATGATGTTGAAGCGGTGCTCGGGGTAGGACATGTCCATGCCCTTCCAGAAGCAGGTGGTCGCAGCCGAGGTGATGGTGATACCACGCTCTTGCTCTTGCTCCATCCAGTCCATGGTGGCCGCGCCATCATGCACTTCACCGATCTTGTGGTTCACACCGGTGTAGAAAAGGATACGCTCGGTCGTCGTGGTCTTGCCAGCGTCGATGTGCGCCGAGATACCGATATTGCGGTAGCGCTCGATGGGGGTCTTGCGTGCCATGATGTCACTCCAGAAAGGCAGGAGCCGCCAGCGGGTCAGTAGAAACCCGAGGCGGCTGAATCGAAGTAAATTAGAAGCGGAAGTGCGAGAAGGCCTTGTTGGCTTCGGCCATGCGGTGAACTTCGTCACGCTTCTTCATGGCGCCGCCGCGGCCTTCAGCTGCTTCCAGCAGCTCGTTGGCCAGACGCTGCGACATGGATTTTTCACCACGCTTGCGGGCCGATTCCTTCAACCAACGCATGGCCAGAGCCATCCGGCGGACGGGACGAACTTCCACGGGAACTTGGTAGTTCGCACCGCCCACACGGCGGGACTTCACTTCGACCATCGGCTTGACGTTGTTCAAGGCAACCAGGAACACTTCCAGCGGGTCCTTGCCAACCTTCTTTTCGACTTGTTCCAGAGCACCGTAAATGATGCGCTCTGCAACCGCCTTCTTGCCCGATTCCATGATGACGTTCATGAACTTCGAGAGGTCGACGGAGCCGAACTTCGGGTCCGGGAGGATCTCGCGCTTGGGTACTTCGCGACGACGTGGCATGACACTCTTCCTTTGCGGGGGTTCAGTCGGCCTCCACGGCGTGGCGGCCACGGAGCGGCATCAGGCCGCTCCACTTACTCGGCAGGTGGCTCACCTGCCGCGGGGTCGAAGGCCGTGCTGGCCTTCGTGAGACAACCAGGCCGATCAGGCCTTCTTCGGACGCTTTGCGCCGTACTTCGAACGCGACTGCTTGCGATCCTTGACGCCTTGCAGATCGAGCGAACCACGGACGATGTGGTAACGCACGCCAGGGAGGTCCTTCACGCGGCCGCCGCGCACGAGCACCACGCTGTGCTCCTGCAGGTTGTGGCCTTCGCCGCCGATGTAGGAGATGACCTCGAAGCCGTTGGTCAGGCGCACCTTGGCCACCTTGCGCAGCGCCGAGTTCGGCTTCTTCGGGGTGGTGGTGTAGACCCGGGTGCAGACGCCACGACGCTGCGGGCTGTTCTGCATGGCCGGCGACTTGGACTTCGTGGTCTCGACCTGGCGGCCGTGGCGCACGAGCTGATTGATGGTCGGCATGAACATTCGCTCTCTGGGAGAGCCCTTCGCTGGGTTCGGTGGAAGTCGCCGGCTCTTCGATTGGAGTGGCGAACGAGGTCGCGCCCTGACCTCAGCCAAAGCGCGAAAAGCCCGCGAGTATAGTGCCTGGCGCCATGTCCGACAAGCCGCTGGCCGTGATCGACACCCAGGTGCTGCTGGACTGGCTGGTGTTCGCCGATGCCCGCGTGGCGCGCTGGGTGGCGGCGGTCGAGGGCGGTGAGGTCGGCTGGATCGCCTGCCCGGCCATGCGCCGCGAGTTCGAGCGCATGGTGACCCATCCTCGCTTCGCCCCCTGGGAGCCCCAAAGTGAGCGGGCGCTTGCGACCTTCGACCGCTGGGCCTTGATGCAGGCCGATCCGGCCGCTTCGACGCCCGCGTTGCGCTGCCGCGATGTCGACGACCAGGTGTTCATCGACCTGGCCCTCGAACACCACGCGCGCTGGTTGCTCACCCGCGACAAGGCGCTGCTGGTGCTGGCCCGACGGTCGCGGGCGCGGGGGCTCGAGATCCTGGCGCCGCAGCCATGAAAAAGGGCGGCCGAGGCCGCCCTTGCAGGCTGAACGCCAGGCGCCCGGTCAGTCGGCCGTGCCGTCGCCGGCTGCCGCCGCGTCCACGCCCGCCAGTTGCACGGCGGCCAGTTCCTCGGCCTCCTGCATGGCGATGGCACGGCGCTCCGACTCGTCCATCTCTTCCTTGACCTTGCGCGCCTGGTGGAAGGCCATGCCGGTGCCCGCAGGGATCAGGCGGCCGACGATGACGTTTTCCTTCAGGCCTCGCAGCTCGTCGCGCTTGCCCATGATGGCCGCCTCGGTGAGCACGCGGGTGGTCTCCTGGAACGAGGCCGCGGAGATGAAGCTGTCGGTTGACAGCGACGCCTTCGTGATGCCCAGCAGCACGTCGGCGTGCGTCGCCGGCAGCTTGCCTTCGGCGCGCATGCGGTCGTTGGTGTCCAGCAGCTCCGAACGCTCCACCTGCTCGCCGGCGATGTAGCCGGTGTCGCCGACGTTGACGATCTGCACGCGCCGCAGCATCTGGCGAACGATCACCTCGATGTGCTTGTCGTTGATCTTCACGCCTTGCAGACGGTAGACGTCCTGCACCTCGTCGACGATGTAGCGCGCCAGTTCCTCGATGCCCAGCAGGCGCAGGATGTCCTGCGGATCCGCCGCGCCGTCAACGATCAGCTCGCCGCGGTTCACCACCTGGCCCTCGTGCACCAGGATGTTCTTCTCCTTGGGCACCAGCACCTCGTGCACGCGGCCTTCGGGGTCGGTGATCTGGAGGCGGTTCTTGCCCTTGGTCTCCTTGCCGAACGACAC
>JAIXTY010000243.1 GCA_027483705.1 Rubrivivax sp.
CACGCCCGAGGCCGTCCTGCTGGGCCTGGTGGCGCCGTCGTCGGACGCCACGGCCCAGTTCAACTCGCAGCTGGCCGGCGTCATGAGCTTCGGCGCGGGCCTGGGCCTGACGATGCACCTCGTCGACTTCGCCGGCGTTTCGGCCACCGTGCGTGCCGACGCGCTGTTCAACGGCGGCGCCACCTATGGCATCACAAACGTCTTCACGCCCTGCGGCAGCTTCACGGGCTCGATCGGCGTGCCGTGCGCCGTGTCGGCGTTCTCGGACGCGCTGCACCCCTCGGCCCGCTCGCACGAGCTGCTGGGCCTGGCGGCCGTGGCCGTGGTGCCCGAAGCCGGCACGACGGCGATGATGGCCGGCGGCCTGGGCCTGCTGGCCTGGCTCACGCGCCGGCGTCGCGCAGCGCGCTGAGCAGCGCCGCCAGCTCGGCCTCGGTCGTGTAGGCCTGCACCGACACGCGCACGAAGGTCTGCCCGGCGTGCTGCGTCACCGGCACCTCGATGCCGCGTGACTCGAACAGCCACTGGCGCAGACCCTCGGCGTCGCTCGTCCGCACGGGGATCGGCACCATCTGCGTCAGCGCCTCGTCGGGCGCGATGGGCTGCAGGCCGTTGTGCGACAGCACCTCGCGCTGCAGCTGCCGGGCGCGCTGGCGGCAGCCTTCGCGGCGCACGGGCCAGTCGTGCGCGGCCAGGAAGTCCAGCGCCGCCGGCACCGTGAGGTAGGCCGAGATGTCGCGCGTGCCCTGCCACTGCAGCCGCCGCTCCAGCGGCGTGGTGCCCACGTAGGCGTCGAAGCCGGTGTGGCCACCGCCGCCGGCGGCCAGCTCGTCGGCCAGCCAGCCCCAGCTGACGATGCCGCCCTGCAGCGCCGCCTGGCGTTCGCCCAGCACGTGCAGGAAGGCCGAGCCCTTGGGCGCGCACAGCCACTTGTGGCAGTTGCCGGTGTAGTAGTCGGCGCCGACCGCGGCCAGGTCGAGGTCGATCAGGCCCGGCGCGTGGGCACCGTCGATCAGCGTCGGGATCCCGGCCGCGCGGGCCTGCGCGCACAGTTCGGCCACCGGGAACACGAGCGCGGTGGTCGAGACCACGTGGCTCGCGAAGACCAGTCTCGTGCGCGGCGTCACGGCCGCCATCAGCCGCGGCACGAAGGCGGCGGGGTCGAACGGCAGCGGCACCTCGACGCGCCGGATCACCGCGCCGCGGCTTTCGCAGGCCACGCGGAAGGTGGCGTCGCAGGCGCCGTACTCCTGGTCGGTGGTGAGGATCTCGTCGCCTGGCTGCAGCGCCAGCGAGCGCGCGACGATGTTCACGCCGGTGGTGGCGTTGGGCACGAAGGCCAGGTCATCGGCCGCGGCGCCGAGGAAGGCCGCAAGCCGCTCGCGGGCGGCTCGCAGCAGCGCGCCGGAGCGCCGGCCCAGAAAGGCCACCGGGTTGCGTTCGAGTTCCTGCTGCCAGTGCTGGTACTGCTCGAACACCGGCCGCGGGCAGGCGCCGAACGAGCCGTGGTTGAGGAACACCAGGCCCGGATCGAGCAGGAAGAGTTGGCGCAGTGCCGCGGCGTCCGCAAAGGCAGGCATCGCTCGGGACGAGGGCGGTGGGCAGCCCCCGGGCGGGTTGACGTGCGGCGAGTGTAGGGGCCGCCTCAGCCGGCCTGGCCGGCGTCCAGTTCGGCCTGCAGCGCCTCGTGCCAGTCGCCGACCTCGGCTTCGCTCACGCCCAGCCACTGCAGCGCGGCGCCGAGCTGACGCTCGGTCTCGCGGTCGGCGGCCAGGCCCTCGCGCTCGCGCATGGCGCGCTCGGCCAGCACGCCCATCGCGGCCAGCGTCAGCGCCTCGGGGTCGGCGCCGGCGTCGGCCACGGCGTGGTCGAGCTCGTGGTGCAGGCGGATGGCCACCATCACCGGCGGCGCCACCTGCCATGCCCGGGCCACCAGGGCGCCGACGACGGCGTGGTCGGTGCGGTGGTTGGCGTTTTCGGTGGCGATGAGCCCGCGGTCCTTGCGCGCTGCGGCCTCGGCCAGTGTGCCGCTGTAACCGGGCATGCGCTGCAGCAGCACCGGCACGCCGACGTGGCTGAACAGCCCGAACAGCTGGGCCAGATCCGGCGTGGTGCCCGGCAGCTGGCGGGCGATGAAGCCCATGGCCGTGGCGCGCAGCGCCGCCTGCTCCCAGAAGCGCGACAGCAGCGGGTGCCGGGTCGGGATGGCCTGGCGCAGCAGCACCTCGGTCAGGATGACGGCCGACTCGTGCAGCCCGATGCGGTTGAGCGCCTGCCCCACGGTCTGCACCGGCTGCGTGTCGGGGCCGCGGTAGCGCGCGCTGTTGGCGTTGCGCAGCAGCGTGGCGGCCATGGCCACGTCGCTGCCGGCGATGCGCGACAGCACCGTCAGGTCAGGCTCGCGTGCGTCCATGGCCTCGCGCAGGCGGGCCAGCTGCTCGGGGCAGGGCGGGATGGTGATCTGGGCCAGCGGCCCGCTGCGCCGGGCGTGGTCGAGTTCGCCGGCGATGCGCTGGGCCTGGGCCGACGGGGCTGCGGCGGCCGCCGGGGCGGCGGGCTTGCGGAGTGCGGGGGTCAGGGACATGCGTTGCTTCTTGCGCCGGCAGGCGCCCTGTCTGCGGTATCGGCTGCCGGGCCGCCGCCTTGAGCCGTGAATGCGCACGCGCGGCCCGGGCCGACGCCACAATCCGCCGCCATGGCCACCAGTCTCCTCGCCCTGCTCGATGACATCGCCACCGTCCTGGACGACGTGGCCGTGCTGTCCAAGGTGGCGGCCAAGAAGACCGCCGGCGTGCTGGGCGACGACCTCGCGCTGAACGCCCAGCAGGTGGCGGGCGTCAGCGCCGACCGCGAGCTGCCCGTGGTTTGGGCCGTGGCCCGCGGCTCGTTCATCAACAAGCTCATCCTGGTGCCGGCGGCGCTGGCCATCAGCGCCTTCGCGCCGGTGCTGGTGGCGCCGCTGCTGATGATCGGCGGCGCCTTCCTGTGCTACGAGGGCGTGGAGAAGCTGGCGCACAAGTTCCTGCACCGCGCCGAGGACGACGCGGCCCGCCACGCCGAGCTGACAGCGGCCCTGGCCGACCCCGCGGTGGACCTGATGGCGCTGGAGCGCGACAAGATCAAGGGCGCGGTGCGCACCGACTTCATCCTCTCGGCCGAGATCATCGCCATCACGCTGGGCACGGTGGCCGACAAGGCGCTGGGCACGCAGTTCGCGGTGCTGTCGACGATCGCGCTGGTGATGACGGTGGGCGTCTACGGCCTGGTGGCCGGCATCGTGAAGCTCGACGACGCCGGCCTGTGGCTGAGCCGGCGCCCCGGTGCCGCGGCGCAGGCCGTGGGCCGCGCCGTGCTGGCGGCCGCGCCGTGGCTGATGAAGGCGCTCAGTGTGGCCGGCACGGCTGCGATGTTCCTGGTGGGCGGCGGCATCCTCGTGCACGGCGTGCCGGCGCTGCACCACGCCATCGAACACGCGCTGGCCGGGCTGCCGGGGCTGGTGGGCGCGGTGGCCGGGCCGCTGATCAACGCCGTCCTCGGCGCGATCGTGGGCGCCGTGGTGCTGGGCGCGGTGATGCTGGTGGGCCGCCTGCGCGGCCGGCCGGCATCGGCCTGAAGCACCGCCGCGCGGCGGCTCACTGGCTGGGCGTCACGCCCAGCAGCTTGACCTCGAACACCAGCACCGCGCCCGGCGGGATGAGGCCGTTGCCGGCGCCACGTTCGCCGTAGGCGATGTCCGACGGGCAGGTCAGGCGCGCGCTGCCGCCGGCCTTCATCAGCTGCAGGCCCTCGGTCCAGCAGCGGATCACGCGGTTGAGCGCAAAGCTCGCCGGCTGGTTGCGCGAGTAGGAGCTGTCGAACTCGCGGCCGTCGGGGAAGGTGCCGCGGTAGTGCACGCGCACGACGTCGGTGGCCTTGGGCGACGCGCCCTGGCCGGCCTCCAGCGTGCGGAACACGAGGCCGCTGGCCGTGACCACGGCGCCGGGTTCCGCGGCCGCCGCCTGCAGCGCCGGATGCGGGGCCGGCAGCGGCGCCGCCGCGGCGGCCGGGGCGCTGGTCTGGGCCCAGGACGGCGTGGCCTGCAGGGCCAGCGCGGCCAGCCCGATGGCGCCCAGCGCGCGGAGTTGCGGGCCTGTGGATGAGGGGTGCTTGAACGCTTGCATGAG
>JAIXTY010000047.1 GCA_027483705.1 Rubrivivax sp.
GCAGCAAGGGCCCGTTCGTCGCCATCAACACGGCCGCCATCCCGAAGGACCTGCTGGAAAGCGAGCTCTTCGGCCATGAGCGTGGCGCCTTCACCGGCGCGCAGGCCACGCGGCGCGGCCGCTTCGAGCAGGCCGACGGCGGCACGCTGTTCCTCGACGAGATCGGCGACATGCCGTTCGACCTGCAGACACGCCTCTTGCGCGTGCTCAGCGACGGGCAGTTCTACCGCGTCGGTGGCCACCAGCCGCTGAAGAGCAACGTGCGCGTGATCGCCGCCACGCATCAGAACCTGGAAGAGCGCGTGCGCCAGGGCGTGTTCCGCGAAGACCTGTTCCACCGCCTCAACGTCATCCGGCTGCGGCTGCCGGCGCTGCGCGAGCGGCGCGAGGACATCCCGATGCTGACGCGCACCTTCCTGGCCAAGAGCGCGCGCGAGCTCGGCGTCGATGCCAAGCGCATCACCGACGAGGCGCTGGCGCGCATCGCGGCCTTCGATTTCCCGGGCAACGTGCGCCAGCTCGAGAACCTGTGCCACTGGCTCACGGTGATGGCGCCGGCCCAGGTGGTGGAGCTGAAGGACCTGCCGCCGGAGATCCTCGATGGTGTCGTGCCCGCGCCGCCGCCGCTGGGCGTGCCGGCCGCTGCTCCGGGCGCGGCCGCGCCCGTGGCGCCGGACGCGGCGTTCGTGTCCTCGGAAGGCACCACGATCCCGCTGCCCGTGGCACCCGCCCCGGCCGTGGTGCCGGCCTGGCTGGCCGAGCTGCGCCGTGACGCGCGCCGCCGCCTCGAGGCCCACGAGCCCGGGGTCTGGGAGCAGCTCTCGCAGCAGTTCGAGGCCAGCCTCATCCAGACCGCGCTCGAGATCACGCGTGGCCGCCGCATCGAGGCCGCCCAGCGCTTGGGCATCGGTCGCAACACCATCACGCGCAAGATCCAGGAACTCGGCCTCCCGGATTGACGGCCCCCAGGCTGCGGCGCTTCGCGTCCTCGCCACCCCCCAAAGGGGCTCGTCCCGGACCGGGGGACCCGGATCCGGGCCGGCTCCGCGTGCCGCGACCCCGGCGCGCCGCGGTCAAGTGGCGATTTCCACGATCACCGGGGCGTGGTCGCTTGGGCGCTCGTTCTTGCGCGGCAGCCGGTCGATGACGCAGGCCTTCACCGCGGGACGCAGCGCCTCGCTGACGAGGATGTGGTCGATGCGCAGGCCCTGGTTCTTGCGGAACGCGAGCATGCGGTAGTCCCACCACGAATACGACTTCGGCGGCTGCTCGAACAGCCGGAAGGCGTCGACGAGGCCCAGGCCCAGCAGACCCTGGAAGTGCGCGCGCTCCTCGGGCGTGAGGTGGATGGTGCCGGCCAGCGCCACCGGGTCGTGCGCATCGCGGTCTTCGGGGGCGATGTTGAAGTCGCCCATCAGCACGAGCTTTGGGTGGGCCGCCAGCTCGGCCTGCACGAAGCCGCGCAGCGCGTCGAGCCAGGCCATCTTGTAGACGAACTTGTCGCTGTCGGGCGCCTGGCCGTTGGGGAAGTAGCCGCCCACCACTCGGACGGACCCGCGCACGCCGGCCACGGTGCCCGTGATGACCCGCGCCTGCTCGTCGGCAAAGCCAGGGATGTTCTTCACGACATCGAGCGCCACGCCTCCGCGGCTGAGCAGGGCCACGCCGTTGTAGGTCTTCTGGCCGTGGAAGGCCACGTCGTAGCCGGCGACTTGGATCTCGGCGGCCGGGAACTTGTCGTCGGTGAGCTTGGTCTCCTGCAGCACCAGCGCGTCAACCGGGTTGGCGGCGAGCCAGTCCAGCAGCTGCGGCAGGCGCACGGCCAGCGAGTTGACGTTCCAGGTGGCGAGTTTCATCGGCGGCGGTAGGTGACGAAGGCGAAGGCCGGCGTGGCGGGTTCCGCCAGGTCGGGCAGCCGACGTTGTACCGCGAGCCACTGCGCCGGATCGATGGGCGGGAAGTGCACGTCGCCCGGCAGCGCGGCCTGCACCTCGGTGATCTCCAGCCGCTGCGCCCGCGGCAGGGCCTGCGCGTAGAGCTCGCCACCGCCGATGACGAAGACCGTGGGCGCGGCGCCTGCGAGCGCCAGCGCGGCATCGAGGCTGGCCGCCGTCTCGGCGCCCTCGGCCCCGTAGCCCGGCTGTCGCGTGACGACGAGGTTGCGCCGCCCCGGCAGCGGCCTGAACTTCGGCGGCAGCGACTCCCAGGTCCTGCGGCCCATGATCACCGGCGCGCCCATCGTGGTGTCGCGGAAGTGCTTCGCGTCGGCCGGGTGGCGGAACACGAGGCCGTTGTCGCGGCCGATCACGCCGTTGGCCGCGACGGCGGCCACCAGCACGATCTCGGGGCCAGGATCAGACACGTTCCAGCACCACCGCGATGCCCTGGCCCACACCGATGCACATGGTGCACACCGCGTAGCGCCCGCCCGTGGCGTGCAGCTGGTTCACGGCCGTGGCCACCAGCCGCGCGCCGCTGGCGCCCAGCGGGTGGCCCAGCGCGATGGCGCCGCCGTTGGGGTTGACGCGGGCGTCGTCGTCGGCCAGGCCCAGGCCGCGCGTGACGGCCAGGCCCTGCGCGGCGAAGGCCTCGTTGAGCTCGATGACGTCGATCTGCGAGAGCTGCAGGCCCGCCAGCGCCAGCACCTTCTGCGTGGCCGGCAGCGGGCCGATGCCCATGATGCGCGGCTCGACCCCCACGGTGGCCATCGCCACCACACGCGCCCGCGGCACGAGGCCGAAGCGCCGCGCCGCGGCCTCGCTGGCCAGCAGCATGGCGGCGCTGCCGTCGTTCACGCCGCTGGCGTTGCCGGCCGTCACGCTGCCGTCGGGGCGCACCACGCCCTTGAGCCGCGCGAGCGACTCCAGGCTGGTCTCGCGCGGGTGCTCGTCGCGGCTGACGACGACCGCGTCGCCTTTCTTCTGCGGGATCGTCACCGGGCAGATCTCGGCATCGAAGAAGCCACGCTGCTGCGCCGCCACGGCCTTGCTCTGGCTGGCCAGCGCAAAGCGGTCCTGCGCCGCGCGTTCGATGCCGAACTGCACCGCCACGTTCTCGGCCGTCTCGGGCATCGAGTCCACGCCGTGCGCGGCCTTCATCGCCGGGTTGACGAAGCGCCAGCCGATGGTGGTGTCGTAGACCGCGTTGTCGCGCGTGAAGGCGCTCGTGGCCTTGGGCATCACGAAGGGCTCGCGGCTCATGCTCTCCACGCCGCCGGCCACCACCAGCTGCGCCTCGCCCGCGCGGATGGCGCGTGCGGCGGTGCCCACGGCGTCCAGGCCGCTGCCGCACAGGCGGTTGATCGTGGCGCCGGGCACGCTCACCGGCAGGCCGGCCAGCAGCGCGGCCATGCGGGCGACGTTGCGGTTGTCCTCGCCGGCCTGGTTGGCGCAGCCGTAGAGCACCTCGTCGATGGCGGCCGGGTCCAGCTCGGGGTGGCGTGCGAGCAGGGCCCGCAGCGGCACGGCCGCCAGGTCGTCGGTGCGCACGCTGCTGAGCGCGCCGCCATAACGGCCGAACGGGGTGCGCTGGGCGTCGCAGACGAATGCGTGGGTCATGGGGAGTCCTTCAAATCGAACAGGCTCGTGGCCTCCAGGTCGAGCACCTCGGTGCCGTGCTGGTTGAACAGCTGCCAGCGCCACCGCAGGATGCCGAGGCCGGCCTGGCTCCTGGAGCGGCGCGTCTCCAGCACCGTGGCCCTCAGGCGCAGTTCGTCGCCGGGGCGCACCGGGTGCAGCCAGCGCAGGCTGGCCAGGCCCGGCGACGCGAACGACTCGCTGCCCACCAGCGCCGTGTCCACCGCGAGGCGCATGGCCAGGCCGCAGGTCTGCCAGCCGCTGGCGATGAGCCCGCCATGGCGGCCGGCATTGGCGCGCTCGACATCGACGTGGAACCACTGCGGGTCGTACTGCCGCGCGAAGGCGACGATCTCGTCGGCACTCAGCGTGGCCGGGCCGGCCTCGATGACCAACCCCGGAATGAACTCGGCGAACTTCATGGGGCGCGATTCTGCGGCGCCGCCGCCGTGCGTTCGGCGCGGGCGCAGCGCTGCAGCCACGGGCTCACGCGGTAGCGCTCGCCGCGGTAGCAGCCGTCCAGCGCCTGCAGCAGCGCCACCACCTCGCTGGCGCTCCAGCGTGCGAGCCATTCGAACGGGCCGGCGGGGTAGTTGACGCCCAGCTTCATGGCCGCATCGGCGCCGGCCTCGTCGCAAACGCCCTGCAGCACGGCGTCGGCCGCCTCGTTCACCAGCATCGCCAACGTGCGCGCGACCACGAGGCCCGGTGTGTCGGCCACGCGCTGCGGCGCAAAGCCCAGGGCCTGCAGCCATCCTGCCGCCTGGGCCTGCCACGCGGCGCTGGCGGCTGGCGCCACGGCATAGGCCAGCGTGCCGGGTTCGGTGTGCACGGGGCGGTCGAACACGGCGACGTCGGTGATGCCGCTCTGGGCCACCCACTCGGCGGCGGTCAGACCGCTGGTGAGCATGAGGCGGACGCCGTCGACTTCGAGGCCTGTCCAGGCGCTCGTAAGCAGCCGCGCCGGCCCGAAGCCCTGCGGCGCCAGCGCGGCCGTGGCGCGTTCGGCCAGCCACTCGGCCAGCGCGCCGCTGCCATGCACCGTGACCTCGCGCGCTGCCTGCACGGCCGCGTGGGCCATGGCGGGGTCAGGGGCGGGCAGGGCGGGTGCACCGGCGGGGTAGGCGTAGAAGCCGCGCCCGCTCTTGCGCCCCAGCAGGCCGCCGGCCACCATCTCGGCCTGCACGAGGCTGGGCCCGAATCGCTTGTCGAAGAAGTTGGCCTCGTAGACCGACTTCGTGACCGCCAGGTTGGTGTCGTGGCCGATCAGGTCCATCAGCTCGCAGGGCCCCATGCGGAAGCCCGCGCCGCGCAGGCAGGCGTCGATCACCGCGGGCTCGGTCGCCTGCTCCAGCAGCAGCGCCAGCGCCTCAGCGTAGTAGGGCCGCGCGATGCGGTTGACGATGAAGCCGGGCGTGCTCTTCGCGTGCACGGGCACCTTGCCCCAGGTCTTGCTGAGTTCGAAGATGCTCGCGGCCACGGCCGGCTCGGTCTGCAGGCCCGACACCACCTCCACCAGCTTCATCAGCGGCACGGGGTTGAAGAAGTGCATGCCGATGAGCCGGCCCGGGTGCTGCAGCCCATTGGCGATGGCGGTGACGCTGATCGACGAGGTGTTGGTGGCGAGGATGGCGCCCTCGGGCAGCAGCGCCTCGAGCTCGCGGAACAGGCTGCGCTTGGCGGCGAGGTCCTCGACGATGGCTTCCACCACCACGGCCGAGCCGGCCAGCGCCGACAGCTGGCCCACGGGCTCGATGCGCGCCAGCGTGGCATCCGCCGCGTCGGCCGTGAGCCGGCCCTTGGCGACCAGACCCTGCAGCGTGGTGGCCAGCCGCGCCTTGGCGTCGGCGGCGGCGCCGTCGCGGGCGTCGAACAGGCGCACGGCGTGGCCGGCCTGCGCGGCCACCTGGGCGATGCCGGCGCCCATGATGCCAGCGCCGACGACGGCGATGGGGGTGTCTTGCGGCTTCATGCGGCGGGGGTGTTCCAGGCGGGTGGGCGCTTGGCCAGGAAGGCGGCGAAGCCTTCGCGGGCTTCGTCGGTGCCCCGCACCCGCGCGATGGTCTGGGCGGTGAGCTCGACGACGGCGTCCGTCACCGGCCCTTCGTGCAGTTGCGAGAACAGCGTCTTGATCTCGCGCTGGGCATCCGGCCCGCCGGCCAGCAGCAGCGCCACGGCCTCGTCCACCGCCGCATCCAGGGCTTCGGCCGCGACGACGCGCGTCACCAGGCCCAGCGAGAGCGCCTCGGCCGCGCCGATGCGCTCGGTGGTGAGCGCGAGCCGCCGCGCCTGCCGCTTGCCCACCGCGTTGGTGACGTAGGGGCCGATGACGCTGGGCAGGATGCCGAACTTCGCCTCGCTCACCGAGAAGCTGGCGTTGTCAGCTGCGATGGCGATGTCGCAGGCGCAGGTCAGGCCCACGCCGCCGCCCAGGGCCGCGCCCTGCACACGCGCCACCGTGGGTTTGGCGCAGCGCTCGATGCGCGCCAGCATGCCGGCGAAGCGGCGGGCGTCGGCCACGTTCCATTCGAGGCTGGCTTCGCTGGCGCGCTGCATCCACTGCAGATCAGCCCCGGCACTGAAGTGTTTGCCTTCGCCAGCGAGCACGATCACGCGCACGGCAGGGTCGGCCTCGAGCTGCGCGAAGGCCGCGTCGAGCTCGCCGATCATCGCTTCGTCGAAGGCGTTGAAGACGGCTGGCCGCGCCATCGTCACCTGGGCCACACCCGGGGCGCGGGTGTCGATGCGCACGCTGGCCATCAGTAGGTCTCCAGATGCAGCCGGCCGTGGGTCTTCATCGACGAGCCGACGAGGTCCCAGTCCAGGCCGGCGCCGCGGGCGATGTCGGCCAGCGCCAGCACCACGCCTTCCTCCATCGACTTCAGGCCGCAGACGTAGAAGTACGCATCAGGGTCGGCCAGCAGCGGCGCCAGGTCGGCGGCGCGCTGGCGCATCAGGTCCTGCACATACACCTTGGGCTGGCCCGGCGTGCGGCTGAAGGCCAGGTTGATGTCGATGAAGTCTTTCGGCAGGCTCTGCAGCGGGCCGAAGTAGGGCAGCTCCTCCTTCGTGCGCGCGCCGAAGAACAGCATCAGCTTGCCGCCCTCGAACTTGCCGGACAGTCTGAGCCGCCGCCGCCACTCGGTCATCGCCCGCATCGGCGCGCTGCCGGTGCCGGTGCAGATCATCACGACATGGCTCTTCGGGTGGTTGGGCATCAGGAAGCTGGTGCCGAACGGGCCGATCACCTGCACCGAGTCGCCCACCTTCAGGTCGCACACGAAGTTGCTGGCCACGCCGCGCACGGGCTTGCCGTCGTGGTCTTCGAGCACGCGCTTCACGGTGAGGCTGAGGTTGTTGTAGCCCGGGCGCTCGCCGTTGCGCGGGCTGGCGATGCTGTACTGGCGTGCGTGGTGCGGGCGGCCGTTCGCGTCGGTGCCCGGGGGCACGATGCCGATGCTCTGGCCCTCCAGCACCGGGAACGGCATCGCGCCGAAGTCGAGCACGACGTGATGGGTGTCGTAGTCGGGGTGGCCGTGTGCGCCCACCTCGGTGACGCGGTGGTTGCCCACCACGGTGGCGGTGATGGTCTTCTGCGTGGCCTTGGGGCCGTACAGGTTGGTGTACGCGTGCGCAGCGCTCCAAGGTGGCAGGGTCGAGCCGTAGGAGGCGGCCACGAAGGCAGGCTGCTCATCGGTCGCCGGCGCGGAGGCCACGGGCGGGGCCCCGGGGGCCGCTGCCTCGGCGCCCGCCAGCGACTGCAGTTCCTCGGGCGGCAGTTCGGCCGGCAGCGAGTCCCAGCCCAGTTGCTCTTCCAGCGTGTAGGCACGCACGGCGGGCATGCGGCGGTAGTTGTCGATGCTGCCGGTGGGGCAGGGCGAGATGCAGTCGTTGCACCAGTTGCACTTGCTGGCGTCGACGACGTAGTTGCGCGAGTCGTGCGAGATCGCGCCCACGGGGCACATCGTTTCGCAGGTGTTGCAGCGGATGCAGATCTCGGGGTCGATCAGGTGCTGCTTGATGACAGTGACGGCCATGTCCATCGCCATGTTCTCCTTGTGCAAAGGGGGCCACGCGGCCCCCCCTCTCTCGCTGCGGCCGGGGCCGAGATTACGCGAAGCGGATGTACTCGAAATCGACCGGCTGGCGGTTGATGCCCATCACCGGCGGCGCGATCCAGTTCGCGAACTTGCCGGGCTCCACCACGCGGCCCATCAGGCCCTGCACGAAGGCGCGGTCGGTGGCGCTGGGCAGCCACTCGTCCTGGCGCGCGGCCCATTCGGCTGCGCTCACCACCTGGCCCTCGGGCGACACCTTCACGCCGGCCAGCGCGCCGATGTTGCGGTGGAAGGCCTTGTGCGGCGTCTTCAGGCGGAAGGGGATGCCGGCCTTCTCGATGACCTTGTTCCAGGGCTCGACGCCGGCGACGCTCTCCTTGATGTAGTCGTCGCGCAGCACCTCGTTCAGCGCGTTGAGCATCGGCACTTCCTTCTCGACGAGCGCGCCGTCCTTGGCCTGCAGCACGCGGTAGGTCTGGCCGCGCAGCTGGTGGTCGTCCATGCGCTTGCCTTCTTCATAAC
>JAIXTY010000272.1 GCA_027483705.1 Rubrivivax sp.
GCCAGCCTGGACGTGATGGAGCTGAACCCGGCGCTGGACATCCGCAACAAGACCGCCGAGCTGGCCGTCGACCTGATCGAGAGCCTGTTCGGCAAGAGCACGCTGATGCGGGCCTGAGCGCCAGCGCACCGCAGGGCAGGGCCCTGCGCGGCTAAGATGCCTGCATGCTCCTGATTCCGCGCGCCCCGGCCCGCCGGCTGGCGGCCCTGGCAGCCGCGCTGGGCCTGGCGGCCGCCGCCGCGACCGCGCAGCCCCGACCGCCGGCACCGCCGCCGGCGGCTTCGGCCGCCTCGGCCCCCTCGGGTGCAGCGCCCGCCGGCGAGGCCGCCGCGCCCACCGGCGCCGGTCAGCGCATCTACGAGCGCATCCGCCCGCAGCTGCTGCAGGTGCGCACGCTGCTGAAGACACAGGACAGCCAGAGCTCCGTCGGCTCGGGCTTCCTGGTCGACGAGGCCGGGCACCTGGTCACCAACTACCACGTCGTGAGCCAGTACGCGCTGCGGCCCTCGCAGCACCGGCTGGTCTACGCCACGGTCGACGGCCGCCAGGGCGCGCTGCAGCTGCTGGCCTTCGACGTGGTGCACGACCTCGCGCTGCTCAAACCCGTGGACCCCGCGCCGCTGGCCGGCCGCGGCGCCGTGCCCATCCGCCCCGCCGACGACCCGCTGCCCCGCGGCGCCCGCATCCTCAGCATGGGCAACCCGCTGGACGTGGGCTTCGCCGTGGCCGAGGGCAACTACAACGGCCCGGTGGAGCGCAGCTTCCTGCCGACGCTGTTCTTCGGCGGCAGCCTGTCGGCCGGCATGAGCGGCGGCCCGGCGCTCGATGACAGCGGGCGCCTGGTCGGCGTCAATGTCGCGGCGCGGCGCGACGGCGAGCAGGTGAGCTTTCTGGTGCCGGCCGACCCGGTGCGCGCGCTCATCGCCCGCGGGCGCGGCGCCGCGCCCATCGTCACGCCGGCCTGGGCCGAGGTCGCGCGGCAGCTGCGCGAGCACGAGGCGCGGCTGGTCTCGGCCTTCGTCGCGCAGCCCTGGCGCAGCGCCGGCCACCCGCTCTACCGCATCCCGGTGCCGCAGGAGACGTGGATGCGCTGCTGGGGGCGCAGCTCGCCGGCGCAGTCGCGCGGGCTGCAGTTCGAGCGCAGCGACTGCGAGATGGACAGCCGCATCTTCGTGGCCGGGCCGCTGCTCACCGGCTACATCACCGTGCGCCACGAGGCCTACGACGGCAGCCGCATCGGCGCCTGGCGCTTTGCCGAGCGGCACTCGGCCAGCTTCGGCAACGAGTTCGTCGGCAACGACAACCGCCTGCGCACCGCCGCGCAGTGCAGCGAGCGCACCGTGCTGCCACCCGGTGCCGCCGACCGCACGCCCAAGGCCGAGGCGCCGCTGCCGCTGCGCGCCGTGGTGTGCCTGAGCGCCTACAAGAAGCTCGAGGGCCTGCACGACCTGATGGTGCTGGTGGCCTCGCTCGACGGCCGCACCGTGGGTGTGCAGGGCCGGCTCGATGCGCGGGGCGTCAGCGTGGCCGGCGCCGAGCGGCTGCTGCGCCACTACCTGGCCGGCTTCGGCCGCAGCGGCCCGGAGGCGGCGCGGTGAGCGGGGCCGGCGTGCCGACGCGCCTGGCGCTGCTGGAGGTCATCGGCCGCGACGGCCGCGTCGCGCAGACGCTCGACGTGCGGCAGTGGCCCGTGACGCTGGGGCGCTCGCTGGCCGCCGACGTGGTGCTCGACGACCCGCACGTGGCCCCGCTGCATGCCACGCTGCAGGCCGGCGACGACGGCCGGCTGACGCTCGATGTGGGCGACACCGCCAACGGCGTGCGCGTGGGCCGCCAGGTGCACGCCCGCGGCAGCCGCGTGCCGGTGTCGCCCGGTGGTACCACCTGGCAGATCGGCGGCCTGACGCTGCGCCTGCGCACCCCCGACGAGACGCTGCCGGCCGAACAGCCGCTGCCCGCCGACGGACGCCGCGCCGTGGTGCCGATGCTGGCCACGGCCACGGCGCTGGCGGTGCTGGCGCTGCTGAACCACTGGCTGTCGCTCGACCCCGGTGCCGAGGTGATGGACTGGCTGCCGGTCGTGGGCGGCCTGCCGATGGTGCTGGCCGTGTGGGCCGGGGCCTGGGCCACGGCGAGCAAGCTGTTCCAGCACCGCTTCGAGTTCGGCCTGCACCTGCGCCTGGCACTGCCCTGGGTGCTGGCCGTCGAGGCCATCGACTTCGTCGTGCCGCCGCTGGCCGCGGCGCTGGACCTGCCGCTGCTGTGGCGCCTGGTGACGCCGCTGCAGCTGGCCATCGGCACCTGGCTGGTGTTCCGCCACCTGGCCCTGGTGCTGCCGCAGGCGCGGCGCGCCCTGGCCACCTTCGTCAGCGCGGCCGCGCTCGCGGGCACCGCGGTGGCCGTCACCAGCACCTGGCGCAGCGTCGACCGCTGGAGCCGCGCGCCCTACATGAGCACGCTGCCGATGCCGGCCACGCTGTGGGGTGCGCCCGATGCCACCGACGCACTGGCCGGCGACCTGGCCCCGCTGGCCGAGCGCCTGGCGCGCCGCGTGCAGAAGGCCAAGGACGAAGAACCGCCCGATGCCGGTGACGACTGAACCCGAACCCCGCTGCCCATGGACACCCGCCCCCTGCTGATCGGCCTGTCGGCCCGCATCTACACCCCCGGCTCGGCCGGCGTCGAACTGCCCGGCGTGTGGACCAAGACCCTGCATTACCTGGAGCAGAGCGTGGCGCACTGGGTGCTCTCGGGCGGCGCGGTGGCGGTGATGATCCCGGCCGTCAGCAGCGGCAGCATCGTCGTGCGCAGCGACATCGACCTCGGACACTACGCCCAGGCGCTGGACGGCCTGGTGCTGCAGGGTGGCAACGACGTCGCGCCCGCGCACTACGGCGAGGACCCGCTGCACCCCGAGTGGGCCGGCGACCCCGTGCGCGACCGCTACGAGATGGAGCTGGTGCGCGCGTTCGTGGCTGCCGGCAAGCCGGTGTTCGGCATCTGCCGCGGGCTGCAGCTGCTGAACGTGGCCTTCGGCGGCAGCCTGTGGCAGGACATCCCGACGCAGCAGCCCGAGGCGGTGGACCACCGCATCGCCGGCCGCTACGAGCGCCACTTCCACGACATCGAGTTCACGCCCGGCACGCATCTGGCGGGCCTGTACCCGGGCGTGGCGCGGGCCACCACCAACAGCATCCACCACCAGGGCATCAAGCAACTGGCGCCGGGCTTCGTGGTCGAGGCGCGCTGCCCCGACGACGGCATGATCGAGGCCATCCGCCGCACCGAAGGCGGCCCCTTCGTGGCCGGTGTGCAGTGGCACCCCGAGTTCCACGGCCCCGAGCACCCGCACACGCTGGACGACGGGCCCATCCTGCGCGACTTCCTCGCCGCCTGCCTGCGCGCCCGCGCCGCGCGCTGAGCGCCCCGCGTCACCCGGGAACGTGCCCGGGAAAGTGCCTAAGGGGCAATCCCGTCATGGTTTGTCAGGGGCGGTGACCCCGATTGGCGTCGCCTCGGCTGGACACAATGGCGGCACCGTGAACGCCCTGCCCGCCCTGCTCCGCATCGCCCGGCTGCTGGCCGGCGGCCTGACGCTCGTCCTGAGTGCCATGCCGGCCGTCCAGGCCCAGTCGCCCGCCCCGCCCCCGTCGACGCCGCTGCGCATCGCCTCGGCCTTCGACCCGCAGACGATGGACCCGCACGCCATCGCACTGCTGTACCACACGCGCGTGGTGCACCAGATCTACGAGTCGCTGGTCGGCCGTGACGAACGCTTCCGGCCCGAGCCGGCGCTGGCGCTGTCGTGGCAGGCCGTGCAGCCCACGGTGTGGCGCTTCCGGCTGCGGCCGGGTGTGCAGTTCCACGACGGCACGCCGTTCAGCGCCGACGACGTGGTGTTCTCGATCGAGCGCGCGCTGGCGCCGCCGTCGCAGCGCTCGTTCCAGCTCAAGGGCGTGACGGGCGCGCGCAAGGTCGACGCGCTCACGGTGGACATCGTGCTCGAGGCGCCCGACGCCGTGCTGCCGGAGAAGCTGCACTACGTGGCGATGATGAGCCGCGCCTGGGCCGAGCGCCACGGCGTGCAGCGCGCACAGGACTTCAACGGCAAGCAGGAAACCCACGCCGTGCGCCACGCCAACGGCACCGGGCCCGTGCGGCTGGTGCGCTACGAGCCCGACGTGCGCACGCAGCTCGAGCGCCACCCCGCCTGGTGGGGCTGGAGCGACCGCCGCAGCGGCAACCTGGGCGCGGTGAGCTTCGTCACCGTGAAGTCCGACGCCACGCGGCTGGCGGCGCTGGCCTCGGGCGAGGTCGACGTGGTGCTCGACCCGCCCTACCAGGACATCGCGCGCCTGAAGTCCGACGCGCGGCTGACGCTCACGCAGACCGCCGACATCGGCCAGCAGTACCTGACCTTCGACCTCGCGCGCCCCGAGCTCGCGGACAGCGACGTCAAGGGCCGCAACCCGTTCCAGGACCTGCGCGTGCGCAAGGCCGTGTACCACGCGCTGAACATGCCGCTGATCATCGACAAGGTGCTGCGCGGCCAGGGCCAGCCCACGGGCGCGCTGCTGAGCCCGCTGGTCGACGGCTCGCCGGCCGATCTGGACCGGCGGCTGCCCTACGACCCCGCCCGCGCGCGCCAGCTGCTGGGCGAGGCCGGCTACCCGAACGGCTTCACGGTGACGCTGGACTGCGTCAACGTGGCCTGGCGCGAGAACGTCTGCCAGGCGATGGCCGCGATGCTCACGCAGGTGGGCATCCGCACCAACCTGCGCGCCAGCCCGAGTGGAACTTTCTTCCCCAAGCTCACGCAGGCCACGGCCAGCTTCATCGAGTACGGCTGGACGGCCACGCCCGACGCCTGGAACTCGCTGAACGGCCTGTTCCGCACGCACGACAAGTCGGGCCTGGGCACCTTCAACGCCGGCCGCTACAGCAACCCCAAGGTCGACGCGCTGATCGACGCCATGCGCACCGAGCCCGACCTGACGCGCCGCCGCGCCATGGTGGCCACCGTGCTGCGCCTGGTGGCCGACGACCTGCCCTACATCCCGCTGTATCGCCGCACGATCAGCTGGGCGATGGGCAAGAAGGTGCAGGCCGTGATGTGGCCGAACGACTCGATCGAGCTGCGCTGGGTGAGGCTGAGGTAGGCCGAGGCCCGGACGCCGCGGTGGAACTCGAATCGCGTGAACACGCACATGCGATCCTGCACGGCAAAGGGCTGTGCGGGCGGGGGCTGTGGCGTGAATTGAAGCGGTCGGCCCGTTGGGCCGACTGCCCTGCGCTGCTCGTGTTCATGGCCCGCCGCAAAACTCGCTACGCGGGCTTTGCCCGCTGCGCTCGGACAGTTGCGGCGAGTCAGTTCACGAAGCGCGCTGCGCGCGCGGC
>JAIXTY010000165.1 GCA_027483705.1 Rubrivivax sp.
AGCGCCAGCACGGCTGCCACGCGCAGCAGCAGGCCGTTGAAGTCGTCGCCGCCGTCGTAGTCCATGATGTGCAGGCGCCAGAAGAAGTCGTACCAGACCCAGGCCTCGGTGCGGGCGCCCAGGTATTCGCCCGTGCTGCCGCGGAAGTACAGACGCGTGCCGAGTCCGTCGTCGGTCGTGGCGCGCCAGACGTCGCGGCGGCCACCGGTTTCGCTGACGATGAGCAGGCGCCGAGGCACTTCGTCAATGCGCTCGATCGCGACCACCTGCCGCGGCGGCCGCAGGAATCCCTGCGCGAACGCCCGCACCGCGGCCTCGTCGGGCGGCCGCCACGCGCTGCCGTCGGCCGGCAGCAGCAGAGGTTCCGCACGGCCCTGCAACTGCAGCTTCAGGGCGGCGCCCTGCGGTGTGGCCACGGCCGCCAGCGACAGCACGGCGCCCTCGGCGGCGGCGGCCTGCAGGGCGGGCGCGGTGCGAACGGCCCAGTCGGCTGGCAGGGCCAGCGCTGGCGTGGCGACGGCGTCGCCGCCCTTGACCCAGGCCTGGAACGGCAAGATCGAAAACACCGCGCCGCCCACCACCCACACGACGACCTGCAGCCCCACCAGCCAGCCGAGCCAGCGATGCCAGCGGAAGGTGAGGGCAGACAGGGTCACGGCAGGCAGGCAGCAGTTGCAGGAGCCGCCGATTCTCGCGGCCCCGCGGCCGGGCGCCCCGGGGCCGATCGGCTAGAGTCCTCGGGTCATGTCGATCGCCCGTCTGCTTGTGCTCTGGCTCGTGATGCTGGCCCTGCCGCTGCAGGGGCTGGCGTCGGTGCGCGGGCTCGCCTGCCACGAGGCCGGGCCGATGGCGACCACGGCCGCGCAGGCCGGGCATCACCAGCACGGCGACGGTCATGCCGCGCATCACGATGACACGCTGGCGGACCACGCGGCCGTCGACGAAAGCCCGGGCGTCGCCACCACCGTGTGTGCCTTCTGTGCCGCGTGCTGCATGACGGCGGCGCCAGCGCCGACGCTGCCGGTGGTGCCGGGCGTGGAAGCCGCCACGCCGACGTCGGTGCAGGCCGCCGACAAACCGCCCGCCGGCTCGGCGCAGCGGCTCGAACGACCCCCTCGACAGCACACCGGCGCCTGAGCCGTCTGAGCACGGCTCGTGGGCGGCCGCCGGCCCTGCGTGCACCGGCACCGGGGCGCCGCGGCTCTTCGAGACACTCGTCGAGGTTCCGTCATGTTGAGATCCCTTGCCCGGCTGCCGGCGATGCTGGCGCTGGCGCTCTGGCCGGCTGCTGCCGGGAGCCAGCCGCCCGCGCGGCCCGTCGTGGCCCATCCCCTGGACCCGCAGGCCGCCGTGCCGGCCGCGTCGGCCCCCGCGGGCCTGCGCCGCTATAGACCTGCCCTGACGCCCGAGGCCGGCGGCTGGCGCGAGGCCAACGACACCGTCGCCCGCATCGGCGGCTGGAAGACCTACCTGCGCGAAGCCCAGGCCCCGGAGCCGGCCGCGTCGATGTCCGCCCGGCCCGCCAGGCCGGCCAGCAACCCGGAGCACCGCCATGGCCGCCCCTGAGCACCGCGGCCTGCGCGCCGCCGCGGCGCTGGCCACGCTGTGGCTGGCGGGCTGCACTAGCCTCGCGCCCGACAGCGGCTTCGAGGCCGTCCGACAGGCGACCCGGGCCCTGGGCGCTCATGACCCCGTGTGGGCCCGCGACGAAGCCGCACGCCTGGCGCTCGACGAGCGGGTGGCCCGGCTGCTGGCGCAGCCGCTGTCGATGGACAGCGCCGTCGAGGTGGCGCTGCTGAACAACCGCCACCTGCAGGCCGCCTTCGAGGAGCTGGGCATCGCCGATGCCGAGCGCGTGCAGGCCCTGGCGTGGCCGAACCCCGGGTTCGGCTTTGCGCGCACCAAGCGCGGCGACGAGGTCGAGATCGAGCGCAGCCTGCACCTCGACATCGGCCGGCTGCTCGCACGGCCGCTGATCCGCGAGGTCGAGTCGCGGCGCTTCGCCCGCGCGCAGGGGCTGGCCGCCACGCGGGTGCTGCAGCTGGCCGCCGACACGCGCCAGGCCTGGGTGCAGGCCGTCGCCGCCCGACAGTCCCACGGCTACGCACGCCAGGTGATGGAGGCGGCCGAGGCCGGCGCCGAGCTGGCGCGCCGCATGGCCGCGGTGGGCAACTTCAACAAGCTGCATCTGGCCCGCGAGCAGTCGTTCTACGCCGACGCCGCGCTGGCCCTGGCGCGCGCCGAGCTGGCCGAGCGCCAGAGCCGCGAGCGGTTGACGCGGCTCTTGGGCCTGTGGGGCGGGCAGGTGGCGTTCGGGCTGCCGGATCGCCTGCCCGAGTTGCCCGCCGCACCCCGCGAGCTGCCTCAGGTCGAGCAGATGGCCATCGCCCAGCGCCTGGACGTGCAGGGCGCGCGGCTGGCCATCGAGCAGGCCGCGCGCCAGCAGGGGGCCGCACGCATCGGCCGTCTCGTCGACGGCCTGGAGCTGGGTGTCATGCGCAACTCGTCGAACGAAGCGCCCACGCAGACCGGCTGGGAACTCGGGTTGCGGATCCCGCTGTTCGACGCCGGCGGCGCACGCCGCGCGCTGGCCGAGGCGCAATGGCGGCAGGCCGTGGCGCGCGCCACGGCGCTGGCCGTGGACGCGCGCTCCGAGGTGCGCGAGGCCTATGCCACCTACCGCACCGCCTGGGACATCGCGCGCCACCAGCGTGACGAGCGTGTGCCGCTGGCCCGCCGCATCAGCGACGAGAACCTGCTGCGCTACAACGGGATGCTGATCGGCGTGTTCGAGCTGCTGGCCGACGCGCGGGTACAGATCACCACGGTGACGGCCGCCATCGAGGCCCAGCGCGACTTCTGGCTGGCCCAGGCCGAGCTCGACCGGGCCCTGATCGGCCCGCCCGGCCTGGACGCGGTGGCCGCCATCGCCGCCGCCATGCCCGCCCCCGGCGCGCCCGGCGCCGACCCCCACTGAACCCGAGGACAACCACCATGGTTTCCCGACGTCGACTTCTCGGCGGTGCCGGCGCCATCACGGCCGCCGCCAGCGCCGCGGCCGTCAGCCGCGTGGCGATGGCCGCCTTGCCCGAGCCGGTGCTGCAGACCCGCCCCGACACCATGCCCCCGCTGGTGCCGGGCACCGGCCGGCCGTACAACCCCGTGGTCACGCTCAACGGCTGGACGCTGCCCTGGCGCATGAACAACGGCGTCAAGGAGTTCCACCTCGTGGCCGAGCCCGTGGTGCGCGAGATGGCGCCCGGCTTCAGGGCCCACCTGTGGGGCTACAACGGCCAGAGCCCGGGGCCGACGATCGAGGTGGTGGAGGGCGACCGCGTGCGCATCTTCGTCACCAACCGCCTGGGCGAGCTCACGAGCATCCACTGGCACGGCCAGCGCCTGCCCAACGGCATGGACGGCGTCTCGGGCCTGACGCAGCCGGCCATCCCCGTGGGGCA
>JAIXTY010000209.1 GCA_027483705.1 Rubrivivax sp.
ATCTGGCCGTACATCATCAGTCCCTTTTTTTCCAATTCGTTGAAGTGTTCCCAGGTGGCCCACTTCGGGACCAGATTGGAGTTCGCCAGCAGCACACGCGGCGCGTCTTCGTGCGTGCGGAACACGCCAACCGGCTTGCCGCTCTGGATGAGCAGGGTCTCGTCGGGTTGCAGCTTCCTGAGGCTGTCGACGATGGCGTCAAAGCAGGCCCAGTTGCGCGCCGCCTTGCCGATGCCGCCGTAGACCACCAGCGCGTCGGGGTTCTCGGCCACCTCGGGGTCGAGGTTGTTCTGCAGCATGCGCAGGGCCGCCTCCGAGAGCCAGTTGACGCAGCTGATCTGGCTGCCGCGGTCGGCGCGCACCGGGCGCGGGCCGGGCGCGGCCTGTTCGAGGTGGCGGGCGGTGGAGAGGTCGGTCATCGCGGGCTCCAGGGTTTGCCCGCACTGTAGTTGTCTAGACAAGCCTAGGCAAATACGATGCCGTCATGGTTTCCACCGCCTCGCGCCTGGCTCCCTACGCCCAGGTCAAGCAGCACCTGAAGGACGGCCTGGCCAGCGGCCGCTGGGCGCCGGGCGAGCTCATGCCCTCCGAGGCCGAGCTGGTGGCCACCTTCGGCGTGAGCCGCATGACCGTGAACCGCGCGCTGCGCGAGCTGCAGGCCGAAGGGCTGGTGCAGCGCACGCAAGGCGTCGGGACGTTTGCCGCACCGCTGCACCGCGTGAGCAGCACGCTCACCATCTCCGACGTGCACGACGAGATCGTCGCCCGCGGCCACCGCCACGAGGCGCGGGTGCACCTGCAGCGTGCCGAGCGCGCCGGCGCCGCGCTGGCCGCGCAACTGGGGCTGGCCGAGGGCGCCGAGGTCTTCCACGTGCTGATCGTGCACCTCGAAGACGGCGTGCCGCTGCAGTGCGAAGACCGCTACGTCAACCCCGCCGAGGCGCCCGGCTTCCTGCAAGCCGACTTCACGCAGCACACGCCGACGCACGTGCTGTTCGAGAGCACCTCGCTGTGGCGGGCGCAGTTCCAGGTCGACGCCGCGCGCCCCACGGCGCAGGAGGCACGGCTGTTGGGCGTGGCCACCGACGAGCCTTGCCTGGTGGTGGTGCGCCGCACCTTCAGCAGGCGGGCGCCCATCACCATCGCACGGCTCGTGCACCCGGGGCGGCGCTATTCGCTGCAAGGCGAGTTCGAACCATGAGCCGCCCGGCGTTGACCGAACGCGCCCGCCGCGCCGTCACGCCCGCGCTCGTGGCCGACTTCGCCCGAGACGGCGCCGTCGTGCTGCGCGGCCTGCTCGACGCCACCGAGCAGGCGACCCTCGCCCGCGGCATCGACGCCAACCTGGCCGCGACCAGCCCGCGCGCCATCGTCGCCAGCCGGCCCGACGACCCCGGCTTCTTCATCGAGGACTTCTGCTGCTGGCAGGAGAACGCCGACTACCGCACGCTCATCGAGCACAGCCCGCTGGCTGCAGCCGCCGGCCTGCTGATGAACAGCACGACCTCCCGGCTGTACCACGACCACATGCTCACCAAGGAGCCCGGCACGCGCGCGCCCACGCCCTGGCACCAGGACCAGCCCTACTACAACGTCGAGGGCCGGCAGAACGTGAGCTTCTGGATCCCGGCCGATCCGGTGCGCCGGCATTCGACGCTGGAGTTCCTGGCCGGTTCACACCGCGGCCCCTGGCTGATGCCGCGCACCTTCATGACGCACGAGGCGCGCTGGTTCCCCGAGGGCAGCCTGGCCGAGCTGCCCGACATCGAGGCCGACCGCGCCGCGCACCACATCCTGGGCTGGGCGCTGGAGCCAGGCGACGTGGTGGCCTTCCACATGCTCACGCTGCACGCCACGGCGGGCGTCGACGCCGACCGGCGCCGCCGCGTCTTCAGCGTTCGCTTCCTGGGCGATGACATGCGCCACGCACCGCGGCGCTGGAAGACGAGCCCCGAGTTCCCCGGCCTGGCCGACGAGCTGCCGGCCGGCGCGCCGATGGACCACCCGCTGTTCCCCGTGTTGTGGCAGCAGGAGGCCCGATGAGGATCGTCCGCCTTGGCGACGTGAGCCCGCAGCCCTGGCGCAACGGGGGCGGCACGACGCAGGAACTGCTGGCCTGGCCGGCGGGCTCCGACTGGCTGCTGCGCGTGAGCGTGGCACGCATCGAGCGTGACGGCCCCTTCAGCGCCTACCCCGGCATCGCGCGGCACTTCACCGTGCTGGCCGGCGCCGGCGTGGAGCTCAGCTGGCAGGACCGGGTCGTGCACCTGTCGCCGCGTTCGGAGCCCCTGGCCTTCGACGGCGCCGATCCACCAGGCTGCCGCTTGCCAGGCGACGCCACGGACGACCTGAACCTGATGGCGCGCGCCGATGCCGGCCACAGCCGGCTGCAGCGCGCCGAGCCCGGCCGCGCCTGGCAGCCGCACGCGCGCTGGCGCGGCCTGTACACGCACGAGGCCGCGCTGCTCGGATGCGACGGCAGCGAATGGCCGCTGGCCGCCGGCACGCTGGCCTGGGACGCCGAGCCCGATGGGAGCGCCTGGACGCTGCACGCCGCGCACCCTGGGCATGCCTTCTGGTTGTCTCTGCAGGGCGACAAGCCATGACCCGCTTGCTGCTGCGCCACGCACGCCTGGCCACCTTCGACGGCCCGACCGGTTGGGGACTGGTCGACGACGGCGCGCTGCTGGTGGACGGCGGGCGCATCGCCTGGCTCGGGCCTGATGCCGGCCTGCCCGCGCTGCAAGCCGACGCCGAGCTCGATTTGCACGGCGCCCTGCTCACCCCCGGTCTCATCGACGCCCACACGCACCTCGTCTACGGCGGCGACCGCGCAGCCGAGTTCGAGCAGCGGCTGCAAGGCGCCAGTTACGAAGAGATCGCCCGCGCGGGTGGCGGCATCCGGTCCACCGTGGCCGCCACGCGCGCCGCCTCCGAGGCGCAGCTGTTCACCGAGGCCGCCGCCCGCGCCCGTGCGCTGATGCGCGACGGCGTGACGACGATCGAAGTCAAGTCAGGCTACGGCCTGAGCGAAGACGCCGAGGCGCGCTGCCTGCGCGTGGCACGCCGGCTGGGCACGGAGCTGCCAATCACCGTGCGCACCACCTCGCTGGCCGCGCACGCGCTGCCGCACGAGTACGCCGGCCGCGCCGACGACTACATCGACGAGGCCTGCCGCTGGCTCGCGGGCCAGCACGCCGAGGGCCTGGTGGACGCCGTCGATGCCTTCTGCGACACCATTGGCTTCACGCCCGCGCAGACGCGGCGCGTGTTCGATGCCGCCCGCGCACTGGGCCTGCCGGTGAAGCTGCACGCCGAGCAGCTGAGCAACCAGCATGGCGCCGCGCTCGCTGCCAGTTACGACGCCCTCAGCTGCGACCACCTGGAACACCTCGATGGCGACGGCATCGCCGCGATGAACGCCGCCGGCACGGTGGCGATGCTGCTGCCCGGCGCGTTCTATTTCCTGCGCGAGACCAAGCTGCCCCCGGTGGCCGCGCTGCGCGAAGCCGGCGTGCCGATCGCCATCGCCACCGACCACAGCCCCGGCTCGTCGCCCGCGCTCAGCCTGCTGCTGATGCTGAACATGGCCTGCACGCTGTTCCGCCTGACGCCCGAAGAGGCCTGGCGCGGCGTCACCGTGAACGCCGCCCGCGCCCTGGGCCTGGCCGACCGCGGCCGCCTCGCGGTAGGCCTGCGCGCCGACCTCGTGGCCTGGGACGCCGCGCACCCGCGCGACATCGCCTACCGCTTCGGCCACAACCCCTGCCAGCGCGTGTGGTGCGCCGGCATCGAAACCCAGCCCGCATGAACGACGACGTCTGCACCGTGCACATCGGCACCGGGCCCATGGGGCCGCTCGTCATCAGCTTCCCGCATGTCGGCACACAGATCCCGGCCGAGCAACGCCACCGCTACACCGAGCGTGCGCTGCAGGTGGAAGACACCGACTGGTACCTCGACCGCCTTTACGCCTTTGCCGCCGGGCTGGGCGCCACGCTGCTGGTGCCACGCCACAGCCGCTACCTCATCGACCTCAACCGCGGCAGCGACAACCAGCCCATGTACCCGGGCCGCAACAACACCGAGCTGTGCCCGACGCGGCACTTCACCGGCGAGCCGATCTACCGCGACGGCCAGGCGCCCGACGAAGCCGAGATCCGCCGCCGCGTGGCGCGCTACTGGCAGCCGTACCACGACACACTGGCGCGGTTGCTGGCCGAGACCAAGGCCCGCCACGGCCATGCCGTGCTGTTCGACGCCCACAGCATCAAGAGCGAGCTGCCCTGGCTATTCGACGGCACGCTGCCGCACATGAACCTCGGCACGGTCGAAGGCCGCAGCTGCGCGCCCGTGCTGCGGGACCGGCTGGCCGGCGTGTTCGCGGATCAGGCCACGTTCAGCCACGTCGTCGACGGCCGCTTCAAGGGCGGCCACATCACACGCCACTTCGGCCGGCCCGACGACGGCGTGCACGCCGTGCAGCTCGAGATGTGCTGGCGCGCCTACATGGACGAGTCGCCTGCGCGCTGGAACGACGCGCAGGCCGCCACCGTGACACCGTTGCTGGCCGCGCTGGTGCGGGCGATGCTCGACTGGCGGCCGTCGTGAGCGGTCCGCTGCTGTGGGCCGCGCAGGCCTGGGTGCGCGGCGCCTGGGCCACAGGCGTTCTGCTGCGCGTGGGCGCCGACGGCCGCTGGGCCGAGGTGACGAGCCACGTGCCGCTGCCGCCGCCCGAGGCCACCGTGCTGCCGGGGCCGGCGATCCCGGCCCTCGTGAACGCGCACAGCCACGCCTTCCAGCGCGCCTTCGTCGGCCTGGCCGAACGGCGCGACGGCCCGCACGACGACTTCTGGAGCTGGCGCGACCGCATGTACGGCGTGGCGCTGCGCATCACGCCCGAGCAGCTGCAGGCGGTGGCGAGCCACCTGTACGCGGAGCTGCTGGCCGCGGGCTGGTCGCACACGGTGGAGTTCCACTACCTGCACCACCGCGAGGACGGCACCCCGTATGCCGACGAGGCCACGATGGCCCGCGCGCTGGCCGAGGCCGCGGCCGAGGTCGGCATGGGTCTGACGATCCTGCCGGTGCTCTACGAGCATGCCGGCTTCGCCACCGACACGCTGCGCGAGGACCAGCGCCGCTTTGCCACCAGCGTCGAGCGCGTGCTGCGCCTGCGCGACGCCGTGCGCGGCTGGGCGCTGCCGAGCGTGGGCGCGGGCGTTGCCGTGCACTCGCTGCGCGCGGCGCGGCCGGCCAGCATCCACGCGCTGGCTCGCGCGCTGCAAGGCGACGCCGGCCCGGTGCACGTGCATGTGGCCGAGCAGACGGCCGAAGTGAGTGACTGCCTGGCCGCGACCGGCCGCCGGCCCGTGCAGTGGCTGGCCGACGAGGGCCTGCTAGACGCCCGCTGGCAGCTGGTGCACGCCACGCACACCGAGCCCGGCGAGATCGCGGCGGTGGCGGCCACCGGCGCCGGCGTCGTCATCTGCCCCGGCACCGAGGCCAACCTGGGCGACGGCTTCTGCGACCTGCCCGGCTGGCTGGCCAGCCCCACGCCGCTGTCGCTGGGCACCGACAGCCACGTCACGCGCAGCGCGCTGGAAGAGCTGCGCTGGCTGGAGTACGGCCAGCGCCTGCGGCTGCAGCGCCGCAACGTGGCCGCCGACGCCGCGGTGCCGCCGGCGGCGCAGCCCAGCACGGCGGCGCGCCTCTTCGAGCGTGTGCTGGCCGGCGGCACCGCCGCAGCCGGCCTGGGCGCGGCCGGCCTGCGCGTGGGCGCGCGCGCCGACCTGCTGGTGCTGAACGCGCAGGACGCCGCGCTGGTGGGCGTGCCGGCCTCGCACCGGCTGGACGCGCTGGTGTTCGGCGCGCCGGGCACGCCCTTCGTGCAGACCTGGGTGGCCGGGCGGCGCACGGCACCCCCCGACACCCGCCCGGCCTTCGCCGCCGCGATGGCGGCGCTGCACGGCCTGTAGCCGCGCGGCCCGCGGCCTCAGGCCACGGCCATGCCCGCGGCTCCGGTCATCAGGCCACCGACACGGCCGATCTCGGCCAGGCTGCCGTCGTCGTCGATGCCGTAGCTCACGATCTGCAGCGCACGCGACGCAAACACGTGCAGCCGCGTGCCGCAGGGCGTGACGGCCATGTCCAGCGCGCCGGCATTGGTGCCGGTGCTGGCGGCCACGGCCTGGCGCAGCGTCAGCTCGCCGCGGCGGCCGATGGCGATGGCGCTCACGCTGCTGCTGCCGGCGTTGGCCGAGTAGGCGAAGCGCCCGTCGGGCGTGACGGCGATCCAGCAGGCCGCCGTCTGCGTGGTGGGCAGCGCCGCGGTCACGACACGCGGCCGCGCGTCGTCGTCCTCGCCGAAGCGGTACGAGGACACGGTGCTGGCCAGCGGCGCGCCGCCGGCGGCCTCGGAGACGATCAGCCGGTTGCGCCGCGTGACCGCAAAGCCGAAGGGCGTGGGCCCGGGCGAGCGGGTCGTCAGGCGGCGGCCCAGCGAGCCGTCGTGCCGCACGGGCCAGCTGCTCAGCAGCTGCGTGGCGCGCTCGCTCACGATCAGCGCCTCGCCGTCGTCGCTGAAGCCCACCTGCCCCGGCGCGGTGCCACCGGCGGCCGAGAGCGGCCGCAGGCCGTCGGGCAGCGGCTGCAGCCGGCCCGCGCGGATGCGGAAGCCGCTGACGTTGCCGTCGCCGCCGGCGTTGAGCACGTAGACCAGGCCGCGGTGCTCGGCCACGCTGGTGGGCGTGGTGCCGCCGCTGGCGGCCACGTCGGCCAGCACGGGGCCGAATCGCGTGAGCCGGAACAGCGACACGCTGTTCGACAGCGCGTTCACCACGAGCAGGTGGCGGCCGTCGCGCGTGGTGGTGACGGCGCCTTGCGAGCCGAGCCCGCCGCCCGTGCCCTGGCCGCCGGTGGCGATGCGGGCACGCAGCGCCAGCGCGCCGTCGTCGTCGTCGAACACCAGCACCTCGTTGCTGGCCGTGGCATTGCTGCTGATGAACACCCGGTTGGCCGCGGCGCCACCCTCGGAAGCAGCCTGCGCGGCAGTCGACACGGGCAGCGCGGCCGCCAGCGGCAAGGCGCCCGCAGCGGCGGCGGAGTGCGCCAGCCAGCGGCGGCGCGAACGGAAGTCGGTCATGGATCACCTCGTGCGTCGCAGACAGGGGAGTTGCGGCACCGGGCGACGACCGGCGCGCCCTGTCGAGTCGCCACGCCGGCCACGGCCATGACAGCGCGGCGGGGCGGTGTAACCACCGGGCGCCGGCAACGACTGGGCAGCGGCAACCGTCGATCCGATCCCCCGTCGCCCACACCGTGAAGTCCCCGCCGACCGCCGAAACCCGGCCGCCCGCCGCCCAGGCCCCGACATCAGGCCGCGTAGGCCTCCAGCAACTGCCGCAGCCGCGCCCGCGCGCGGTGCAGGCACACCGACAGGTGGTTGGGCGTGATGCCCAGCAACTCGGTGCTCGGCTCGGTGTCCTCGCCGAGCACCTCGCGCAGCAGGAAGGCGCGGTGGTGCAGCGCGGGCAGCTGCTCCAGTGCCGCGGCGAGGTCTTCCAGGAAGCGGCGGCCGGCCACGCGGTGCTCGGGCCCGTGGGCCGGGTCGGCCAGCAGCTCCAGCGGCACGCCGGCCTCGGGGTCGTCGGGGCTCAGGCCGTAGTGGTGCAGGCGTTGCGGGGCCTGGTCGCGCAGCACGTCCACCAGCTTGTGGCGCAGCATGCCGAAGAGCCAGGCCCGCACGCGGCCGGGTTCGTCAAAGGGCGGCGGCTGCTCCAGGGCCGCCAGCATCACCGCGCCCACGGCGTCGGCGGCCCAGTCCTCGTTTCGCAATCGCGCCCGCGCCATGCGCATCAGCGCGGCCCTCGTCGACACCAACTGCTCGTGCCAATCCGCCGCCATCGGTCTTTCCTGCCCGGGGCCGCGCAGGCTGGAGTGCCTGGCCGACGGTCGGGTGTGGCAGCCATTGGGCGGCCGCGGCGTGCACGCCGTCTTGCACGGAACGCGGCCGTGGCGCGCCCGCGGCGCAGCTTTCTGTCACGGCCAGCGGTGCGGGGCGTCCGGTGACGGGCCGCGACGACGCCGCAGGCAATCCGGCCGACACCTACGCGCGCATGCTGGCCGGTGCGGGCGGCCGCGAGGTCGACCGCCGCGACAGCCTGGCGCAGGGCGCCGTGGCGGTGGCGCTGTACGAGTCGCCGCACTACGACCTCGCGGTGCCGGGGCTGGCGATGACGCGGCTGTCGGTCAACCTGATCGACTCGCCGGTCAGCGGCGCGCTCGACGGCGCGCGGCTGCGCGGCTTCAGCGGCGGGCGGCACACGGTCTACCTGACGCCGTCGCAGGCGGCGGCGCGCTGGCGCAAGCCGCGCCCGAGCCGCCATGTGAACCTGTACTTCCAGGCCGAGCAGGTCGATGACCCGCTGCTGCCGGCCGGCACCTGGGCCTCGCCGCTGCTCGATCTGCGCATGCCGCGTGTCGGCCACCTGGCCGAGGCGCTGGCCGCCGAGCTGGCGCGGCCGGGGCCGCTGTCGGAGATGGCGCTGGACGCGATGGCGCGGCTGCTGCTGGTGGCGGTGGCACGGCACCAGGGCCAGCGCGAGCCGGCCGCGGCGCTGTCGCCCGCCATGCTGGCGCGGCTGGACGAGTTCGTGCTCGCCCACCTGTCGGAGCGGCTGCTGGTGCGCGACCTCGCGGCCGTGGCCGGCCTGTCGACCACACACTTCGCGCACGCCTACACGCGGGCCACCGGGCAGTCGCCGCACCAGCGCGTGCTGGCCCTGCGGGTGCAGCGGGCGCTGCAGCTGCTGACGACGACGCGGCGCCCGCTGGCCGAGGTGGCGGCCGACTGCGGCTTTGCCTCGCAGCAGCACATGACGCAGGTGCTGCGGCGGCACTGCGGCCTCACGCCCGGGCGGCTGCGCCACGAGCGCTCGGTGTAAGCCGGGCGGGGTGTCGCGCGACTAGTCCCGCTGGAGCCGGCGGCACAGGGCCGCCCGGCCCATGCCCTGGAGACCGATGCCATGTTCGACCGTTCCACCCTTGCCACCGCCACCGTGCTGATCGCCGTGCTGGCCGCCACCTCGCCGGCCCGCGCCGAGACCGAAGCCGACATGTCGTTCGACGGCATGGTGAAAATGGCGCGCATGGACACCAACAAGGACGGCCGCGTCTCGAAGAAGGAGTTCCTCGACCGCATGGGCGCCGTCTGGGACATGCGGGCGAAGAAGGCCGCCATGAAGGACGGCACGATGAGCGCCGACGACTTCGAGAAGATGGTGCTGATGTACCTGAAGGCCGGCGGCTGAACGGAGGTTCATGACCCGACCCGGCGCTGCCTTCCCGTTCCGCGCGGCCCTGGTCGGGTTGCTGCTGGCCCTGGCCGGCGGCACGGCCCTGGTGCGCTGGGACATCGCGCAGCGCCGCGAGGCCTTTGCCACCGACGCGCGCATCGCGCACCGGCTGCTCAGCCAGCGCGCGGTGGAGGTGGAGGCGGTGCTGGCCACCGTGGCGCTGCTCGACGTGCCGGCCGCCACGCGGCTGCCGGCCCTGCACCCGGCCATCCTGCGCGTGGGGCGCGAGCCGCGCCCGGCGGACGCCGCTCCGTCGGCCACGCCGCAGCTGCAGGCCACCGGCCTGCCGCAGGGCCGCGTGCAGTTGGTGCTGGACGGCGCCGGGGCCCGCCACACGCTGGCGCTGGACATCGCCGGCCTCGTGCCCGCGGGCAGCTGGCCGCTGGCCGCCGACGGCCCGGTGCGCGCCGAGCTGCGCGCCGGCGGCCAGGCCTTCGTGCTGCACGCGGGCGCCGGGCCCGACGACGCACCACGCGGCCTGACGGCCGGCTTCGTGGCGAGCAAGACGCTGGACGCCGCGGCGCTGCGCCTGGAGCTGCACCTGCAGCGCGCCACCGGCCCGGCCGAGTGGCCCTGGCTGCGCCTGACGCTGCTCGCGCTGGCGGTGGCGGCGGCCGTGGCCGGCACCACGGCCTGGCAGGCCCAGCGCACACGTCGTCGCCGCGCCGAGGCGCTGCTGCGCCTGGACCGCATCGGCCGCCTCAACGCGATGGGCGAGATGGCCGCCGGGCTGGCGCACGAGCTGAACCAGCCGCTGGCCGCCGCGCTGGCGCAGACACAGGCGGCGCGCCGCCGGCTGGCCGACATCGACACCGCGGCCGACGACGAGGCCCGCGCCGCCGCCGACGCGGCGCTCGGCCAGGCGGCGGCACAGAACCGCCGCGCCGCCGACATCGTGAAGCGGCTGCGCGACGGCCTCGAGCGCCCGGCCGCGGCCTCGGAGCCGGTCGACGTGGCCGCGCTGCTGCGCGAGGCCGCCGAGCTGCGCCAGCCCGAGCTGCAGGCCGCCGGCGTCTCGCTGCGGGCCCAGGCCGGCACCGCGCCGGCGCTGCGGGCCGACCGCGTGGCGCTGCAGCAGATCGTGCACAACCTCATCGGCAACGCGCTGCAGGCCCTGCAGTCGCCCGGCGCGCCCCCGCCGGGCCGGCGCATGCTGACGCTGGCGCTGCGATCCGAGGCCGACACCGTGCGCGTGGTGGTGGCCGACAACGGCCCGGGCATCGCGCCCGAGCTGCTGTCGACCCTGTTCCACCCCTTCGTCAGCGGCCGCGAGGGCGGCCTGGGCCTGGGCCTGAGCCTGTGCGAGAGCCTGGCCACGGCGCAGGGCGGCCGCCTCGAGGCCCGCAACCGCAGCGCCGCCGAGGGCGGCGGTGCCGAGTTCACGCTGACGCTGCCGCTGGTGCAGGATCCGGCCTCATGAAGCCGCCGGCGCCGCCCTCGTCACCGCCGCTGTCGCCGCTGATCCACCTCGTCGACGACGACGACGGTGTGCGCGACGCGCTGGCCGCGCTCATCGGCACCGTCGGGCTGCGCGTGGCGGGCTGGGCCGACCCGCAGGCCTTTCTCGACGGCTTCGACCGCCAGGCCATCGGCGCCATCGTGCTGGACCTGCGCATGCCCGGGCTCAGCGGCCTGACGGTGCTCGAGCGGCTGCGCGAGCAGGGCGCCGACCAGCCGGTGGTGATGCTCACTGGCCACGGCACGGTGGCGCTGTGCCGGCGCGCCTTCAAGGGCGGCGCGGCCGAGTTCCTGGAAAAGCCCGTCGACGACGACCTGCTGCTCGACGCCCTGCAGCAGGCCGTGCGCCAGCACGTGCGCACGCGCCAGCAGCGCGTGGCCGACGACGACGCGCGCCAGCGCCATGCGCAGCTGTCGCCACGCGAGCGCGAGGTGCTGTCGCTGGTGGTGGAGGGGCTCACCAACAAGGAGATGGCCCGCGCGCTGGGGCTGAGTCCGCGCACGGTGGAGACGCATCGCGCGAACCTCTTCGACAAGCTCGGCGTCGAGTCGCTGGCGCAGCTGGTGCGGCGCTACGCCGCGCTGTGCGGCGCCGAGGGATGACGGCGCGGCTCCGTAGTTCTACGCAGCGCCGCGCGTGGCCGTGCGCATGGTGCGCGGCGGGAGCGGTTCCTACAGTGACGGCACGGCGGACGACACCGCCGCACCCACCGAACAGGAGCCCTTCGATGAACACCCGCCACCTCGTCCTGGCCTCGATCGCCACCGCCGCGCTGCTGCAGCTGTCCACGCCCGCCGGCGCCCAGACGGCCGCATCGACGTCACCGACAGCAGCGCTGCGCAGCGAGCGCGTGATCACGCTGTCGCTGGCCAACCAGATCGCCGCCGCCACGGTGGCCGCGTGCGCCGCCAACGGCCATGCCGTGACGGCCACGGTGGTGGACCGCGCCGGCAGCGTGCGTGCCGTGCACCGCGCCGACAACGCCGGCCCGCACACCGTGGACACCAGCCGCGCCAAGGCCTACACCTCCGCCTCGGCACGCAACACCACGCTGGCGATGATGGACAACGCGCAGAAGAACCCGGCCGCGGCCAACCTCGTCAACATCCCCGGCTTCCTGCTGCTGGGCGGCGGCGTGCCCATCCGCGTGGGCAACGAGGTCGTCGGCGCGGTGGGCGTGGGCGGCGCGCCGGGCGGCCACCTCGACGAGCAGTGCGCGGTGGCCGCGCTCGAGCAGGTGAAGGGGCAGCTGCAGTGAAGCGGCGCGCCGGCGCCCCCTGGGCCGTGGCCCTGACGGTCGCGCTGGTGGCGGTGTCGCTGCCGGCGCGTGCGCAGACCGCGCCCTCGGCCACCGAGGTGGCTGGCTACGCCCGGCTGCACCACGGCCCGCACGCCGCCGCCCACCGCGGCGACACGGCCGCGCTGCAGCGCGCGCTGGCCGCCGGCACGGCCGTCGACGCCCGCGACGCCCACGGCCGCACGGCCCTGCACGTGGCCACCTTCGCGCGGCAGCACGAGGCCATCCGGCTGCTGGCCCGCGCCGGGGCCGCGCTGGGCGCGCTGGAGAACGACCGCTACGACGCCGTCACCATCGCCGCCGTGGCCGACGACGAGCCGACGCTGGCGCTGCTGCTGCAGCTGGGCGCCAGCGCCAAGCTCACGACCAGCCGCTACGACGGCACGGCGCTGATCGCCGCCGCGCACCTGGGCCACGACGGCGTGGTGCGCCAGCTCATCCGCGCCGGCGCGCCGCTGGACCACGTCAACAACCTGCACTGGACGGCGGTGATCGAGGCCGTGGTGCTGGGCGACGGCGGCCCGCGCCACCAGGCCACGCTGAAGGCGCTGCTCGACGCCGGCGCCAGCACGCGGCTCACCGATCGCCAGGGCCGCACGCCGCTGGAACTGGCACGCGCGAACGGCTACGCGGCGATGGTGCAGATGCTGCAGGCGGCCGCGGCCCGCTGAGCCAGGGGCTCAGGACTTCGGCTTGCCGGGCCCGGCCTTCTCGCGCAGCTGTTCGGCCAGCGTGTTGATGCTGCGCGCCATCTGCCCGAACTCGTCGCCGCGGCCGAAGCGCAGCCGCGTGTCGTCGATGTCGCCGGCCTTGAGGTCGGCGAGTGCGCGCGTGAGCTGGCGCAGCGGCCGCGCAAAGCCGCGGGCCAGCCACCAGCCGGCCCCCGCGGCCAGCAGCAGCGCCAGCACGACGCCGCCGGCCAGCCAGCCGGCCAGGCGCTGCAAGGGCGAGACGATGGCGCGGCGGTCTTCGGTGACCGCGACCACCCAGTCGTGCCCGGCCACCGGCGCGTAGCCGGCCACGGTGGCCACGCCGCTGGTGGCGGAGTCGTACGCGAGGGCGCCACCCCGCGAAGCGCCCTGGTGCGCCGCCATCAACGCCGCGGCCAGCGCGGGCTCGCCCACCGAGGGCAGCTCGTCGCGGCGGAAGCGCTGGTCGGCGCGGATGGCGGCCAGCTTCTCGGCCGGCAGCGGCAGCAGGCTGCGGTGGCGCAGGTCGGCGTGCGCGTGGTGGATGAACACGCCGTCGCCATCCACCAGGAACGGCGTCAGCTGCCGGCCGCTGCCGGCGGGGCCGCCGGTCTGCGCCTGCTCGAGCGCGCGCACGACCGGGTCGCCCGACAGCCGCAGCACCATCACGCCGACGACCGCGCCGCTGTCGCCGCGCACCGGCTCGGCGATGTCGATGTGCGTGGCGCCGATGCTGTTGCCGGCGATCAGCGTGCTGGTGTAGCCGCGGCCCTGCATCGCCTGCGTGAAGTACGGCCGCAGCGCGTGGCTGGTGCCCTGCGTGCCCAGGTCGGAGGCCAGCGCGGCGAGGCCGGCGCCGTCGAGCAGCATCAGGTTCTGCACGCCGGAGCCGGGCTGCACCTGGCGCAGCAGGCGGTCGCGCAGCGCCGCGCGGGCCGGCTCGGTGGGCTTGGCCAGCCAGGCGCCGAAGGCGGCCTCGGATGCGATCTGGCGCGCCTGCTCGCGGCCGCGCTGCACGTAGCTGGCGACGTCGGCCGCGGCATGCGTGGCCACACTGTGCAGGAAGCGCGACTCGGCCGCGACGACGGCGTCGCGCGAGCCGGCGAGGTTGAGCGCCGCCACCACGGCCACCGGCAGCACGCCGGCGGCCACCATCGCCAGGCCGGTCTTCACGGCCAGCGGCCAGTCGCGCGGGTGCAGCAGGCGCTGCGCCTTGGAGCGCACCACGCGCGAGTGCGTGGGCTGCGACTGGTCCTGCGTCACGTCCTGCCGCTCGGCGCGGCGGCGCGCGGCCTCGAAGCGGCGCTGGGCCGCCGGGTGGTCGGCGAGCAGGGCGTCGCGCCACTCGGCCACGGAGCGCGGACGCTTGGCGGGGTCGGTGGCCAGGGCCCAGTCGATGGCCTTCAGGAAGGCGTCGCCGAAGACGTCGCGCCCGGCCTCGACGGCGCGGCTGTAGGCCTTGGGGTCGGCCTTGCGCGTTTCGGCGTCGGGCGGCTTGCGGCCGCTGACGCACCAGTAAAGCGTGGCGCCCAGGGCATAGAGGTCGGTCCAGGGGCCCTGCTCGCCCAGGCCGTACTGCTCGATGGGCGCGTAGCCCGGCGTCACCACCACCAGGCCGTCGGGCGCCACGCCGGCGGCCTGCCCGGCGCTGCCGAAATCGAGCAGCACCAGGCTGCCGTCGGAGGCGCGCACCTGGATGTTGTCGGGCTTGATGTCGCGGTGCAGGAAGCCGGCCGCGTGCACCGCGGCCAGGCCGTCGAGCAGCGGCAGCAGCAGCTCCACCAGCGCCTTCTCGCCGATCTTGCGGTGCTCGGGCCACCAGTTCTTGAGCGGCTCGCCCTTCTCGACCTCCAGCACCATGTAGGCGGTGCGGTGGGCCTCGAAGAAGCGCGCCACGCGCACGATGGCGCGGTGGCGGAACGAGGCCAGCGTGCGCGCCTCCACCAGGAACGCGTCGAGGCCCTGGCGGTAGCGCGGCAGGTGCTCGCTGGCGGTGGGCGAGACGGTGCCGTCGGCGGCCCGGAACACGATGTCCTGCGGCAGGTACTCCTTGATGGCCACGGCGGCATCGAGGTGCACGTCGGTGGCCAGGTAGGTGACGCCGAAGCCGCCTTCGCCGAGCACGCCGTCGATGCGGTACTCGTGCAGCCGAACGCCGGGCTTCAGCGGCGCGGCGGTGGCGCCGCTGCCCCGGCGGTAGCGCGGCGGCGGCAGCCCCGCGGGCGGCGCCAGCACGACCGTGGCGTCGCCACCGTCGCGCAGCATGGGGCGCAGCACCGACTTGTCGCGGTCGGGCTCCGGCGGCGTGGCGCTGCCGGCCGGGCGCTCGCGCGGCGAGGTGCGGTCTTCGAGCGGCGTGTTGTCGTTCACCCTGATTCCTTGTGACTGCCTGAACCTGCCGGTGCCACGAACCCGGTGCGCCGCCGCACCGGTTGTCCCGAAGCCATCATACGGGCGCGGGCTCGCCGCGGCCGGGTCAGGTATGTATCATTCGTACGTACCGACTTTGTCCGACGTTGCGTCGGCCAGCGAGCGCCCCATGGAAGCCACCGTCGCCGAGCGCGGCCAGATCACGCTGCCCAAGGCCGTGCGCGACGCGCTGGGCCTGACCAAGGGCACCAAGCTGAAGGTCGAGCTCGACGGCGGCCGCATCGTGCTGCGCAAGGACGTCGACGACGCCATCGCGCGCGTGCGCGGCCGGGTGCCGCTGCCGCAGGGCGTGAGCACCGACGACATCATGCGCGAGCTGCGCGGCCGCGCCCCCGGCGACCCGCTGCCCGACTGGGACCAGCCCGCGCCGCCACGCGCCGCCGTGCCGCGCAAGCCGCGATGATCGCCGTCGACAGCAACATCCTCATCGACTTCATCGGCAACGACCCCGGCGCCGCCGATGCCGCCGACCTGGCCCTGCGCCGCGCGCTGGCCAGCGGGCCCGTGGTGGCCTGCGAGGTGGTGCTGGCCGAGGTCGTCACGGGCCTGGGCAACGGCTCGGCCGTGATGGACGCGCTCGAGGAACTGGGCGTGGACTTCTCGCCGCTGGAGCTGCGTTCGGCCGTGCGCGCCGGCGAAATGCAGCGCCGCTACCTCGAGCGCCGACGCGCCGCCGCCGCCGGCCCTGAGGCGCGCCGCGTGGTGGCCGATTTCCTCGTGGGCGCGCATGCGCTGCTGCAATGCCACGGCCTGATCACGCGCGATGCCGGTTTCTACCGCGACTACTTCAAGGGCCTGAAGCTGTTCGTGCCCCAAGCATGACGTCAGCCTCGGCCGCCACACTGCAAGAGCTTTCCCCGGAGTGAACCCATGCTGCAAGCCTATCGCCAACATGCCGCCGAACGCGCCGCGCTCGGCATCCCGCCGCTGCCGCTCGACGCCAAGCAGGTGGCCGCGCTGATCGAGCTGATCAAGGTCCCACCCGCCGGCGAAGAAGCCTTTCTGCTGGAGCTGCTGACGCACCGCGTGCCCCCGGGCGTGGACGACGCCGCCAAGGTGAAGGCCAGCTTCCTGGCCGCCGTGGCGCATGGCGAGCTCGCCGTGGGCCTGATCAGCAAGGCCAAGGCCACCGAGCTGCTGGGCACCATGGTCGGGGGCTACAACGTGCACCCGCTGATCGAGCTCCTCGACGACGCCGAGGTGGCGCCCATCGCCGCCGAGGCGCTGAAGAAGACGCTGCTGATGTTCGACTTCTTCAACGACGTGGCCGACAAGGCGCGCGCCGGCAACGCTCACGCCCAGGCCGTGATGAAGAGCTGGGCCGAGGCCGAGTGGTTCACGACCCGCCCCGAAGTGCCGAGGACGATCACCGTCACGGTGTTCAAGGTGCCCGGCGAGACCAACACCGACGACCTGAGCCCCGCGCCCGACGCCTGGAGCCGCCCGGACATTCCGCTGCACTACCTGGCGATGCTGAAGAACACGCGTGCCGACGCCGCCTTCAAGCCCGAGGAAGACGGCAAGCGCGGTCCGATGCAGTTCATCGACGACCTCAAGAAGAAGGGCCACCTGGTGGCCTACGTGGGCG
>JAIXTY010000205.1 GCA_027483705.1 Rubrivivax sp.
CCCGCAACTGCCGCCAGCCGCTGGCATTGCGCACGATGCGCTGATCGACGTGCTGCGCTGGGCGGCCGTGCAAGCCGGTGCCACGCTGCACCAGGGCATGCCGGTGCAGAGCATCGACGCAGATCTGGCACGCGTCACCGCCGGCACGGGCCTCACCTTCCAGGCCGATCTGGTGGTGCTCGCCACCGGTGCCGAGTCGCCCCTCACGTCGGCCCTGTTCGGCGCCGCGGAGCTGGGCGCCATGCAACACCGTTGGTGGCACACCCTGCTCCAGCGTCCAGCGTGGCTGGATCGCTCCACCTGGATGGCCGGCTCGGTGGGACGGCGCCTGTTCCTCGTGCCGGTGGGGATGAGGCATGCCGGGCTGGCGGTCATTGCCGACTCGGCGCCGGCAGGGTCCACCGATGCCGGCGCGCTGGTGCGCCTGCTCAGCGGCTGGGGCGCGCTGCCGCGCCGCATCGCCGCTGCGCTGGACCCTTCGGCGCCGACAGCGCTGCGCCGCGTGGCCAGCGCGTGGCGCCAGGCGCCCTGGTGCCGTGGGGCCGTGCTGTGCGTGGGCACGGCAGCCCACGCCATCGCGCCGCCCTTTGGTCAGTCCGCAGCACAGGCCCTGGAGGATGCCGTCGTTCTGGGCGAACTGCTGCGCTGCGCACCCGAGCGGCAGCAACTCCTGCAGCAGTTCGGCCAGCGCCGCATGGCGCGTGTGCACGCCTTGCACACGCTGGTTGAGCAAGGGGCGCGCTGGCTCGCACGCCCCGAGCCGCAAGCCGATCTGCTGGACCTGGGCCGCCGCATCGACGCCCTCGTCGCCAGGCCCGCCTGACATGAGAGCGCGTCTTCGAGCACCGCTCACAACCTTCATGCCCCATGCCCCTGAACCAGGCGCCGCCGGCCCGCGCGCGGCATCCCCACGACGAGACCCCTGCCGCGGCACACCGAGACCCAATCAACACGCACCCCTGAGGAGACTCTGCATGAAAAGACACTTGGCACCTCGCCTGACGACGCTTGCTGCTGCACTGCTGGCCACGGGCGCCCAGGGCTTCGAAATCGACACCGGCAACCCGGACTTCAAGCTGCGCTGGGACAACACCGTGAAGTACAGCGCCGCGCAGCGCTTGAAGGAACGATCGCCAGGTCTTTCGCGCACCGTGCGCGGTGCCGGCGGCGTGCTGATCGGCGAGAACAACTTCGGCCAGGACGACGGCAACAACAACTTTGACAAGGGCCTGGTGTCCAGCCGCTTCGATCTGCTCAGCGAGCTGGATGCCAGCTACGGCATGTTCGGCGCTCGCGTCAGCTTCGCGGCCTGGTACGACTCGGTCTATCTCCGCGGCACGCGCAACACCTCTGCCACCTCCAATCGCCGGCCGGCGAGCCTGGCCCGCGAGTTCACGCCTGAGACGCGCGAGGCGATGGGCCAGGACACGCAGTTGCTCGACGCGTTCGTGCATGCACGCATTCCGTTGGGCGAGCGCAGTGCCACGGTGCGCGTGGGCCGCCACACACTGCTGTGGGGCGAGAGCTTGTTCTTCGGCGCCAATGGCGTGGCCGGTGGCATGGCGCCGGTGGACCTGGTGAAGCTGCAGTCGGTGCCAGGCTCCACCTCAAAGGAGACGGCGCTGCCAACCGGCAAGGTCTCGGTGACGGTCCCGATCAGCGAGAGCCTGACCTTTGGCGCTTACGTGCCCTATGAATGGGAGAAGACACGTCTGGTTCCCGTGGGCGCCTACCTGTCCACCAGCGACACCCTGGGCCCGGGCGCCGAACGCATCATCGCCGGCCCCAACGTCTACCCGCGAGAGCCCGACCTGGAGCCGCGCAACAGTGGGCAAGGTGGCGTGCAGCTGCGCTGGAATGCATCAAGCATCGACACCCAGTTCGGCGTGTACCTCACTCGCTACCACGCCTTGACGCCCAGCAACAACTGGCTCGACGAAACCGCGACCACACCGCCGCGAGCGATCTCTTACCTGTGGGTCTATCACGAAGGCATCGAGTCGCTCGGCTTCAGCGCCGCCCGCACCTTCAGCGAATGGAGCGTGGGCGCAGAGGTGTCCTACCGCCGCAATGCACCGCTGGGCAGCCTGGCCCAGACGCGTGTGCCTGGCACCGCCATCGGCACCAGCTTCAACAACAGCAGCAACCCCGGCTACGCGGTGGGCGAGACGCTGCACGCGCAAGTGTCGTGGATTGCCAGCCTGGGCCAGACCGCGCTGTACCAGGAGGCCAGCTTTGCTGGCGAGATCGCCTGGAACCAGCGTCAGAAGATCACCAGGAACCCCGAGATGATCAACGACAACACCACGCGCGGCGCGACCGCTGTGCGCCTGTCGTTTGCGCCCACCTACCGGCAGGTGGTGTCGGGTCTGGACCTCACGCCCTCCATCGGTGGCAGCTACACCTGGGGCAAGTCCTCGGCACTGGGACCCGCTTTCGGCCCTGACAAGGGCGGCGACTTCTCGCTCGGCCTGCGCGCGGTTTACCTCGGCGAGTGGTTCGCCACGCTGAACTGGACCACCTACCACGGCCCCGAGGGCCCGACCCTCGGCCCCACGGCCCCGCCCAAGGCGCAGTTCAAGCAGGCTCTGAAGGACCGCGAGTTTGTGTCCTTCTCGGTGAGCACCTCATTCTGATCCCGGAGATAGAACCATGAAGCATGCTCTTCGCACCCCCTTGCTGGCAGCCACGTTCACGCTGTTCGCCGGCTTGTCGGCACCGTCGCTGGCACAGGTTTCGGCCCAGGAGGCCGCACGCCTGAAGACCGACCTCACACCGCTCGGCGCCGAGCGCGCTGGCAACAGGGACGGGTCCATCCCGGCCTGGACCGGCGGCTTCACCGGCAGCATCGCCGGCGAGCAGAGAGGCGGCCGCCGCGGCGACCCCTTCAAGGACGAAAAGCCGCTGTTCACCGTGACGGCGCAGAACATGGCGCAGTACGACGACAAGCTGAGCGATGGCGTCAAGGCCCTGCTGCGCAAGTACCCGCAGACCTACAAGCTCAACGTCTACAAGACGCACCGCACCGCAATGGCGCCGCAGTCGGTGTACGACAACACCTTTCGTAACGCCACGCGCGCCAGCCTGAAAGGCCATGACCTGCAGGGCGCCTATGGCGGCATCCCGTTCCCGATCCCGAAGAACGGCCTCGAGGCGATGTGGAACCACAAGGTCTCGTGGCGCGGCGTGGCCTGGGAAGCACAGCTGAGCCAGTACCAGATCACCGCCGACGCACGCACGGTGCTGGCCACGCGCGGCCATATCCGCCAGCGCATGCCCTACTACCTGCCTGATGGCTCGCCCGAGAAGTTCGACGGCTTCTTCTGGGAGGTGAACCTGCTGACCAGCGCGCCCGCCATCCGGGCCGGCGAAATGATCGTCGGGCGCAACAACGTGGACAACACGTCGGAGTCGTACGTGTACCTGACGGGCCAGCGCCGCGTGCGCAAGCTGCCCAACGCCTGCTGCGACACACCCACGCCGGCCTCGGCGGGCTTGATGTCCTTCGACGAGTTGAACGTGTTCTCGGGCACCACCGAGGTCTTCAACTGGAAGCTGGTGGGCAAGAAGGAACTGCTGATTCCCTACAACCAGAACCGCTTCCTGCAGGCCAAGGAGAGCGACATCATCACCGGCAACCACCTCAACCCCGAGCATGTGCGCTGGGAACTGCACCGGGTGTGGGTGCTGGAGGCGACGCTGGCCGACGGCCGCCGCCACCACACGCCGCGCAGCATGTACTACCTGGACGAGGACACCTGGCAAGCCGTGCTGGGCGACCGCTGGGACGCCAAGGGCCAGCTCTGGCGCACGCTGTGGGGCTTCAACTACGTGGCGCCCGATTTCCCCGGCACGGTGCAGCAGACCTTCGGCTACTACGACCTGTTGTCGGGTCAGGGCTACGTCTCCAACGTGCTGAACGATCAGCCCTACCACCACCGCCCCACCAAGCCTTGGCCGACCGAGACCTTCACGGGTGACGGCCTGGCCGCCCAGGGCGTGCGCTGACATGTTCGTACGCCGCACCCTGAGCGTGTTGGCAGCGGCAGCGGCGCTGCAGCCCGTGCTCGCAGCCCAAGCGGTTGGCGACGCTCTGCAGCGCCCCGCACTGGTGGTGCGCGAGCCCGCGCGTGCCGTGCTGCTGGCGGCTGCGGCCGCCGGCGACAGGCTGGTGGCCGTGGGCGAACGCGGCCTCGTGGTGCTGTCGGACGACCAGGGTGCGACGTGGCGCCAGACGCCCAGCCCGGTGAGCGTGACCCTGACCGCTGTGCGCTTTGCAGACGCACGCCATGGCGTGGCCGTGGGCCACGGCGGGGTGGTTCTGGCCACCAGCGACGCGGGCGCCACCTGGTCGGTGCGCCTGGACGGCCGGCGCGTGGCGGAACTGGCCGCCACCGCCGCCACCACGCCCGAGGCGCAGCGCGACGCCGAACGGATGAAGAACGACGGGCCCGACAAACCCTTCCTGGACCTGCTGCTGTGGGACACGCAGCGCTGGCTGGTGGTCGGCGCGTTTGGCCTGGTGCTGGAAACACGCGATGCCGGCGCCAGCTGGCAGCCGCTGATGCAACGGGTGCCCAACCCCCGCGCGCTGCATTGGTACGTGCTGCGCCGACAGGGCAACACGCTGCTGCTGGCGGGCGAACAAGGCCTGCTGGTGCGCTCTGACGACGGCGGCGCCAGCTTCCAGGCGCTTGAGTCGCCCTACCGCGGCAGCTGGTTCAGCGGCGAGATCCTGCCCGACGGGCGCTGGCTGCTGGGCGGCCTGCGCGGCAACCTCTGGCAAGGCTCGGGTGCACCGGCCGCTGCCAACTGGCGCACCGTGGCCGTGCCGGTGCCGTCGTCCATCACCGCACTGGTGGCGGTGCCCGGCGGCGCGGTGTTCGCTGCCACTCAGTCGGGGTTGGTGCTGCGGCTGGCCGAAGGCGCCGCCGCGCAGCCCCTGAACCGCGACAAGCCCGTACCCATGCCCGCAGCGCTGCTGCCCCTGCGCGACGGCCGCCTGCTCAGCATGGGCATGGGCGGCGTCGCGCCTGTGTCGGCCGTGCAGGCCCAGCAACCATGAACGCCCCCTCCCTTGCAGCACCGGCCGCCGAGGCCCCTTTCGACCCGAGCACCGGCTCGCTGGTCGAGCGCGCGCTGTTCAACCACCGGCGCTGGGTGCTGCTGCTGTGCGCCATCGTCACGCTGCTGCTGGGCTGGCAGGCCACGAGGCTGCAGCTCAACGCCAGCTTCGAAAAGACCATCCCCACCGGGCACCCCTACATCCAGAACTTCATCGCCCACCAGAGCCAGCTCACCGGCCTGGGCAACGTGGTGCGCATCGCGGTGGCGCGGCCCGAGGGGACCATCTACGACGCGAAGTACCTCGACACGCTGCGCCGCCTGTCAGACGAAGTGTTCCTGCTGCCCGGCGTGGACCGCACGCGGCTGAAATCACTGTGGACACCCACCACACGCTGGGTCGGCGTCACCGAAGACGGCCTGGAGGGCGGGCCCGTCATCCCCGACGGCTATGACGGCGCCGCTGAAAGCCTGCAGCGCCTGTCGACCAACGTCGCCCGCTCCGGCGAAATCGGCCAGCTGGTGGCGCGCGACCTGCGGTCCAGCATCATCTTCGTGCCGCTGCTGGCGCGCGACGCCGAGGGCCGCGCGCTGGACTACGGCCGCCTGTCGCAACAGCTCGACGACCTGCGCAGCCGCTACGAGGCCGAGGGCGTGCGTGTGCACATCACCGGCTTCGCCAAGATCGTCGGCGACCTGATCGACGGCGTGCGTGCGGTGCTGGGCTTCTTCGCGCTGGCGGTGCTGATCGCCACGGCCATGGTGCTGGCCTACACACGCTGCTGGCGCTCCACCGCGCTGGTGGTGACGGCCTCGTTGGTGGCGGTGGTGTGGCAGCTGGGGCTGCTGCCGCTGCTGGGCATGTCGCTGGATCCGTACTCGATCCTGGTGCCCTTCCTGGTGTTTGCCATCGGCATGAGCCACGGCGCGCAGAAGATGAACGGCATCATGCAGGACATCGGCCGCGGCTTGCCCAAGCTGGTGGCGGCGCGCTTCACGTTCCGGCGCCTGTTCATCGCCGGCCTGACGGCGCTGCTGGCCGACGCGGTGGGCTTTGCCGTGCTGCTGGTGATCGACATCCAGGTCATCCGCGAGCTGGCGATCGCCGCGTCGCTGGGCGTGGGCGTGCTGATCTTCACCAACCTGATCCTGCTGCCGGTGCTGCTGAGCTACACCGGCGTCAGCCCGGCCGCTGCAGCGCGCAGCCTGCGCGCCGAACAGGTCGACGCCGCCGGCGGTGCGCGTCAAGCGGGCTGGGCCTTTCTGGACCGCTTCACGCAGCGCCGCTGGGCCACGGGTGCCGTTGCGTTGTCTCTGGTGCTGGGCGCAGCGGGTTTCATGGTCGCGCAGAACCTGGCCATCGGCGACCTCGACGCCGGTGCGCCGGAGTTGCGCGCCGACAGCCGCTACAACCAGGACGTCGCCTTCCTCAACAGCGCCTACGGCGCCAGCAGCGACGTGCTGGCGGTGATGGTGAAGACGCCCGCCGGCGAGTGCTCGGCCTACGAGACGCTGCGCAAGGTGGACGCGCTGGAGTGGCAGCTGCGGCAGCTGCCCGGTGTGGAGTCGACCAACACGCTGGCGCTGCTGAACCGCCGCATGCTCACCGGGCTGAACGAGGGTAATCCGCGCTGGTACGAGTTCGTGCCCAACCAGGACATGCTGAACACCGTGACGGCCGGCGCGCCGCGCGGCCTGTACAACGACGACTGCTCGCTGCTGACGGTGTACGTCTACCTGCGCGACCACAAGGCCGACACGCTGACGCGCGTGGTCGATCACGTCGAGAGCTTCGCGAAGGTCAACGACACGGCCCACGTGAAGTTCCTGCTTGCCGCCGGCTCGGCCGGCATCGAGGCGGCCACCAACATCGTCGTGCGCGACGCCTGGCGCACCATGCTGTTCCTGGTGTACGGCGCGGTGGCGCTGCTGTGCTGGGCGACATTCCGTGACTGGCGCGCGGTGGTCGTGGCCATCGTGCCCTTGGTGCTGACCTCCATCCTGGCCGAGGCGCTGATGGTGGCGCTGGGCATGGGTGTGAAGGTGGCCACGCTGCCAGTGATCGCGCTGGGCGTGGGCATCGGCGTGGACTACGCGCTCTACATCCTCAGCGTCACGCTGGCCAACCTGCGCGAGGGCCGCAGCCTGTCGGAGAGCTACTACCGCGCGCTGCTGTTCACCGGCCGCGTGGTGCTGCTCACCGGCGTCACGCTGGCCATCGGCGTCATCACCTGGGTGGCCAGCCCAATCAAGTTCCAGGCCGACATGGGCATCCTGCTGGCCTTCATGTTCCTATGGAACATGCTGGGTGCGATGGTGCTGTTGCCGGCGCTCGCGCACTTTCTGCTGGCCAAGCCAGCGAGCCGTGCACCGGCCGTCGACCTGGTGCAACCCGTGGTCGGGAGGACGGCATGAGTTACCTGCGCAACACCTGGTACGTGGCCGCGTTCGCCAGCGAGTTGCCCCCCGGCACGCTGCTGGCGCGCACGCTGCTCGATGAGCCGCTGGTCTTCTTTCGCCGCCCCGACCACCGCATCGCCGCATTGCGTGACCGCTGCCCGCACCGCTTTGCGCCGCTGTCGATGGGCCAGTTGTGCGACGGCGGCGCCAGTGTGCAGTGTGCCTACCACGGCCTGCGATTCGACGGCAGTGGCACCTGCGTGCACAACCCGCATGGCGAAGGCACCGTTCCCAAGGCCGCGGTGGTGCAGGCGTGGTCCGTTGTCGAACGCCACGGCCTGCTCTGGCTGTGGGCCGGCGACGGCGCGGCTGATGAGACCCTCATCCCCGACCTGTCTGACGTTGCCACGGCCCCCGAGCACGCCACGATCCGCGGCTACCTGCCCACGGCCTGCGACTACCGCCTGCTGGCCGACAACATCATGGACCTCACGCACGTGGACTACCTTCACCCCACGTCGCTGGGCAACGGCTCGGTGAGCAAGGCCCGGGCCGTGGTGAGCGAGCCCGACAAGCGCAGCGTGCACGTGGCCTGGCGGGTGCAGGGCGAGGTGGCGCCCGCCAGCTTCGATGCCCACCTGCCCACGCCGGGGCAACCGGCCGACCAGTGGACCGAGGCCACGTGGACGGCCCCGTGCCTGATGCGCCTGGACGTGGGTGCCACCCCCGTGGGTGCGCCCCGCGAACAAGGCGTGCGCGTGGCCGCGCTGCACATCGCCACGCCCGAGGTCGCGGGCCGCACGCACTACTGGTACTGGAGCGCGCGCGACTTCGCCGTTGGTGAGCAGGCCAATGCCCACATCAAGCCCCTCATCGAACGCGCCTTCATCCACGAAGACAAGCCCATGCTGGAAGCGCAGCAGCGCCGCCTGGGCAGCGCCGAGTTCTGGTCACTCAAGCCTGTGCTTCTGGCCGGCGATGCCGGTGCCGTGCGGGCGCGGCGCAAGCTCGATGCGTTGATTGCCGCTGAAGCAGCGGCACGTTGAACCCACTTTCTTCAGACAGACCCACCCATGTTCAAGTACTTCCCCACCAACTACGTCTGGAACCTCTCGGTCGATCTGGCCATCGAGATGGGCGCGCGCATCGGCGAGATCGAAGCCATGTGCGCACCACTGCAAGAGGCCGCGAAGGCCCCTGATGCCGCGGGCACCAAGGCCTTCCGCGAAACCTGGGTGCGCATGGCCGACCAGCTGTGTGAACTGGCCGCTGAGGACGAGGCCCGCGGCCGCCTGCTGTCGGCCGGCGAAAAGATCCGCCGCGCTGCCAGCTACCTGATCACCGCCGAGCGGCTGCAGGCGCATGACGCACCGGGCCGGCTGGCCATCTACCGGCGCGAGCTGGAGCTGTTCCTGAAGGGCTCCCGGCTCTTGGGCGACAAGGTCGAACGCGTGGAGATCCCGTACGAGGGCCAGCACCTCTCGGCCCTGTACTACCCGGCGGACGGCTTGCGCCCCGGCGAGCGCGCGCCGCTTCTGGTGCAGGTCAACGGCCTGGACTCGACCAAGGAGATGAAGTACCTCGTGGGCCTGCCGCTGTGGCTGGCCCGGCGCGGTGTGTCATCGCTGATCGTCGACCAGCCCGGCACCGGCGAAGCGCTGCGCCTGCAAGAGCTGACCGCACGTCATGACGCCGAGCACTGGGCCAGCCGCGTGGTGGACTGGTTGGAACAGCACCCGGCGGTGGACGCCCAGCGCATCGGCATGGAAGGCGTTTCGCTGGGCGGCTACTACTGCCCGCGCGCGGTGGCCTACGAGCCGCGCTTCGCCGCCGGGGTGTGCTGGGGTGCCAACCACGACTGGCGCGACGTGCAGAAGCGCCGTCTGGAAAAGGAAGGCAACTTCCCCGTGCCGCACTACTGGGCGCACGTGATGTGGGTCTGGGGCGCCAAGGACATGGACGACTTCATGCGCATCGCCGAGAACGTGCACCTCGACGGCGTGGTCGAGAGGATCCGCGTGCCCTTCCTCGTGACACACGGCGCCAGAGACAGCCAGATCCCGCTGAAGTGGGCCGAGCGCACCTATGAGCAGCTGGTGAACAGCCCCAAGCGCGAATTGAAGGTCTTCACCGACCGCGAAGGGGGAGCCCAGCACGCCAGCTTCGACAACAGCATCAACGCCGGCCAGTACATCGCTGACTGGGTGGCCGAGACCTTGGGCGCGCGCACGGCAGCCTGAACCCCACAAGGAGGAAAAGCATGAACATCATTGGACCCGACGCATTGGTCTTTGGCGTGGACGATCTCGCAGCCTGCCGCCAGTACCTGGTGGACTACGGCCTGCAAGACGTGGGCGCAGGCCGCTTCGAGGCGCTGGACGGCACCGCCGTGGTGATCAAGGCCAAGGCCGACCCCGCGCTGCCGCCGCCGCTGGGCACCGCCAACCTGCTGCGCGAGACGGTGTACGGCGTGGCCGATGCGGCGACGCTGGACGCCATCGAGGCCGAGCTGCGGCGCGACCGCGAGGTGGTGCGCGAGGCCGGGCCTGCCGGTGGCGTGCTGCACAGCCACGACGACATGGGCTTCGCGGTCGCCTTCCAGGTGACGGTGCGCCGGCCGATCACGCTGCCGGCCGAAACGGTGAACGCGCCCGGCGCCGCGCCGCAGCGGGGGCCCAACGCCATTGGCGTGTCGCCCGACATGCCTGCGCTGCCGCGCTCGCTTTCACACGTCGTCTACTTCGTGCCCGACGCGGCGCGCGCCGAGGCCTTCTACACCCGGCTGGGCTTTGTCTGCACCGACCGCTTCACGGGTGTGGGCCCCTTCCTGCGGCCCGCCGGCACGCTGGACCACCACACGCTCTTCTTCATCCAGACGCCGCCGCACATGAAGGGCTGCGAGCATTTCACCTTCCACATGGGCGGCCCGACCGAGGTGATGATCGCCGGGCGCCGCTTTGTCGAGAAGGGCTACGAGAGCTTCTGGGGCCCGGGCCGGCACCTCTTCGGCAGCAACTGGTTCTGGTACTTCAACTCGCCGCTGGGCTGCCATGTCGAGTACGACGCCGACATGGACCTGCACGACCACGCCTGGACCGCGCGCGAGGCGCCGATGGGTGCCGACAGCTCGCAGTCCTTCTTGTTCCAGTACCGCCAGGCCTGGGCGCCCTCGGGCCCGCCACCCGGCGGTGCGGGCAAGCCCGGCGGCCCGCACTGAGGCACTGGGGAACACCACCGTGCGCCTGTGCCACCTTGATGACCTGCCCGACGGCGGCTCGCGCGGCTTTGACCCGCGCGCCAGCGGCCGCGACACGCTGTTCGTGGTGCGCCAGGGGCGCCGGCTCGATGCCTACGTGAACGCCTGCCCGCACCACGGCACGCCGATGGCGTGGCGCAAAGACGCTTACCTCAACGCCGCCGGCGACCGCATCGTCTGCGCAGCGCATGGCGCGCAATTCGAGATCCACAGCGGGCTGTGCACCCTCGGCCCCTGCCTGGGCGACCGCCTGACCGCGCTGCCCTTGGCTCTGCACGACGACGGCGAAGTGCACCTCATCGATCACCCCCTGGACACCACACACCCATGAGCCTGAACCCACAACGCATCCTGATCATCGGCGGCGGCTTCTCCGGCATGGCCGCCGCCATCCAACTGCGCAAGCAAGGCGCCGAGGTGGACCTGGTGGAGATCGACCGCGGTTGGCGCAGCTACGGCGCCGGCATCAGCCTGGGTGGTGCCACGCTGCGCGCCTTTCGCACGCTGGGCATTCTTGACGCCTTCCTGCAAGAGGGCAACGCCGCCGACGGTGTGAAGCTCTGCCTGCCCCATGGCCCCCAGGTGGCCGAGCTGCCGACGCCACGCCTGGCTGGGCCCGATGTGCCGGGCGGCGGCGCCATCATGCGGCCGACCCTGGCCGGCATCCTGGCCAAGGCCACCCGCGCTGCGGGCACCAACGTGATGCTCGGCAGCACCTTCACCTCGATCGCACAAGACGTCGAAGGCGTGGACGTCACTTTCACCGACGGCCAGCGCCACCGCTACGACCTCGTCATCGGGGCCGATGGCCTGTACTCCAAGACACGGGAGGTGCTGTTCCCCGATGCGCCCAAGCCGCGCTACACCGGCCAGGCCTGCTGGCGTGCCGTGCTGCCGCGTCCGCCGGAGGTGAGCACCGCGACGATGTGGCTGGGCCGCGTCAAGCCCGGCGTCAACCCGGTGTCCAAGACCCACATGTACCTGTTCATCACCGAGCACCGGCCGGACAACGAGCATGTCGATCCGGCCCGCTTCCCCACGCTGCTGAGCGCGCTGCTCGCCGACTTTCCCGCGCCGGTGCTGCAGCAGATCAGGGCACAGATCAACGAGCAGTCGCAGATCGTGTTCCGCCCGCTGGAAGACCTGCTGATGCCGAGGCCGTGGTCCAAGGGGCGTGTCGTGCTGATCGGCGACACGGTGCACGCCACCACGCCCCACCTGGCCAGCGGTGCCTGCATCGGCATCGAGGACGCCCTGGTGCTGGCCGAGGAACTGGGCCGCGCGGCCGAGGTGCCCGACGCCCTGCGCGCCTTCGAGAGCCGCCGCTGGGAGCGTTGCCGCATGGTGGTGCAGAACTCGAAGCGTCTGGGCGAAATCGAGATCGCCGCCGGCGACAAGGAAGAGCACGCCCGCATCATGCGCGAGTCGATGGTGGCGCTGGCGCAGCCGATCTGATGGCGATGCAAGCGACACCACGCCCCCTGCACGTGCTGGTCACTGGCGCGGGCGGCTTCGTCGGCCGCGCGCTGGTCCACCGACTGCTGCGCGCACACGCCGGCGGCACGAGGCCGCTGGCGCGCCTGACCACGCTGGACCTGACGGCCGGGCCAGACGCAGCGGCCAGCCCGCTGGATGCCGTGGCAGGCAGCATCGCCGACCCGGCCGTGGTGCAGCGCGCCTTCGCCGAGCCGGTGGACCTGGTGTTCCACCTCGCCAGCGTGCCCGGCGGCACTGCCGAGCAGCAGTACGCGCTGGGCCGCGACGTCAACCTGCACGGCACGCTGCACCTGCTGGAGGCCTGCGCGGCGCAGGCGGCGCGCGGCGGCCCGCTGCCCCGCTTCGTGTTCGCCAGCACGGTGGGGGTGTTCGGCGCGCCGCTGCCGCCCGTGGTGGACGACGACACACGGCCGCACCCGGGCATGACCTACGGCACGCACAAGCTGATGGCCGAGGCCGCGGTGGCCGACTTCACGCGCCGCGGCGGCTGCGACGGCCTGAGCCTGCGCCTGGCGGGCGTGCTGGCACGGCCGCCAGCCCCCACGGGCCAGCGCTCGGCCTTCCTGAGCGAACTGCTGCGCGCGCCGGCCGAGGGGCGCGATGTGGTGTGCCCGATGTCGCCCGAGGCCACGACCTGGGCCTCGTCCACGCCCAATGCCGTCGACAACCTCTTGCACGCTGCCCACGTGCCGGCGGCTGCACTGCCGCGCAGCCGCGCGCTGACGCTGCCGGCCCTGCGCTTCTCGATGGCGGAGTTGCTGGATGCGCTGGTGCAGCGGCACGGCTCCGCGGTACGCGCCCGCGTCCGCTTCATGCCCGAACCCGACATCGAGACCCTGTTTGGCCAGCAACCACCGCTGCACACGCCCGCTGCAAGCGCCGCCGGCTTCTGCGACGACGGCGATCTCGCCACGCTGCTCCAGCGCGCAACCGAGCCCGCGCACCTTGAAGGACACGCCCCATGAGCCCGAACCCGAAGCGCCGCTTCGTCGACCTCTCGATCTACCTTGAGAACGACGTGCTGTCCGACCCGCCGCCACTGGCGCCGAAGATCACCTACCAGAAGCACGCCGACACGCTGCCCGAGTTCATGGCCATGCTGCCCGGCACGGCGCCCGAGGACTACCCCGACGGCGAAGCCGCCGCCGCCGAGTGGGTGACGCTGACCACCCACAACGGCACCCACCTCGACGCGCCCTGGCACTTCCACTCCACGCAAGACGCCAGGAACGGCGGCAGCCGGCCCAGCATCACCATCGACCAGGTGCCTCTGGAGTGGTGCTTCCAACCCGGCGTGAAACTGGACTTCCGCCACCTGCCCGACGGCCATGTCGTCACTGCCGCCGAGGTCGAGGCCGAGCTGGCGCGCATCGGCCACGAGCTGCAGCCGCTCGAGATTGTCGTCGTCAACACCCGCGCCGGCGCGCGCTATGGCCAGGGCGACTACGTCAAGAGCGGCTGCGGCATGGGCTACGAGGCCACCATGTACCTGCTGGAGCGTGGCGTGCGCCTCACGGGCACCGACGCCTGGAGCTGGGACGCGCCCTTTGCCTACACGGCGCAGAAGGTCGCCGAGACCGGCAACAAGGCGCTCATCTGGGAAGGCCGCAAGGCCGGCCGCGACATCGGCTACTGCCACCTCGAGAAGCTGCACAACCTGGAGGCCCTGCCCGCGCACGGCTTCACCATCAGTTGTTTCCCACACAAGATCCGCGGCGCCTCGGCAGGGTGGACGCGGGCGGTGGCCATCTTCGACCCCCTCTGAAACCACTGCACCGACAGGAGACTTCCCATGATTTCCCGACGCCACTGCCTGGCCGCCGCTGGCGGCGCTCTCGCCGGTCTCGCCGGTCTCGCCGCCGCGCCCTTGCGTGCCCAGGGTGCATTCCCATCGCGCAACTTCACGCTGATGGTGGCACAGCCGGCCGGCACGCCCTCGGATGCGAACGCGCGCAAGGTTCAGCCCTACCTGCAGAAGGCGATGGGCCAGCCGGCCATCGTCGAGAACGTGGCCGGTGCCGGCGGCACGCTGGGCGCTGCACGCGTGCTGCAGCAGCCGGCCGATGGCCACACGCTGTTCGTGGCGTCGCCCACCGAGCTGGTGCTGAGCCCGCTCACCGTGCCCGCCGTGCGCTACACGGCCGAGGACTTCACGATGCTCTGCAGCTTTGGCCGCATCCCCTACGTGCTGGTCAGCCGCACGAGCCTGCCGCAGGACACGCTGGCCAACATCCTGGCGCTGGCCGGCAAAGGTGGCGCGCCGCTGAACATCGGCAACATCGGCGCCGGCTCGCTGATCCACTTGCTCAGCCTGGACTTCGAGCGCATGGCCGGGCTCAAGCTCAACCACGTGCCTTACCGAGGTGTCGCGCCGATGGTGCAGGACGTGATGGCCGGCCAGCTCGACCTGTGCTTCACGCCGCTGGCCGGCAACACCTTGGCACTGCTCGAACAGGGGCGCATGCGCACGCTGGCGGTGAGCTCCATCGCCAAGGCACGGGTCTTGCCGCAGGTGCCCTCGCTGGCCGGGTCGGACCCGCGCTTCGCCCGCTTCGACTACGAGGTGTGGGGCGGCATCTTCATGCGCCGCGAAACACCCGAGCCGGTGCAGGCCCGGCTGCACGCCTGGTGGAGCGAGACCGCACGCGACCCCGAGTTTCTGGGATGGATGCGCTCCACCGGCGGCGACCCCCTGCCCGTGGCCCCGCTGGCCGAGACGCGCGCCTTCTACACCAGCGAGGTGGCCCGTTACCGCGCGCTGCTGAGGGCCTTCCCTGAGGCGGCGCGAGGCTGAAGCGATGCGCAGCGTACGGCCGTTCGGAGCGCATCGCGGCGTGGTCGACCTGCATGGACAGCGCACCCAGATGGTCCATCAGCTGCACGCCGCGCTCGCCGAGGAACTGGCGGCGGCCGCCACCACGCTGCGCACACGGGCCAACGAACTGCAGTCGCTGATTTCGGGCTTCCAGGTCGATGACGGCACCTCGACCATGCCCAGCGACCCATCCACCGCCAACGGCAATCGCGCCGCCACCGAGTCCGCCCCACCTCATCGGCCCACCTGAATCCCGTGCGGCCGCCTGCCCAGCCGCCTCTCAAGGAGATGTCCCTCATGCCCTTCCCACCCATCCACCGTGTGGTCACCGGCCACGACGCCGACGGCCGAGCCGTCGTCGCCAGCAGTGGCCCGCTGCCCACCGTGGTTGCCATCAGCGCGATCCCGGGAACCGTGTTCCACGAGGTCTGGAGCACAGACGCCTGCCCTGCGGTGGTCGACAACGGCCTCGACCCCACCGCGGCGCCGCTGTGCCTGCCGCCGCCTGCGCATGGCACACGCGTCCGCTTCGTCGACATCCCGCCGGACACGCCTGATTTCCTCGCCCACGGCGCGGGGCGCATGCAGGAGGCCTTCTCGCAGATCGGCGACGCGCAGGCATCGACCGTGCGGCAAGGTTCACCCCACCCGCTGATGCACCGCACCGAGAGCATCGACTACGGCATCGTCATCGACGGCGAGCTCACGTTGGTGCTCGACGACAGCGAGGTCGCGCTGCGCGCGGGCAGCGTGGTCGTGCAACGCGGCACCAACCACGCCTGGGCCAACCGCTCGGGGCAGCCCTGCCGCATGCTGTTCGTGCTGGTGGACGGGCGCTACGACCCCGCCATCGCGGGCGCACTGGCGCGCCGTGCCGAGGGAGCAGCAGCATGAGGTTCGCCACGCTCAAGGACGGCTCGCTGGACGGGCGGCTGGTGGTGGTCTCGCCCGACGGCCAGCGGGCCGTGGCCGTGCCGCAGCTGGCCAGCAGCCTCCTGGAGGCGCTGCAGCGCTGGGACAGCGTGCACACGGCGCTGCAGGCGGTGTCCGACCGGCTGGCCACAGGCCGGGAACCTGAGGCCTTTGCGTTCGACCCGCGCGCCTGCGCCGCGCCGCTGCCGCGCAGCCCGCAGTGGCTCGACGGCTCGGCCTTTCTCAACCACGGCCGCCTGATGGACCAGGCTTTCAACAAGCCGCCTCCACCGCTGGTGGACTCGGTGCCGCTGATGTACCAGGGCGCCAGCGACGACTTCCTGGGCCCGCACGACGACGTGCCGATGCCCGCCGAGGCCGACGGCATCGACTTCGAGGGTGAGTTCGGCGTCGTCACGGGCGCCGTGCCGATGGGCGTGTCGCCGGCCGATGCGCTGGGCTGCGTGCGCCTCGTGCTGCAGCTCAACGACTGGAGTCTGCGCGCGCTGGGCCCGCACGAGATGAAGACCGGCTTCGGCTTCCTGCAGGCCAAGCCATCGACCGCGTTCGCACCGCTGGCGGTGACGCCCGACGAATTGGGTGACGCGTGGCGCGATGGCCGTGTGCACCTGCGGCTGCACGTGCAGTGGAACGGCGAGCGCTTTGGCGAGCCCGACGGCGGCGAGATGAGCTTCCACTTCGGGCAGCTGATCGCGCACGCTGCGCGCACGCGGCGGCTCACGGCCGGCTGCATCGTCGGCTCGGGCACGGTATCGAACCAGGCTCGAACGGCCGGCTCGGCCTGCATCGCAGAGCGCCGGGTGATCGAAAAGATCGACCTGGGCGACAGCCGTACCGCCTTCATGCACTTTGGCGATGGCGTGCGCATGCAAGCGCGCCACGCCGACGGGAGAGACGGGCCCTTTGGCGTGATCGAGCAGCGCGTGGTCAGCGCGGCTTGAGCACGGCGCCGGACGGCGCCGCTCAATCCTCGAGGTTTGCGCGCAGCCGCGCCAGCAGACCCAGCAGTGTCTGGCGCTCGGCCGCACTCAGGCCGGCGGCGGCGACTTCGGCCTCGCGGCGGCGTTGACGCTGCACCGTGTCGTGCAGCGCCCGGGCCTGCGGCGACAGCGACAGCCGCGTCACGCGGCCGTCGTGAGCGTCGGGCTCGGCCAGCAGCAGGCCTCGGTCGCGCAGCGCCTGCACGAGCCGCGCGAGCTGGCCCTTGTCGCGCCCGGCGTGCTGGGCCAGCTCGGTCAGCGTGGCCCCCGGCCGCCGTGCGAAGAAGCCCAGCAGACGCGCCTCGAGCGGCGTCAGCTCGATGCCCGCCTCGCGCAGCGCTTGATGGTGGCGCGCCGCCAGCACCACGAAGTCCTGCTGGAACAGCACCTGCTGGTAGAAGCCGGCCTCGAGGTCGGGCATGAAGCCGACGGCCAGGTCGATCTCGCCGCTTTCCAGGTGCCGCGGGCTGTCGGGCCCGATGCGCACCGCCTCGACGGCCACCTGCGGCGCGACACTGCGCAGGCGGTTCACGAGCGCCGGCAGCACCACGATCTCGCTGATGTCCGTCATGCCGATGCGGAACAGCCGCTCCGAGGCCGCGGCCTCGAAGCGCCGCGGCGCACCCGCCAGCCGCATCAGCCGCTCGAGGCTGGCGCTGAGATCGGGTTCGATCTGCTGTGCAAACGGCGTCGGCTCCATGCCGCGCGAGGTGCGGGCGAACAGCGGATCCCCGAAGTGCCGCCGCAGCTTGGCCAGCGCGACGCTGGCGTTGGCCTGCGCGATGCCCAGGCGCTCGGCCGCGCGCGTGACGCTCTGCGTGCGGTAGATCTCCACGAAGACCCGGAGCCAGTCGATGTCGAGCCGGGCCATGGTGCCACCATCATCAAGAAACGTGATGGGATGCATTCTGCAGGCCCTCTGGACGTGATGGGCAGCGGCGGCGAGACTGCGGCCGAGACCACACTTCCCGGAGACGCGCATGGCCCCGACCCCTGGACAACCCGTGCTGGTGGCCGGCGGCGGCATCGGCGGGCTGGCGGCGGCGCTGGCGCTGGCGCGCCAGGGCTACGAGGTGCAGGTGCTGGAGCAGGCGGCGCAGCTGGGCGAGATCGGCGCCGGCATCCAGCTGGGCCCCAACGCCTTCTCCGCCTTCGACGCGCTGGGCATCGGCGAGGCCGCGCGCCACCGCGCCGTCTACACCGACGAGATGGTCATGCACGACGCGCTCGACGAGGCCTGCGTCGGCCGCATCCCCACGGGCGAGGCCTTCCGCCGGCGCTTCGGCAACCCCTACGCGGTGATCCACCGCGCCGACGTGCACCGCAGCCTGCTCGAGGGCACCGAGCGCACGGGGCGCATCCGGGTCGCCACCGGCTGCACGGTGCAGCGCGTGGAGCAGGACGAGCACGGTGTCACCGTGCACGACGCGCAGGGCGGTACGCACCGCGGCCTGGCCCTGATCGGCGCCGACGGCGTGAAGAGCGCCGTGCGGCGCCAGTACGTGGGCGACGAGGCGCGGGTCTCGGGGCACGTGGTGTACCGCGCCGTCGTCGACCGCGCGCAGTTCCCGGCCGACCTGCAATGGAACGCCGCGAGCATCTGGGTGGGCCCGAACTGCCACCTCGTGCACTACCCGCTGCGCGGCGGCGAGCAGTACAACGTCGTCGTCACCTTCCACAGCCGCCAGACCGAGGAGTGGAGCGTGCGCGAGGGCAGCCGCGACGAGGTGCAGAGCTACTTCGAGGGCATCTGCCCGAAGGCGCGGCAGCTGATCGATCTGCCCCGCGACTGGAAGCGTTGGGCCACGGCCGACCGCGACCCCATCGGCCAGTGGACCTACGGCCGCGTCACCCTGCTCGGCGACGCGGCGCACGCCACGCTGCAGTACCTGGCGCAAGGCGCCTGCATGGCGCTGGAAGACGCCGTCACGCTCGGCGAGGCGCTGCGCGCCACGGGGCACGACATCCACTGCGCCTTTGCCCTCTACGAACGCTCGCGCGTGGCGCGCACGGCGCGCATCGTGCTCTCGGCGCGCGAGATGGGCCGCCTCTTCCACGCCAAGGGCGTGGAGCGCCTGGTGCGCAACGACCTCTGGAAGGGCCGCACGCCCGAGCGCTTCTACGATGCGCTGGAGTGGCTGTACGGCTGGAAGGTCGATCACTGCCTGGCGCGCTGAGCCTGGCACGCAGGAAGGACACGTGATGAACGCTCTCGGCTCGCTCGACGAACTGCCCCAGGACTACCGCGACGCGCTGGCCGCGCAGAACCTGGTGCCCTTGTGGCCCAGCCTGCGTGCGCTGCTGCCACCGCACAAGCCGGCGGCGCAGACACGGGCCACGCTCTGGCGCTACGCGGGCCTGCGCCCGCTGCTGCTGCGCGCCGGCGAGCTGACACCCATCGAACGCGCCGAGCGCCGCGTGCTGGTGCTGGCCAACCCGGGCCACGGCCTCGAGAAGATGCAGGCGAGCCCGG
>JAIXTY010000128.1 GCA_027483705.1 Rubrivivax sp.
CACGAGCCACCTGTTCTACGCCAGCGACTACTTCGACTTCATGTACCGCGCCGCCGAGGCGATGGAGCAGGACGGCCTGGCCTACGTCGACGAGCAGAGCGCCGAGGAGATGCGCGCCAACCGCGGCGACTTCACGCGACCCGGAACGCCAAGCCCGTTCCGCGGCCGCACGCCGGCCGAGAACCTGGCCCGCCTGCGCGAGATGAAGGACGGCCTCCACGCCGACGGCGCGATGGTGCTGCGCGCCAAGATCGACATGGCCTCGCCCAACATCAACCTGCGCGATCCCACGCTCTACCGCATCAAGCGCGCCACGCACCACAACACCGGCGACCGCTGGTGCATCTACCCGATGTACACCTACGCGCACCCGATCGAGGACGCGCTGGAAGGCATCACGCACAGCATCTGCACGCTGGAGTTCGAGGACCAGCGCCCGTTCTACGACTGGCTGCTCGAGAACCTGGCCCGGCTGGGCCTGCTGGCGCACCCGCTGCCGAAGCAGTACGAGTTCGGCCGGCTCAACCTGAGCTACGTCGTCACCAGCAAGCGCAAGCTGCGCGCGCTGGTGGAGGAAGGCATCGTCGACGGCTGGGACGACCCGCGCATGCCCACGATCTTCGGCCTGCGCCGGCGCGGCTACACGCCGGCGGCCATCCGCGCCATGGCCGACGGCACCGGCGCCAGCAAGACCAACATCTGGCTCGACTACGCCGTGCTCGAGCAGAGCCTGCGCAACGACCTCGAAGGCCAGGCGCCGCGCGCGATGGCCGTGCTCGACCCGCTGCCGCTGGTGCTGGACAACTGGGCCGAGGTCTTCGGCAGCAACACGCACGTCGAGCCCTGCCAGGCGCCCGCGCACCCGCAGCGGCCCGAGCTGGGCACGCGGCACTTCGGCCTGTCGCGCACCGTGTGGATCGAGCGTGACGACTTCGCCGAAGCGCCGCCGAAGGGCTTCTTCCGGCTGTTCCCGGGCAACAAGGTGCGGCTGAAGTACGGCCTCGTGGTGGAGTGCACCGGCTGCGAGAAGGATGCTGCCGGCGCCATCACCGCCGTGCACGCGCGTGTCGTACCCGACACGAAGAGCGGCACGCCGGGCGCCGACGCCGTCAAGGTGAAGGGCACCATCACCTGGGTCGGCCAGACCGACGGCGTCGCCGCGCCCGTGGTGCTGTACGACCGCCTGTTCACCGAGCCGCAGCCCGACGCCGAGGGGCGCGACTTCCGCGAGGTCGTCAACCCGAAGAGCAAGCTCGTCGTGCAGGCCTGGCTCGAGCCTTCACTGGCGAACGCGGCCGCCGAGAGCCGCTTCCAGTTCGAGCGGCACGGCTACTTCGTCGCCGACCGCAGCGCCCACCGGCCCGGTGCGCCGCTGTTCAACCGCATCACGACGCTGAAGGACAGCTGGGCCGGCGGGTGAGGCGTGACAGGCCGGTAAAGATCGGCAAAGGGTTTTGGCACGCCGGCCGTGGCTCAGGCACGATGCGGCCTCCCAAGATCCCACAGGAGGAAGCCGCCATGTCACGCCCCGTTGCCCTCGCCGGCGCCGCCGCGCTGCTGCTGGTGGCCCTGGCCACCGCCCCCGCCGCCCACGCGGCCGGCCAGGTGCAGGTGAAGTGGATCGACCCCGACAAGTTCGCCGATGCCGGCCGCGGCGCCTTCGAGCGCGAGCGCACGCTCGACGCGCTGGCCGAGCACCTCAAAGGCCTGGGCCGGCAGCTGCCCGACGGCCAGACGCTGAGCATCGAGGTCACCGACCTCGAGCTCGCCGGCGAGCTGGAGCCCTTCGGCCGCTTCCACCAGGACGTGCGCGTGCTGCGCGGCCGCGCCGACTGGCCGCGCATCAGCCTGCGCTACAGCCTCACCGACGGCACGCGCACGCTGGCCCGCGGCGACGCCGACCTCAGCGACCCCAACTACCTGTACCGCTCACTGCGCAGCACGCGCACCGGCGCGCTGGCCTACGAAAAGCGCATGCTCGACGACTGGGTGGCCACGCTGGTGGCGGCGCCCAAGCCCTGAGCCGCGCCCGGCAGCGGCTGCGTCAGCCCGGCGGCAGCGCCGCCAGCGCCTGGCGCGACGGCTCGTGGCCCTGGTCCGCGGCGCGCCGATGCCAGTGGCGCGCGCCGGCCAGATCCACCGCGCCACCACGGCCCGCGGCCAGCAGCCGCGCCAGGTGTTCCTGCGCGATGACGAGCCCGTGCTCGGCCGCCTTGCGCAGCCAGCTGCGCGCCGCGGCGTCGTCGCGCGGCAACGCCTCGCCATCGGCGTAGCAGGCCCCGAGGCCGAACTCGCCGAGGGCCACGCCCTGGTCGGCGGCCTGGCGGTACCAGTCGCAGGCCGTGCGCGCGTCGGTGGCCACGCCTTCGCCGCGCGCATACAGCGTGCCCAGCATGGCCATGGCCTCGCCATCCTCGTGGCGCGCCGCCTCGTGCAGCCAGCGCGCGGCGACGGCGGCGTCGGCCGCCGCGCCGGGCGCGCCCAGCAGCGCCCGGCCCATCTCGCGCATCGCCGGTGCGTGGCCCTGCAGCGCCGAGCGGTTGATCCACGACAGCCCCGCCATCCGGTCGGCCGGCCGGCCCCAGCCGCGCAGCAGCGCCAGGCCCAGGTTGAGCTCGCCGAGGGCATGGCCCTGCGCGGCGCTCTTCTCGAACCAGGCCGAGGCGGCCACGGCGTCGCGCGCGACACCCTGGCCCTGCAGCAGCATCACGCCGAGGTCGTTCTGCGCCGCCGCATGGCCCTGCGCCGCGGCACGCCGGTACCAGGCGACGGCGGCGCGGGCGTCGGGGGCAACGCCGCGGCCGTGGTCGAACATCAGGCCCAGGCGGTACTCGGCCGGGGCGAAGCCCTGCTCCGCAGCGCGCTGCATCCACTGCCGCGCCGCTGCGGCATCGCGCGGGACGCCGCGGCCCTCGAGGTGCAGCACCGCCAGGCGCGTCTGCGCCAGCGCAAAGCCGCGGTCGGCGGCCCGGCGCAGCCACGTGGCCGCGGCGGCCGCCTGCTCGGTGTCGTCGTCATCGAAAAGCTCGGCCAGCGCCGTCATCGCGCGCACGTCGCCACCCTCGGCGGCACGCTGCCACTCGGCCAGCGCGGTGGCCCGGTCGCCAGCCTCGGCCGCGGCACGGCCTTCGTCGAAGCCGGCCTGCGCCAGCGGCGCGGCCGACAGCAGCAGCACAGCCAGCGCCAGCACCAACGCACCGGCCAGGCTCAGCACGCCGTGGCGGCGCGGCGCCACGGCCAAGCTGCGACGCGGCGGCGGCGCCGCGCGGTGGCGTGTCGACCTCGGTGTCCGTGGCATGCGAAACCCCCAACGGGCCCCCAGGGGGCTCGCTGCTAGTCTAGGCACCCGACCTTGACCACCCGACCCCTCATGCAAGCGTTCCAGCACCCCTCATCCACAGGCCCGCGCGTCCGCGCGCCGGGCGCCATCTCGATGGCCGCGCTGGCCGCACTCGCCGCGCTCGCCCTG
>JAIXTY010000278.1 GCA_027483705.1 Rubrivivax sp.
CGTACCGAGTGGTATCGCGAAGGTCGTGTGCCCCTGCACACCCTGAAGGCCGACATCGACTACGGCTTCTCGGAAGCCAAGACCACCTACGGCGTCATCGGCGTCAAGGTCTGGGTCTACCGCGGTGACCGCCTGGCCAATGGCGAGGCCCCGCAGCTGCCCAAGACCGACGCCGACAACGAACGCCGCGACCGCCGTGGCCCGCGCCCCGACGGCCGCCCCGGTGCCGGCCGCGGCCGCCCGGGCGCGCCCGGTGCCGACCGTGGTCCGCGCGCCGATGCCGCCCCGACGACGCCTGCCGCCGCCCCCGCCGGCGACGGCCCGAAGTCCCCTGCCGTGAAGCGCGTCCGCAAGGCCGCGCCGGCGGGTGGCACCACCCAAGGAGAGTGACGATGCTGCAACCCGCACGTCGCAAGTTCCGCAAGGAACACAAGGGCCGCAACACGGGCATCGCCACCCGTGGCGCCGCCGTCTCGTTCGGCGAGTTCGGCCTGAAGGCCACCGAGCGCGGCCGCATCACTGCCCGCCAGATCGAAGCCGCGCGTCGCGCCATCAGCCGCCACATCAAGCGCGGTGGCCGCATCTTCATCCGCATCTTCCCGGACAAGCCGATCTCGCAGAAGCCGGCCGAAGTGCGCATGGGCAACGGCAAGGGCAACCCCGAGTACTACGTCGCCGAGATCCAGCCGGGCAAGGTCCTGTACGAGATCAACGGCGTTCCCGAGCAGCTCGCCCGCGAGGCCTTCCAGCTCGCCAGCGCCAAGCTGCCCCTGCGCACCACGTTCGTGGCGCGCCAGGTGGGCACCTGAAGGAGCCGCCACCATGAAGGCATCTGAACTGCGCGCCAAGGACATCGCGGCGCTCGAGAAGGAAGTCGCCGATCTGCTGAAGGCCCACTTTGGCCTGCGCATGCAGAAGGCGACGCAACAACTCACCAACCACTCGCAGCTTGGCAACGTCAAGCGTGACGTGGCCCGCGTGAAGACCATCATCGCCGAGAAGAAGCGCGCTGCCGCCCAGGCTGCCGCGACGGAGGCCGCCAAGTGAGCGAGACCCAGCAAGCCCAAGCCAAGAACCGCCGCACCCTGATCGGCCGCGTCGTCAGCGACAAGCGCGCCAAGACGGTGACGGTGCTGGTCGAGCGCCGCACGGCCCACGAGCTGTACGGCAAGATCGTCGGCCACAGCAGCAAGTACCACGCCCACGACGAAAAGGGCGAGTACAAGATGGGTGACCTGGTCGAGATCGCCGAAGGCCGGCCGATCAGCAAGACCAAGTCCTGGACCGTCACGCGCCTGGTCGAGAAGGCCAAGCTGGTCTGAGACCGTCGCCGCCGCGAAAGCCCCGCGGCCGCACCCAGGGAACCGGAACGCGGACACTCGCGGCTCCGGTTTTTTCATGCCGGACGCCACCGAGCCAAGAACCCAGAGGAGATCCCCATGCTGAAGGTCGGAGACACGTTGCCCGCGGGCAGCCTGCAGGAGTTCATCGAGGTCGAGGGCAATGGCTGCTCGCTCGGCCCGAACAGCTTTGACATCGCCCAGAGCACCGCCGGCAAGACGATCGCGATCTTCGCGTTGCCGGGCGCCTACACGCCCACCTGCTCGGCCAAGCACGTGCCCGGTTTCGTCGAGCACGCCGACGCCTTCAAGGCCGCCGGTGTGGACGAGATCTGGTGTGTTTCGGTCAACGACGCCTTCGTGATGGGCGCCTGGGGCCGCGACCAGAAGACCGCCGGCAAGGTGCGCATGATGGCCGACGGCTCGGCCGCGTTCACCGCCGCCGCGGGCCTGACGCTGGACCTCACGGCGCGTGGCATGGGTGTGCGCAGCCAGCGCTATTCGATGCTCGTCGTCGACGGCGTCGTGAAGTCGATCAACATCGAGGCACCGGCCAAGTTCGAGGTCAGCGACGCCGGCACGCTGCTGGCCCAGGCCCGCGCGCTGAAGGGCTGAAGACCCGCCTGCACGCCAGCGCTTGACGCGGCGGTGCAGGCTGTGTGATACTGCAAGGCTTCGCCGATGGCGGCGCGCTTGGCTTTACAGCCTGCAGCGCGGCGACACCGGCTCCAAACCCAAACACGGGCCCGAGACTGGGCGCGCGGCGGGCGGGCCAGACGATCAAGACGATCGGTCTGCGCCGGCCCGATGTGCCGAAGTCGGGATACGAACATGATCCAAATGCAATCGCGGCTCGACGTGGCCGACAACACGGGCGCGAAGTCCGTCATGTGCATCAAGGTGCTCGGCGGCTCGAAGCGGCGCTATGCCGGCATCGGCGACGTCATCAAGGTCAGCATCAAGGAAGCCGCGCCGCGGGGCCGCGTCAAGAAGGGCGAGGTCTACAGCGCCGTCGTCGTGCGAACCGCCAAGGGTGTGCGCCGCCAGGATGGCTCGCTGATCAAGTTCGATGGCAACGCCGCCGTGCTGCTCAACGCCAAGCTGGAGCCGATCGGCACCCGCATCTTCGGCCCGGTCACGCGCGAGCTGCGCACCGAGCGCTTCATGAAGATCGTCTCGCTGGCTCCCGAAGTCCTCTGATCGCGAAAGCCTCAGCATGAACAAGATCCGCAAAGGCGACCAGGTCATCGTGATCGCTGGCCGCGACAAGGGCAAGCGCGGCACCGTCAGCCGCCGTGTCGACGACGACCACATCGTGGTCGATGGCGTCAACGTCGTGAAGAAGCACACCAAGCCGAACCCGCTCAAGGGCACGACCGGTGGCGTGATCGACAAGACGATGCCCATCCACCAGAGCAACGTCGCCATCTACAACGCGGCCGCCGGCAAGGCCGACCGCGTCGGCATCAAGAGCCGGCCGGGCAAGGATGGCAAGCCCGAGAACTTCCGCGTCTACAAGTCGACCGGCGAAGAGATCAAGGCGTAATCATGGCAAAGACCCAAGCTGTCCCTGCCGGGAAGGCCGACGCTGTGACCAGCGCCCGCCTGCAGACGATCTACCGCGAGAAGATCGTCCCCGAGTTGATGAAGAAGTTCGGCTACACCTCCGTGATGCAGGTGCCGCGCCTCGAGAAGATCACGCTGAACATGGGCGTGTCCGAGGCCGTGAGCGACAAGAAGGTGATGGACAACGCCGTCGGCGACCTCACCAAGATCGCCGGCCAGAAACCCGTGGTCACGAAGAGCAAGAAGGCGATCGCCGGCTTCAAGATCCGTGACGGCGTGCCCATCGGCACGATGGTCACGCTGCGCGGCATCCGCATGTACGAGTTCCTGGACCGCTTCGTCACCGTGGCCCTGCCCCGCGTGCGCGACTTCCGCGGCATCAGCGGCCGCAGCTTCGACGGCCGGGGCAACTACAACATCGGCGTCAAGGAACAGATCATCTTCCCCGAGATCGAGTACGAGAAGATCGACGCGATCCGCGGCATGAACATCAGCATCACGACCAGCGCCAAGACCGACGACGAGTGCAAGGCGCTGCTCGCGGCGTTCAAGTTCCCGTTCAAGAACTGAAGGCGACCGAGGAAACCATGGCCAAACTGTCCGTCAAGCAGCGCGAAGAAAAGCGCGAGAAGCTGGTCGCCAAGTACGCGAAGAAGTACGCCGAGCTCAAGGGCATCGCGAACGATGCCCAGAAGAGCGACGAGGAGCGCTACGCCGCCCGCCTGGAGCTGCAGAAGCTGCCGCGCAACGCCAACCCGACGCGCCTGCGCAACCGCTGCGAACTCACCGGCCGCGCCCGCGGCACGTTCCGCATGTTCGGCCTGGCGCGCAACAAGATCCGCGAACTCGCGTTCAAGGGCGACATCCCCGGCATGGTCAAGGCCAGCTGGTAAGCGCGGCGAAGAGCAGGAGCAATATTCATGAGCATGAGTGATCCCATCGCCGACATGCTGACCCGCATCCGCAACGCGCAGAGCGTGGCGAAGGCGGCTGTCACGATGCCGTCGTCGAAGCTGAAGGTCGCGATCGCGCAGGTGCTGAAGGACGAGGGCTACATCGACGGTTTCGCCGTCAAGAGCGAAGGCGGCAAGTCCGAGCTCGAAGTGGCGCTGAAGTACTACGCCGGCCGTCCCGTGATCGAGCGCATCGAGCGCGTCAGCCGTCCGGGCCTGCGCATCTACAAGGGCCGCGATGCCATTCCGCAGGTCATGAACGGCCTGGGTGTGGCGATCGTCACCACGCCGCGTGGCGTGATGACCGACCGCAAGGCTCGCCAGACCGGTGTCGGTGGCGAAGTCCTCTGCTACGTCGCGTAAGGGGAGCTGAAGAATGTCCCGCGTAGGAAAGATGCCGATCGCCGTGCCGCAAGGCATCGATGTCGCGATCTCGGCCGAAACGATCACCGTCAAGGGCAAGGAAGGCACGCTCGTGCGTCCGCTGAACCCGCTCGTGACGATCAAGAACGAGGGCGGCAAGCTGATGTTCGCCCCCGCCAACGACAGCGCTGCCGCCGACGCGATGAGCGGCACGATGCGCGCGCTGGTCAACAACATGGTCGCCGGCGTCGGCAAGGGCTTCGAGAAGAAGCTCACCCTGGTCGGCGTGGGCTTCCGTGCCCAGGCCCAGGGCGCCAAGCTGAACCTGCAGATCGGCTTCTCGCACCCGGTGGTCAAGGACATGCCCGCCGGCGTGAAGGTGGCCTGCCCGACGCAGACCGAAATCGTCATCAGCGGTGCCGATCGCCAGGCCGTCGGCCAGGTGGCTGCTGAAGTCCGCGCCTTCCGTCCGCCCGAGCCGTACAAGGGCAAGGGCATCCGCTACGCCAATGAGCGCGTGGTGCTGAAAGAGACGAAGAAGAAGTAAGGAGCACCGCCATGAGCTTGACGAAGAAGGAACAACGCCTGCGCCGCGCGCGCCAGACCCGGCTGCGCATCAACGGCCAGGGCGTCGCGCGCCTCGCGGTGCACCGCTCCAACCTGCACATCTACGCCAGCGTCTTCTCGGGCGACGGTTCGCAGGTCCTGGCCAGCGCCAGCACGGCCGAGAAGGAAGTGCGCGAGCAGCTCGGTGGCAACGGCGGCAACGTCGCCGCGGCCACGCTGGTGGGCAAGCGCATCGCCGAGAAGGCCAAGGCCGCCGGCATCGAGAAGGTCGCTTTCGACCGCTCGGACTTCCAGTACCACGGCCGCGTCAAGGCGCTGGCCGAGGCCGCGCGCGAAGCGGGCCTGCAGTTCTGACCGGGCTCGAGCAGAGGAATCACGAGAATGGCTAAGTTCACTCCCCGCGCCCAGGCCGAAGGCAACGACGACGGGCTCAAGGAAAAGATGATCGCGGTCAACCGCGTCACCAAGGTCGTGAAGGGCGGTCGCACGCTCAGCTTCGCGGCGCTCACGGTGGTCGGCGACGGCGACGGCCGCATCGGCATGGGCAAGGGCAAGGCCAAGGAAGTGCCGGTGTCGGTGCAGAAGGCCATGGAGTCCGCCCGCCGCAACATGATCAAGGTGGCGCTGAAGAACGGCACCATCCACCACAAGGTCGAAGGCGAGCACGGCGCGGCCCGCGTGCTGATGGCGCCGGCCAAGCCGGGTGACGGCATCATCGCCGGCGGCCCGATGCGCGCCATCTTCGAGGTGATGGGCGTCACCGACATCGTGGCCAAGAGCCACGGCTCGACCAACCCGTACAACATGGTCCGCGCCACGCTCGACGCGCTCAAGCGCCTGTCGACCCCGGGCGAGATCGCCGCCAAGCGCGGCAAGACGGTCGAAGAGCTCTTCAACTGAGCCGACCAAGGAGAACCGACATGACCACCGATGTCTCGACGCAAAAGAAGACGCTTACCGTCAAGCTCGTGCGCAGCATCGCCGGCACGCGCGAGAGCCACCGTGCCACCGTGCGCGGCCTGGGCCTGCGCAAGCTGAACAGCACCAAGGTGCTGGAAGACACGCCAGCCGTGCGCGGCATGATCAACAAGGTCGACTACCTGGTCCAGGTGCTCTGATGGAACTGAACAAGATCAAGCCCGCCGAGGGCAGCAAGAAGTCGCGTCGTCGCGTCGGCCGCGGTATCGGCTCGGGCCTGGGCAAGACCGCGGGCCGCGGCCACAAGGGCCAGAAGAGCCGCGCCGGCGGCTACCACAAGGTGGGCTTCGAAGGCGGCCAGATGCCGCTGCAGCGCCGCCTGCCCAAGCGCGGCTTCAAGAGCGCGCAGCTCAAGTACAACGGCGAGATCACGCTGGCCGACCTGCAGATGCTCGAGGGCGACGAGGTCGATCTGCTGACGCTCAAGACGGCCGGCCTGGTGGGCCAGCTGGTCAAGACCGTCAAGGTCGTGAAGTCGGGCGAGCTCAGCCGCAAGGTCGTGCTCAAGGGCATCGGCGCCACCGCCGGCGCCAAGGCAGCCATCGAGGCTGCCGGCGGCTCCATCGCGGCCTGAGGCCGGCGCTCAGCTCCCGTAGTCAAGGAACCCCGTACCCGTGGTCACCTCAGCCAACCAGCTGGCCAAGAGCGGAAAGTTCGGCGACCTGCGTCGCCGCATCATCTTCCTGCTGCTTGCGCTGGTGGTCTACCGCATCGGCGGCCACCTCCCCGTGCCGGGCATCGACCCGCAGGCGATGCAGCAGCTGTTCGCGGGCCAGAGCGGCGGCATCCTGAACATGTTCAACATGTTCAGTGGCGGCTCGCTGGCGCGCTTCTCGGTCTTCGCCCTCGGCATCATGCCGTACATCAGCGCCAGCATCATCATGCAGCTGATGACCTACGTCGTGCCGGCGCTGGAGGCCATCAAGAAGGAAGGCGAGGCGGGGCGTCGCAAGATCACCCAGTACACCCGCTACGGCACGCTGGTGCTGGCCATCTTCCAGGCGCTGGGCATCGCGCTCGCGCTCGAGGGCGCGGCCGGCACGGTGCTGAACCCGGGCCTGGGCTTCCGCATGACCACCGTCGTCAGCCTGGTGGCGGGCACGATGTTCCTGATGTGGCTGGGTGAGCAGATCACCGAACGCGGCCTGGGCAACGGCATCTCGATCCTGATCTTCGCGGGCATCATCGCGGGGCTGCCGGCGGCGATGGCGGGCCTGTTCGAACTGGTGCGCACCGGTGCAATGAGCATCGTGGCCTGCCTGTTCATTATCGCCCTGGTCATCTTCGTGACCTTCGCCGTGGTGTTCGTGGAGCGCGGTCAGCGCAAGATCCTCGTCAACTACGCCAAGCGCCAGGTCGGCAACAAGGTCTATGGCGGCCAGAGCTCGCACCTGCCTCTGAAGCTCAACATGAGCGGCGTCATCCCGCCGATCTTCGCCAGCAGCATCATCCTGCTGCCGGCCACCGTGGTGGGCTGGTTCGCGGCGGGCGACGGGCTGCGCTGGCTGAAGGACCTGGCTGCGATGCTCTCGCCGGGCCAGCCGATCTACGTGATGCTGTACGCCGCGATGATCGTGTTCTTCTGCTTCTTCTACACGGCGCTCGTGTTCAACAGCCGCGAGACCGCCGACAACCTGAAGAAGAGCGGCGCGTTCATCCCCGGCATCCGCCCGGGCGACCAGACCGCGAAGTACATCGACAAGATCCTGGGCCGCCTCACGCTGGCCGGCGCTGTGTACATCACCGCCGTCTGCCTGCTGCCGGAGTTCCTGGTGCTGAAGTACAGCGTGCCGTTCTACTTCGGCGGCACCAGCCTGCTGATCATCGTCGTCGTGACGATGGACTTCTGGGCCCAGGTGCAGAGCTACGTGATGAGCCAGCAATACGAGTCGCTCCTCAAGAAGGCCAACTTCAAGCCCTCCTGAACATGGCCAAGGACGACGTCATCCAGATGCAGGGGGAGATTCTCGAGAACCTCCCCAACGCCACCTTCCGCGTGAAGCTCGAAAACGGCCACGTGGTGCTGGGGCATATCAGCGGCAAGATGCGCATGCACTACATCCGCATCCTGCCCGGTGACAAGGTCACCGTCGAGCTGACACCGTACGACCTGACGCGGGCACGCATCGTGTTCCGCGCCAAGTAAGCCGATTCGAAAGATCGGGTCAAGGAGAAGACCATGAAAGTCGCCGCTTCCGTCAAGAAGATGTGCCGCAACTGCAAGATCATCCGCCGCAAAGGTGTGGTGCGCGTGATCTGTACCGACCCGCGCCACAAGCAGCGCCAGGGTTGATCGAGAGGAACGAACATGGCACGCATCGCCGGCATCAACATCCCCCCGCACAAGCACACGGAAATCGGCCTGACGTCGATCTACGGCATCGGCCGCACGACGGCGCAGAAGATCTGCGACGCCGTGGGCATCCCGTACAGCAAGAAGATCAAGGACCTGACCGACTCGGATCTGGAGAAGATCCGCGACGAGATCGGCAAGATCACGATCGAAGGTGACCTGCGCCGCGAGCTGTCGATCAGCATCAAGCGCCTGATGGACCTGGGCTGCTACCGCGGCTTCCGTCACCGCCGCGGCCTGCCCGTGCGCGGCCAGCGCACGCGCACCAATGCCCGCACCCGCAAGGGCCCGAAGAAGAGTGCGGCCGCGCTGAAGAAGTGATCGCCTGATCCGCTTCGCCGCAGCAACCGCACACTGAAAGAGTCAAGACATGGCCAAGGCACCCGTCAACACCGCCGCGCGCCGCGTGAGCAAGAAGGTCCGCAAGAACGTCGCGGACGGCATCGCGCACGTGCACGCGTCGTTCAACAACACGATCATCACGATCACCGACCGCCAGGGCGGCGCGCTCGCCTGGGCGTCCAGCGGCGGCCAGGGCTTCAAGGGCTCGCGCAAGAGCACGCCGTTCGCCGCCCAGGTGGCCGCCGAAGTGGCCGGCCGCGCGGCGCAGGAGCAGGGCATCAAGAACCTGGACGTGCGGATCAAGGGCCCCGGCCCCGGCCGCGAGAGCAGCGTTCGCGCGCTGGCCTCGCTGGGCATCCGCATCAACAGCATCAGCGACGTGACGCCGATCCCGCACAACGGCTGCCGGCCCCAGAAGCGTCGCCGGATCTAGTGCTGCGGCGCCCCTTCGCGGGCGCCGTACAATCGAGAGTTTCCCGCGCCGGTGAGCACTTCTGTGCGAACCGGCGGTTTCACTGAAGCGGTCATCAGATGATGGCCCTTCGCATCACAAGCCCACCGTCGGCGCGTCTCGCCCCAGAGCAGGCCACCGACTCGCGCGGGCCGCCCCGTCACCGGGGCGAGCTGCCGCGTCAGACACGACAACGAAGGACACGCAAGTGGCACGTCTGCTCGGCCCGAAGGCCAAACTCTCCCGCCGCGAAGGCACCGACCTGTTCCTGAAGAGCGCCCGCCGCTCGATCACGGACAAGGCCAAGTTCGACAGCAAGCCCGGCCAGCACGGCCGTACCAGCGGCAGCCGCACGTCGGACTTCGGCATGCAGCTGCGCGAGAAGCAGAAGGTCAAGCGCATGTACGGCGTGCTGGAGCGCCAGTTCCGCCGCTACTTCGCCGAGGCCGAGCGCCGCAAGGGCAACACCGGTGCCAACCTGCTGGCGCTGCTCGAGTCGCGCCTGGACAACGTCGTCTACCGCATGGGCTTCGGCAGCACGCGCGCCGAGGCGCGCCAGCTCGTCAGCCACAAGGCCCTGACGGTCAACGGCGAGGTCGTGAACATCCCGTCGTACCAGGTCAAGCCGGGCGACGTGATCGCGCTGCGCGAGAAGTCGAAGACCCAGCTGCGCGTCGTCGACGCGCTGAAGCTGGCCCAGGGCATCGGCCTGGCCGACTGGGTCTCCGTGGACGCCACCAAGATGGAAGGCACCTTCAAGAAGGTCCCTGACCGCGACCAGTACGGCCAGGAGATCAAGGAAGCGCTGATCGTCGAGTTGTACTCGCGCTGATCCCGATCCCGGGACCGTGCGTGTGGCCCCGTCGGCTGCGCGCATCGGTCCCGCCGTGCTTCGTGCGCCGGGCGCGAAGCAGCGAACCTCCCGCCCGGTGCGGTCCTCCAGCCTTATCGGTGTAACGAGCCGAGGGTATTGACAGGAACACAGAGAGCTCATGCAAACCACCCTTCTGAAGCCCAAGGCCATCCAGGTCGAGCCGCTCGGCGGCCATCGCGCCAAGGCAACGCTCGAGCCCTTCGAGCGTGGCTACGGTCACACCCTCGGCAACGCACTGCGTCGCGTGCTGCTGTCGTCGATGGTGGGTTACGCGCCGACCGAGGTGACCATCGCCGGCGTGCTGCACGAGTACTCGGCGATCGACGGCGTGCAGGAAGACGTCGTCCACATCATGCTCAACCTGAAGGGCGTGGTGTTCCGCCTGCACAACCGTGACGAGGTCACGCTGGTGCTGCGCAAGGAGGGCGAAGGCCCCGTCACCGCCGGCGACATCCAGACGCCGCACGACGTCGAGATCATCAACCCCGAGCACGTCATCGCCCACCTCAGCCAGGGCGGCAAGCTCGACATGCAGATCAAGGTCGAGAAGGGCCGCGGCTACGTGCCGGGCAACCTGCGCCGCTACGGCGACGAGCCCACCAAGAGCATCGGCCGCATCGTGCTGGACGCCTCGTTCTCGCCGGTCCGCCGCGTGAGCTACGCGGTCGAGAACGCCCGGGTCGAGCAGCGCACCGACCTCGACAAGCTCGTCATGGAGATCGAGACCAACGGCGCCATCGCGCCCGAGGAAGCCATCCGCCAGAGCGCGCGCATCCTGGTCGAGCAGCTGGCGTTCTTCGCCCAGATCAACCCCGACAGCATCCAGGGTGCCGACACCGGCGCCATCGCCGGCAACGCCAAGGGCGCGGCCAGCGGCACCTTCGACCCGATCCTGCTGCGCCCGGTCGACGAGCTCGAGCTCACCGTGCGCTCGGCCAACTGCCTGAAGGCCGAGAACATCTACTACATCGGCGATCTCATCCAGCGCACCGAGACCGAACTGCTGAAGACGCCGAACCTGGGCCGCAAGAGCCTGAACGAGATCAAGGAAGTGCTGGCTTCGCGCGGGCTCACGCTCGGCGCGCGGCTGGAGAACTGGCCGCCCCAAGGCCTCGACAAGCGCTGAAACCGGACCACCCCCTACGGCCTTCTGCCGCCCCCTCAAGGGGGCAACGCCGAGGGCCTGGCGAAGCCAGTTCCCTGGCGTTCGCTTGGCTACCAGCACCGTGCACCCCGCAGTACCTGATCCGGCTGCGGGATCGACATAACGAAAGGAACGCACCATGCGCCACCGCAACGGCCCCCGCAAGCTCAACCGCACCACCTCGCACCGCCTGGCGATGCTTCGCAACATGGCGAACTCGCTGATCACGCACGAGGCCATCAAGACCACGCTGCCCAAGGCCAAGGAACTGCGTGCCGTCGTCGAGCCGCTCATCACGCTCGGCAAGGACGCCACCCTGGCCAACCGCCGCCTGGCCTTCAATCGCACCCGCGACCGCGATGTCGTGGCCAAGCTGTTCGACGTGCTGGGCCCGCGCTACAACGCGCGCCCGGGCGGCTACACGCGCATCCTCAAGATGGGCTTCCGCGTCGGCGACAACGCGCCGATGGCCTTCGTCGAGCTGGTGGACCGCCCCGAGCCGGTGGCCACCGAAGGCGCGGCCGACGCCGCCGAGTGAGCGCCGGCGCCCCCCGTGGCGCTGTTCGATCGCACCGACGCCGGAGCCTCACCGCTCCGGCGTTTTCACGTCTGGCGCCCGTAAACTGACGGGCTTCGTTTCCGACCGCTGCGCATGCTCACCTTCCAGCAGATCATCCTCAAGCTCCAGAGCTACTGGGACGCCCAGGGCTGCGCCCTGCTGCAGCCCTACGACATGGAAGTCGGCGCCGGCACCAGCCACACCGCCACCTTCCTGCGCGCGCTCGGGCCGGAGCCCTGGAAGGCGGCCTACGTGCAGCCCAGCCGACGCCCAAAGGACGGCCGCTACGGCGAGAACCCCAACCGCCTGCAGCACTACTACCAGTACCAGGTGGTGCTGAAGCCCGCGCCGGCCAACATCCTGGAGCTCTACCTCGGCAGCCTGCAGGCGCTGGGCTTCGACCTCACCGTGAACGACGTGCGCTTCGTCGAAGACGACTGGGAGAACCCCACGCTCGGCGCCTGGGGCCTGGGCTGGGAGGTCTGGCTCAACGGCATGGAGGTGACGCAGTTCACCTACTTCCAGCAGGTGGGCGGCATCGACTGCAAGCCCATCACCGGCGAGATCACCTACGGCCTCGAGCGCCTGGCGATGTATCTGCAGGGCGTGGAGAACGTCTACGACCTCGTCTGGACCGAGTCGGCCGACGGCACGAAGCTGCTCTACCGCGACGTCTACCACCAGAACGAGGTCGAGCAGAGCACCTACAACTTCGAGCACTCCGACGTCGAGTTCCTGCTCGGGGCCTTCGGTTCGCATGAGAAGCAGGCGAAGTATTTGATGCAGCAGCAGCTGGCGCTGCCCGCCTACGAGCAGGTGCTGAAGGCCGCGCACACCTTCAACCTGCTCGACGCGCGCGGTGCCATCAGCGTGACCGAGCGCGCTGCCTACATCGGCCGCATCCGCAACCTCGCGCGCAGCGTGGCGCAGAGCTACCTCGACAGCCGCGCGCGGCTGGGCTTCCCGATGGCGCCGCGGCGCTGGGCCGACGACGTGCTGGCGCAGCTCGCGAAGAAGGCGGCCTGAGCATGACGAGCACCACGAAGAACCTGCTCGTCGAATTGTTCGTCGAGGAACTACCGCCCAAGGCGCTGAAGAAGCTTGGCGAGGCCTTCGGCACCGTGCTGCTGGCCGGCCTCAAGGCCCAGGGCCTGGCCGGCGAGCACTCGGCGCTCAACGTGTTCGCCAGCCCGCGCCGGCTGGCAGCCCACGTGAGCCACGTGCTGGCCGTCGCGCCCGACCGCGCGCAGTCGGTGAAGCTGATGCCCGTGGCCGTGGCGCTGGCCGCCGACGGCGCGCCGACGCCCGCGCTGCTGAAGAAGCTGGCCGCGCTCGGCGCCGACGCCAGCGTGGTGCCACAGCTCAAGCGCGCGCCCGATGGCAAGGCCGAGGCGCTGTTCCTGGACAGCACCGTGCCCGGCGCGACGCTGGCCGCGGGCCTGCAGGCGGCGCTCGACGAGGCCCTGGCCAAGCTGCCCATCCCGAAGGTGATGCAGTACCAGCTGGAGCAGGGCAGCGGCGCCGACTTCCAGCCCGGCTGGACCAGCGTGCACTTCGTGCGCCCGGCCCACGGCCTGGTGGCGCTGCATGGAAGCGAGGTCGTGCCGGTGCAGGCCCTGGGACTGCAGGCCGGCCGGCAGACGCACGGCCACCGTTTCGAGGCCGCGATGGACCCGGTGGTGCTTCAGGATGCCGACCACTACGAGCGTCAGCTCGCCGAGCAGGGTGCGGTGATCGCCAGCTTCGCCAAGCGCCGCGACGACATCGTGCGCCAGCTGCAGCACGCCGCGGCACAGCAGAACGCGAAGCCGGTAGACGACGACGCGCTGCTCGACGAGGTGACGGCTCTGGTCGAACGCCCGAACGTGCTGACCTGCGAGTTCCCGGCCGAGTTCCTGGCCGTGCCGCCGGAGTGCCTCATCCTCACGATGAAGGCCAACCAGAAGTATTTCCCGCTGCTCAACGACGAAGGCCGGCTGACCAACCGCTTCCTCGTCGTGAGCAACATCCGCCCGGCCGACGCCAGCCGCGTGATCCAGGGCAACGAGCGCGTGGTCAAGCCGCGCCTTGCGGACGCCAAGTTCTTCTTCGACCAGGACCGCAAGCGCACGCTCGAAAGCCGCATCCCGCAGCTGGCCAAGGTGGTCTACCACGGCAAGCTGGGCAGCCAGGGCGAGCGTGTCGAGCGCGTGCGCGCCATCGCGCGTGCCATCGGGCAGCAACTGGGCGGCGAAGCCTTGGCCGCGCAGGCCGACCGCGCCTCGCTGCTGGCCAAGGCCGACCTGCTGACCGACATGGTCGGCGAGTTCCCCGAGCTGCAAGGCATCATGGGCGGCTACTACGCCCGCCACGACGGCGAGACCGAAGCCGTCGCGCTGGCCGTCGAAGACCACTACAAGCCGCGCTTCGCCGGCGACGCGCTGCCGCGCGAGAGCGCCGGGCGTGCTGGCCTCGTGGTGGCACTGGCCGACAAGCTCGAGACGCTGTGCGGCCTGTTCGGCATCGGCGAAAAGCCCACCGGCGACAAGGACCCGTTTGCGCTGCGTCGCCACGCTTTGGGCGTGATCCGCATGCTCATCGAGCGTGATCTGCCGCTGGCCGTGCCCGCGCTGCTTGACACCGCCTTCGCCGCCTTCCCGCCCGCGCTGGCGACCGCGAAGGACGACGTGCTGCAGTTCACCTACGACCGCCTCGTCGGCGGCCTGCGCGAGCAGGGCTCCAGCGCGCAGGAGGTCGATGCCGTCATCGCGCTGCGGCCCGAGCGCTGGGGCGACATCCCGCGCCGCCTGGCGGCGGTGCGCGCCTTTGCGGCACTGCCCGAGGCCGCCGCGCTGGCCGCGGCCAACAAGCGCGTCGTCAACATCCTGAAGAAGGCCGAGGGCACCGTGCCAGGCACCGTGGACGCCGCGCTGCTGAAGGAGCCCGCCGAGGCCGCGCTGGCCGCCGCGCTGCACGACGTGGCACCCCGCGCCGAGGCCGCCTTCGCGCGCGGCGACCACACCGGCAGCCTGCAGGTGCTGGCGGCGCTGAAGGGCCCGGTCGACGCCTTTTTCGACGCCGTGATGGTGAACGCCGACGACCCCGCCCTGCGTGCCAACCGCCTGGCGCTGCTGGGTGCGCTGCAGCGCGCGATGAACCGCGTGGCCGATCTCTCCCGCCTGGCCGCCTGAGCCCATGCCCGCCACCCACAGCCTCAAGCTCGTGATCCTGGGCCGCGACGGCGTGATCAACGAGTTCCGCGAGGGCCACGTCACCGCGCCCGAGGAATGGGTGCCCGTGCCCGGCGCGCTGGAGGCGGTGGCGCGGCTCAACCACGCCGGCTGGCACGTGGTGGTGGCCACCAACCAGAGCGGCATCGGCCGCGGCATGATCGACATGAGCGCCGTCAACGCCGTGCACGCCCACATGAACCGCGAGCTGCAGCTCGTGGGCGGCCGCATCGACGCCGTCTTCCTGTGCCCGCACACGCCCGAAGAAGACTGTGCCTGCCGCAAGCCCAAGCCCGGCATGCCGCTGGACATCGGCCGCCGCTACGGCATCGACCTCGCCCAGGTGCCGATGGTGGGCGACACGGCGCGCGACCTCATCGCCGCCGCCGACGCCGGCTGCGAACCGCACCTCGTGCGCAGCGGGCGCGCCGCCACGCTGCCGCCCGAGGCGCTGCAGGCCCTGCAGACACAGGTGCCGGCAGCGCGGGTGCACGCGAGCCTCGCGGCCTTCGTCGACCACCTGCTGCAGCGCGATCACCAGCCTGATTCCGCCGTCGGCGCGCTCGGGGCCTGAGGCCGCATGAAGCTCGTCTGGGCGCTGCGCTCGCTGCTCTTCGTGCTGTGGATGGCGGCCACGGTCGTGCCGTGGGCCATCCTGATGCTGCTGCTCTCGATAGCCGTGCGCGGCGAGCGCCTGTACTGGCCGACGATGCAGTGGCTGCGCATGGCCATCTGGGGCGCGCGCGTCATCTGCGGCATCCAGCCGCGTGTGCAGGGCCTGGAGCACCTGCCCACGGCCGCCGAGCACCGCCGCGCCGTCGTGCTGGCCTCCAAGCACCAGAGCACCTGGGAGACCTTCTTCTACCCGACGCTGATGCCGCACCCGCTGGCCTACGTCTTCAAGCGCGAGCTGCTGTACGTGCCCTTCTTCGGCTGGGCGATGGGCCGGCTCGACATGATCCACATCGACCGCAGCAAGCGCGCCGAAGCGTGGAACAAGGTGGCCGAGCAGGGCCGGCGGCTGGCGGCCGAAGGCATCTGGGTGATCATGTTCCCCGAGGGCACGCGCACCGAGCGTGGCAGCCAGGGCGTCTACAAGAGCGGCGCGTCGCGGCTGGCCATCGCCACCGGCGTGCCCATCGTGCCGATCGCCACCACCAGCGCCCGCTGCTGGCCGCGCAAGAGCTTCCTGCTGCGGCCGGGCGTGGTGGACGTGTCGATCGGCCAGCCCATCGACAGCACCGGGCGCCAGCCCGAGGAGCTGATGCGCGAGGTCGAGGCCTGGATCGAGGCGGAAATGCGTCGACTCGATCCCGAGGCTTACCCCGAGGCCCACGCCGGCGCCGCCCCGCGATCCTAGAATCGCCGGCCATGCCTCACGGCCCGGCCGCCCCCCCAGCGCACGCCCAGCCCGAGCAGCTCTCGCTGTTCGACGAGGCTCCGCCCGCCACGGCAGGCCTCGTGGCCGCGC
>JAIXTY010000269.1 GCA_027483705.1 Rubrivivax sp.
CGCCACTTCCCGAAGCTCGTCGAGCGCGGGCACGTGCACATCGCGCGGCCGCCGCTGTACCGCATCGACGCGCCGGCGCGCGGCAAACGCCCGGCGGCCAAGCTCTACGCGCTGGACGACGGCGAACGCGAAGCGCTGCTCGACAAGCTGCGCAAGGAAGGCGCACGCGAAGGCTCGTGGACCATCAGCCGCTTCAAGGGCCTGGGCGAGATGAACGCCGAGCAGCTGTGGGAGACGACGCTGAACCCCGAGACGCGGCGGCTGCTGCCCGTCAGCTGGCTCGGCGGCGGCTTCGAGGCCACCGGCGCCATCCTCACCAAGCTGATGGGCAAGGGCGAGGCCGCGTCGCGCCGCGAGCTGATGGAGCTGCACGGCGACGCGGTCGAGATCGATGTCTGAGCACGGCGCTGGTGCGGCACCACCGCTGCGCCTGCGGCCCACGCTGCTGAGCGACCTGGACTACGTCGTCGGTGTCGAGCGCGATCCGCACAACCGCCCGTTCATCACGCCCTGGGAGCGCACGCAGCACGAGGGCGCGGTGCGCTTCCCGGACTTCCGCCACTTCATCGTCGAGTCGGGCGACGCGGCCGGCCCCGACGGCGGCCGCGACGGCTTCGTCATCCTGCAGGGCTGCCGCAACCCGCAGCAGAGCGTGGAGCTCAAGCGCCTGGTTCTGCAGAGCAAGGGCCGCGGCCTCGGCCGGCGCTGCGTGCGCCTGCTCAAGCAGATGGCCTTCCGCGACCTGAAGGCGCACCGCTTCTGGCTCGATGTGAAGAGCCTGAACACCCGCGCGCTGGCGCTGTACGCCAGCGAGGGCTTTGTCGAGGAAGGCCGGCTGCGCGAGAGCGTGCGCGCCTACGTGGGCGACGGCACCGAGGGCTGGGACACGCTGATCGTGATGAGCCTGCTCGATCGCGAGTACGAGGCCCGCAAGGCGCTGGGGCTCGAGGCCACGGGCTGAACTACCAATCTCAGAGCTTGAACAGCGCGCGGATGCGCGCCGCGATCTGTGCCGGCCGCGACAGCGCCGCCACGGGCTCCTCGGGCACCTGCCGCAGCCGCTCGTCGGCCTGCTGGTGTGCGGCCACGGTGCGCGACATCTGATCGGCCAGCGCCGGCCGCGCGGCGAGCATCGGCGCGAGCACTTCGCCTTCGATCTCGAACAGCACCAGCGGCGACACCGCCACCACGTCGGCGCTGCGCTCGGCGCCGGTGAGCAGCGACATCTCGCCGAAGCTGTCGCCGGCACCCAGCACCGTCGTGCGCCGGGCCTCGCCGCTGGCGTCGGCCACGCGCACCTCGGCCACGCCGGCGGCCACCACGAACATCGAGCGGCCGGCCTGGCCGCGCTCCACGATGCGCTGGCCGCGCGCCACGTGGCGCAGCGCCATTGCGCTGGCCAGCACGTCGCGTTCGTCGTTGGAGAGGCTGTCGAACAGCGGCATCGTGTCCAGGACTCGGCGGCGCGCGTCGGGCGTATCGAACTCCGGCACCTTGCCGGTGGCCGGTGGCGGCACGCCCTCCAGCCAGGGGCCCGCGCGCTCGCCGCCTTCGGCCATGGGCCGCAGGCCGGCCAGCACCAGGTGGCGCTGCACGCAGCTGAGCAGCTCATGCCGCGCCGGCCCCTTGGCCTTACGACGCGGGTCGAGCAGGTACGTGATGCGCCAGGTGACGCCACGGCCGTCGAGCCGGCAGATGCGCACCTTGGGCGGCTTGTCGCCGGCGGCGGCGCCGCGCATCCAGGCCTCGGTGACGGCGGCGCCGAGCAGCGCCTCGACCACGCCCTGCGGCAGCACCCAGTCGAGCACGATGTCGACCTCCTGCTCGCTCACCGGCGAGGGGAACGACAGGTTCTCGATCACCGACATCGCGACCACGCTGTTGGGCACGCTGACCAGGTTGTCTTCGGGCGTGAGGATGCGCGTGCTGCGCCAGTTGATCTCGCGCACCAGGCCGGCGATCGGCTCGCGCCGCTGCCGCGTGTGCAGCAGGATGAAGTCGTCCAGCCGGAACGGCTGCTCGACGTTGAGCGCGATGCCCGAGAAGAAGTCGGTGAGGATGCGCCGCAGCGCCAGGCCCAGCACGAGGCCGAGCACGCCCGTGGTGGCCAGCACGGCCGGCAGCGCTACGCCCCACACCTGCGTGAGCACGCCCAGCACCACCGCGGCCATCACCAGCACGGCCACGAACTGGCGCAGCAGCCGCGGAATGCGCAGGCCGACGTAGCGCGGCACGAGCCGGTCCCACACCAGCCAGCCGGTGAGCCGCAGGAAGGCTACCGCGCCCACCAGCGCGGCCAGCGAGTTGAGCACCTGGGCCAGCACCCCACGCGTCACGGGCAGGGGCGCCAGCGAGCTGGCTGAGCCGACGCTCTGGGCCAGCGCGCCCAGCGCCAGGGCCAGGCCCAGCGGCGGCAGCACCGAGGTCAGGCTGGAAGGCGGGCGGATCGGGGAGGGCGCTGCGGTCGTCGAGGGCATCCGGCCCACGTTACAGGCCGTCACGAGGCGCGGTCAATGCGCAGTCGCGACGCCGCTACAGCGCGGCACCGGCGCCACCGGTCAGCCAGCGCGCATAGCCGTAGTAGAGGGGCAGGCCCACGATCAGGTTGAAGGGCAGCGTCACGCCCAGCGAGGCCGTGAGGTAGATGCCCGGGTTGGCCTCGGGCAGGCTGGCGCGGCAGGCCGCGGGCGCGTCGATGAAGCTGGCGCTGGCGCAGATGGCGCCGAAGACGAAGGCCCCACCCACGCCCAGGCCGATGGCGTGCGCCAGCGTCACACCCACCACGCCGTGCAGCAGCGGCATCAGCACGCCGAAGCCGGCCATGAACAGGCCCACCTGCCGGAAGGCGCCGATCTGCCGCGCCGCGGTGATGCCCATCTCCAGCAGAAACAGCATCAGCATGCCGCGGAACAGGCCCTCGTAGAACGGTGCAATCTGTGTCCACTGCGGCTCGGTGGCCAGCGCGCCGATGGCCATGCCGCCCAGCAGCAGCAGGATGCCGCGGCCGCGCACCACGCTCAGCAGCAGCTCGGCCACGCGCACGCTGCCACTGCCATGGCGGCCCATCGCCAGGCGCGCCAGCACCAGCGAGTAGATGACGCCGAACTCCATCAGTGCCACCATCGCCGCCATGGTGCCCTCGGCCGGGGTGCCCATGGCGGCCGCAAAGCTCATCGACGCGAAGAAGGTCGCCGTCGACACCGAGCCGTAGTGCGCCGCAATGGCCGCCGCGTTGCTGATGTCGAAGCCGCCGAGGCGGCGCGTCACGACGTAGGCAAGCGTCGGGATCGCCACGGTCATGACCAGTGTCAGGCCCAGCAGCGGCAGCACCTCGGTGATCTCGGCCTTGGCCAGTTCGCGCCCGCCGCTCAGGCCCAGCGAGAACAGCAGGTAGATCGACAGCAGCTTGATGACGGCCTCGGGCAGCTCGAGCTCGCTCTTCACGAAGCCGGCGATGGCGCCCAGCACGAAGGCCAGCACGATGGGTTGCAGGAGGTTGGCGAGCAGGAGGTCGAGGTTGGGCATGGAGCGCGATTCTTCGAACGCAGCCATCCAACGTCCAGTTCAATGAATGGCATCATTCGTTGAACAAAAGCGAACAAGGCACGCGATGGCCGAACTGAACTTCCACCACCTGCGCTACTTCCGCGCCATCGCTCACGAGCAGGGGCTGGCCAAGGCGGCCGAGCGGCTGCACGTGTCGCCGTCGGCGCTGTCGGTGCAGCTGCGGCAGCTGGAAGAGCGCCTGGGCCACGCGCTGTTCGAGCGCCGCGGCCGCCGGCTCGTGCTCACCGAGGCCGGGCGCGTGGCGCTGGAGCATGCCGACACCATCCACGCCGCCGGCGAGGAGCTGCTGGCCACGCTGAAGGGCCGGCCGCGCGGGCAGGTGAGCGTGCTGCGCGTGGGCTCGGTGGCGACTCTGTCGCGCAACTTCCAGCTGCTGCTGCTGAAGCCGCTGCTGGCACGGGCCGATGTGCAGATCCGGCTCGAGAGCGGTCGCCTGCGCGAGCTGCTGCTGCACCTGGGCGCGCACCAGCTCGATGTCGTGCTGGCCAACGAGGCCGTGCCGCGCGACGCCGCCCAGGGCTGGCACAGCACGCTGATCGCGCAGCAGCCGCTGGCCATCGTCTCGGCACCGCCGCGCCGGCGCAAGGCGGTCCCGCTGGCCTTCCCGCAAGGGCTCGACGGCCAGCCCTTGCTGCTGCCGGGCGGCGACAGCGCGGCGCGCGGCGCCTTCGACGCGCTGCTGCAGCAGCACGGCGTGCGTCCGCAGGTGCTGGCCGAGGTGGACGACATGGCCATGCTGCGCCTGCTCGCCCGCGAGACCGGCGCGCTGGCGCTGGTGCCGCCCGTGGTGGTGCAGGACGAACTGGCCGCCCGCAAGCTGGTGGAGCGCTACCGCATCCCGCAGATCGCCGAGCGCTTCTACGCCATCACCGCGCAGCGCCGGTTCCCGCATCCGCTGCTGAAGACGCTGCTGCAGCCCGGTTTGGGACAATCGCCGGCTGCCTGACGCACCGGCGTCCGCCACCCGGCCACGAATCGACCCCATGCCCGATCTCTTCGACCTCCCGCCCGCCGATCCCGCCCCCGAACCCACCGACCACCTGCCGCTGGCCGACTACGCGCAGCGCGCCTACCTCGAGTACGCCCTCTCGGTGGTGAAGGGCCGCGCATTGCCCGACGTGTGCGACGGCAACAAGCCGGTGCAGCGGCGCATCCTGTACTCGATGCTGCGCATGGGCCTGGCCTTCACCGGCATCGGTGGCGCGCGGCCGGTGAAGAGCGCGCGCGTGGTCGGCGACGTGCTCGGCAAATACCACCCGCACGGCGACACCGCGGCCTATGACGCGATGGTGCGCATGGCGCAGGGCTTCAGCCAGCGCTACCCGCTGGTCGACGGCCAGGGCAACTTCGGCAGCCGCGACGGCGACGGCGCCGCGGCGATGCGCTACACCGAGGCGCGCCTTTCGCCCATCTCGCGGCTGCTGCTCGACGAGATCGACGAGGGCACGGTCGACTTCCAGCCCAACTACGACGGCAGCGAGCAGGAGCCGCGGCAGCTGCCGGCGCGGCTGCCCTTCGTGCTGCTCAACGGCGCCAGCGGCATCGCCGTGGGCCTGGCCACCGAGGTGCCCAGCCACAACCTGCGCGAGGTGGCCGCGGCCACGGTGGCGCTGCTGAAGAACGAGAAGCTGCCCGACGACGAACTCTTCGCGCTGCTGCCCGCGCCCGACTACCCCGGCGGCGGCCAGATCATCAGCACCGAGGCCGACATCCGCGAGGCCTACAGCTCAGGCCGCGGCAGCCTGAAGGTGCGCGCGCGCTGGGTCATCGAAGACCTCGCCCGCGGCCAGTGGCAGCTGGTCGTCACCGAACTGCCGCCCGGCACCAGCGCGCAGAAGGTGCTGGTAGAGATCGA
>JAIXTY010000291.1 GCA_027483705.1 Rubrivivax sp.
ACCTCGCCCACGGCCACGGCGTTGGCGAGCAGGCCGTCCTCTTCCATGATTCGCAGCGTCTCGACTCCCGCGCGCATGGCCAGCGGGTTACCGCCGAAGGTGGTGCCGTGGTTGCCGGGGCCTAGCACGTTCACGGCCCTCGGGCCCACGACGATGGCGCCCACCGGCACGCCCGAGCCCAGGCCCTTGGCCAGCGGCATCACATCGGGCTGGATACCGGCCCACTGGTGAGCGAACCACTTGCCGGTGCGGCCGATGCCGCACTGCACCTCGTCGAGCATCAGCAGCCAGCCGCGCTCGTCGCAGATGCGGCGCAGGCCCTGGAGGTACTCGGTGCGCGACGGGTTGATGCCGCCTTCGCCCTGGATCGTTTCCAGAAACACGGCCACGACGTTGGGGTTGGTGGCGGCCACGTGCTCGACGGCGGCCAGGTCGTTCAGCGGCACGCGCACGAAGCCCTCGACCAGCGGCTCGAAGCCCTTCTGCACCTTCGGATTGCCGGTGGCCGACAGCGTGGCGATGCTGCGGCCGTGGAAGGCCTTCTCGTAGACGATGACCTCGGGGCGCTCGATGCCCTTGTCATGGCCGAACTTGCGCGCGATCTTGAGTGCGCCCTCGTTGGCCTCCAGGCCCGAGTTGCAGAAGAACGCGGCGCTCAGGCCCGACAGCTCGCACAGCTTCGCCGCGAGTTGCTCCTGCAGCGGGATCTGGTAGTAGTTGCAGCAGTGGATCAGCCGCGCCACCTGGTCCTGCAGCGCGGGCACCAGCTTGGGGTGCGCGTGGCCCAGCGTGTTGACGGCAATGCCGGCGAGCGCGTCGAGGTAGCGCTTGCCCTCGGTGTCCCAGACCCAGCAGCCTCGGCCGTGCGACAACGCCATCGGCAGCCGGCCATAGGTGTTCATCACATGGGGCATCGGCCGGGTGACCGCGGGCTCGGGGGCGTTCATCGCGTGGCGCTCCAGGGGTGGTGACGGGGAGGGCGGATTCTAGGTGCGGCCCCCGGTGTCGCCCGGTGTGCACGATGTCGATGTTGCATCGCAGCAGGCAGGGCACAATGCGGCCCGCTACCGACGGCGACAACGGCCGGGCGGTCCGCGATGACCCTCCTGAAGCCCCGCCAGTTCCACATCATCGGCCTCACGCTCGAAGGGCGCACCTTCCGCCCGAGCGACTGGGCCGAGCGCCTGGCCGGCGCGATGAGCAGTTTCCGCCCCGGCGGCGGAGGCGGCATCGGTGCCTACATCGGCTACTCGCCGTACTGCGTGCCGCAGGTGGTGGACGGCGTGAAGTGCGTGCTGGTCAACGAGGCGCTCAAGGACATCGAGCCGATGGCCTGGGACTTCGTCATGAACTTCGCCCGCGACAACCACCTGCGGGTCAGCGAGGTCGAAGGGCCGAAGGGCTGAATCAGGCCCCGGAAATGACAAAGGCCCCGCGAGGGGGCCTTGGCTGCACGGCGCGGAAGACTCAGGCGGCCAGCGCGAGCGCCTTGACCTTGGCGGCCAGGCGGCTCTTCAGACGGGCGGCCTTGTTCTTGTGGAACACGCCCTTGTCGGCGACCGAGTCGATGACGCTCTGGGCCAGCTTGAAGCTGTCGCCGGCCTTGGCCTTGTCACCGCCCAGGACGGCCTTCTGCACGTTCTTGACGACGGTGCGGAAGTGCGAGCGCAGCGCGGTGTTGGCGGCGTTGATCTTGACGTCCTGGCGGACGCGCTTGCGGCCGGAGGCGATGCGGACGGTCTTCTTCTTGGCTTTGGACGAGGTGGCCATGAACGGTAGTTGGGTTGCGCAGGTGCAAAGACCGTCGAGTGTAGCACGTGCCTGGGAATGCGTCCAGCCTGCGCCGGGCCGCCACCTATACTCCGCGGTTTGACCCCGACACCGCCGGTGAATCTGCTCAGGGCCGCCTCCACCGTTTCTTTGTTGACGCTGCTGTCGCGCGTCACGGGTCTCGTGCGGGAGCAGCTCATCGCCGCCAGCTTTGGCGCCGGGGCCCTGACCGACGCCTTCAACGTCGCGTTCCGCATTCCCAACCTGTTTCGGCGGCTGTTCGCCGAGGGTGCCTTCTCGCAGGCCTTCGTGCCGCTGCTGGCGGCCACGCGGGAGCGAGATGGCGACGCCGTCACCCGCGCCCTGGTGGACGCTGTCACCACCGTGCTGGCCTGGGCGCTGCTCTTCACCTGCGCCGCCGGCGTGATCGCCGCGCCGGTGCTGGTGTGGCTGATGGGCTCGGGCCTGGAGCGCTTCGACACCGCCGTCGTGCTGACGCGCTGGATGTTCCCGTACATCGGCTTCATGTCGCTGGTGGCGCTGGCGGCGGGCGTGCTGAACACCTGGAAGCGCTTTGCCGTGCCGGCCGTGACGCCGGTGCTGCTGAACCTGAGTGTCATCGGCGCCGCCTGGTGGGGCGCGCCGGCGTTGGAGCGCCAGGGCATCGAGCCCATCTACGCGCTGGCCGGCGGCGTCATGCTGGGCGGCGTGCTGCAGCTCGGGGCCATGCTGCCGGCGCTGGCGCGCATCGGCATGCTGCCGCGCGTGGCCCTGGCGCCGTCGGGCATCGCCGCCGCGTGGCACCACCCGGGCGTGCGCCAGGTGCTGCGGCAGATGGCGCCGGCGCTGCTGGGTGTCTCGGTGGCGGAGGTCTCGCTGCTGATCAACACGCAGATCGCCTCGCACGTGGCGGTGGGCGCCGTGTCGTGGCTGACCTACGCCGACCGGCTGATGGAGTTCCCCACCGCGCTGCTCGGTGTCGCGTTGGGCGTGGTGCTGCTGCCGCAGCTGTCGGCCGCGCAGGCACGCGACGACCGCGCCTCGTTCTCGGCCATGCTCGACTGGGGCCTGCGCCTCGTGCTGCTGCTGACGCTGCCCTGCGCGCTGGCCCTGCTGCTGTTCCCGCAGGCACTGGTGGCGGTGCTGTACCACTACGGCCGCTTCGACGCCGAGGACGTGGCGATGACGGTGCGTGCGCTGCAGGGCTACGGCGTCGGCCTGCTCGGCATCGTCGCCATCAAGGTGCTGGCTCCGGCCTTCTATGCCCGCCAGGACATCCGCACGCCGGTGAAGATTGCGATCGGCGTGCTGGTGGCGACGCAGCTCCTGAATCTCGTGCTCGTGCCCTGGCTCGGCCATGCGGGCCTGGCGCTGTCGATCGGCCTGGGCGCCTGGGTGAACGCCGGGCTGCTGCTGGCCGGGCTGCTGCGCCGCGGTGCGTTCCAGCCGCAGCCCGGGTGGGGGCGCTTCGCGCTGCAGGTGCTGGTGGCCAACCTCGCGTTGGGCGCGGTGCTGGCCTGGGCGGGCGGCGCCATCGACTGGATCGGCCTGCAGGCACAGTGGGCGCAGCGCGCGGGTGCGGTGGCGCTGGTGCTGGGCGGCGTCGCGGCCCTCTATGGCGCCGTGCTGTTGCTGGTGGGCGTGCGCCCGCGGCACTTCCTGCGTCGGGCCTGACCTACACTGCCATGAACCGCCCGACCATGTCCGCGCCCCTGCACTACGACGACGTCACGCCGCTGGCGTACTTCGCCTCGCTGGTGGCCAGCGACGAGGGCTTTCCCTTGCTCGAGGCCGCGGTCTCGCTGGCGCAGGACGACGACCCTGCGCTCGACGTGCAGGGCGTGCTGGCCCAGGTCGACGGGCTGGCGCAGCGCCTGAAGTCGCGGCTGGCGGCCGATGCCGCGCCGCTGCAGAAGCTGCGCCTGCTCAACCGCTTCTTCTTCCAGGAGCTGGGCTTCGGCGGCAACCTCAACGACTACCACGACCGCCGCAACAGCCTGATCCCCGCCGTGCTGGCCACGCGCCGCGGCATCCCCATCTCGCTGGCCGTGCTGTACCAGGAGATCGGCCTGCAGGCCGGCCTCGTGGTGCATGGCATCTCGTTCCCGGGCCACTTCCTCGCCAAGGTGTCGCTGCCGCGAGGCGAGGTCATCATCGACCCGTTCAGCGGCCAGTCGCTCTCGCGCGACGAGCTCGAGGAGCGCCTCGCGCCGTTCCGCCGGCGCGTCGGCAACGACGACGAGATGCCGCTCGGCCTGTTCCTGGCCTCGGCGACGCCGCGCGACACCGTCGCGCGCATGCTGCGTAACCTAAAGGAGATCCACCGCGCGCACGCCGACTGGCGCCGGCTGGAGCGCGTGCTGGCGCGCCTGGTGATCCTGCTGCCCGAGGCCTGGACCGAACGCCGCGACCACGCGCTGGTGCTGGCCGAACTGGGGGCGCGGCGCGAGGCGGCCGCGGCGCTGTCGATCTACCTGTCCCAATGCCCGGACGCCGACGACGCCCCCACGCTGGCGCGCCACCTCGCGGCCTGGCAGGCCGACTCCTGACAAGCGCATGAAGCAGATTCCCCTGGCCATCGGCCCCGAGTCGCGGCCCGCCTTCGACAACTTCGTGCCCGGCGCGAACGCGGCCGCCGTGGCCCACCTGGCCGGCCTGGTGCTGCCGGCCGCGCCCGTGTACGTGTGGGGGCCCGCCGCCAGCGGCAAGACCCACCTAATGCAGGCGCTGGTGGCACGCGTGCAGGCGGCCGGGCAGACCGCGGCCTGGTTCGATGCCGCCGACGCCGAGCCGTGGACGCTGCAGCCCAACTGGGCGCTGGTGGTGGTCGATCGCTGCGAGCAGCTCTCGCCACCGGCCCAGCACGCGGCCTTCGCGCTGTTCGAGGCGGCGTCGGACCAGGGCGTGCAGTGGCTCGCGGCCGGCCGCCTGCCGCCCGTGGACCTGCCGCTGCGCGAGGACCTGCGCACGCGCCTGGGTTGGGGCCATGTGTTCGCGTTGGAGCCCCTGGCCGACAGCGAGACCCGCGCCGCGCTGCGCCGCGAGGCCGACCACCGCGGCATCTTCCTGCCCGACGACGTGATGGACTACCTGCTGCTGCGCTTTCCGCGCGATCTTGGCCACCTGATGCTGGCGCTCGACCGGCTCGACGAGTTCGGCCTCGCCAAGGGCCGCCGCGTCACGCTGCCGCTGGTGCGGCAGATGCTGGCCGAAGAAGGCCTGCCGGAGGCCGGCGCATGACGGCCCCCCCTGCGCTCGCCCTGTTCGACCTCGACGGCACGCTGCTGCCGCGCGACAGCGACCACGCCTTCGGCGAGTTCCTGGTCCGGCGCGGCTGGGCCTCGGACGACGCCTTCCGCCGCGCCAACGACCGCTTCTACGCCGACTACCTCGAAGGCCGCCTCGACATGACGGCCTATGTCGACTTCGCCAGCGCTGCCTGGCGCGACCGGCCCGCCGCCGAGCAGCAGCAGGTGCTCGCGGCCTTCGTCGACGAGGTCGTGCGGCCGATGCTCCACCCGGCGGCCATCGATCTCGTGCAGCGACACCGCGATGCCGGCGACCGGCTGGCCCTGGTGACGGCCACCAACGACTTCGTGACGCGGCCGATCGCCGCCCTGTTCGGCATCGACACGCTGATCGCCACGGAGCTGGAGCGCGACGCCGCCGGCCGCGTCACTGGCCGCATCGCCGGCACGCCCTCGTTCCGCGAAGGCAAGATCGTGCGTGTGCAGGCCTGGCTCGCCGGCCTGGGCACCACGCTGCAGGCCGCGCCGCGCAGCACCTTCTACAGCGACTCCACGAACGACCTGCCGCTGCTGGAGGCCGTGAGCCACCCGGTGGCCACCAACCCGGGCGCCGGCCTGGCCCGCACGGCCGCCGAGCGCGGCTGGCCCGTCATCCACCTGTTCACATGATCAAGAAGTTCATCCAGCGACTCTTCGGCCAGGGCGACGCCGCCCCGGCGGCCCCGGTGCCGCCCGCCGCGCCGGCGATCCCGCTCGGCGCGCGCGTCGAGATCGCGGCCGCCGAGCACCGCATCGACCCCAAGCTGCTCGACGCCAACGCCGTGCGCGTGGTGCGCACGCTCAAGGACGCCGGGTACGAGGCCTACATCGTCGGCGGCGCGGTGCGCGACCTGCTCGTCGGCCTGCGCCCGAAGGACTTCGACGTCGCCACCGACGCCACGCCCGAGCAGGTGAAGGCCCTGTTCCGGCGCGCCTTCATCATTGGCCGCCGCTTCCGGCTTGTGCACGTGGTGTTCGGCCGCGGCCGCGAGCACGAGACCATCGAGGTCAGCACCTTCCGCGCCTACATGGACGCCGCCGCCGTCGAACAGGTGGCCGGCAACGAGAAGACCGCGAAGACGCAGATCGCCGACAAGAAGCACGTCGTCGACGCCGAGGGCCGCGTGCTGCGCGACAACGTCTGGGGCCCGCAGGTCGAGGACGCCGCGCGGCGCGACTTCACGATCAACGCGATGTACTTCGACCCCGTCACGCAGACGGTGGTGGACTACCACGGCGGCCTGGCCGACGCCCGTGCCCGCGTGCTGCGCATGATCGGCGACCCGGCCACGCGCTACCGCGAGGACCCGGTGCGCATCCTGCGCGTCGTGCGCTTCGCGGCCAAGCTCGGCTTCGGCCTCGACAAGGCCACCGAGGCACCGGTGCGCGCGATGGTGCCGCTGCTGGCCAACGTGCCGATCTCGCGCCTCTTCGACGAGATGATCAAGCTGCTGCAGACCGGCCACGCGCTGGCGAGCCTGGAGCAGATGAAGCGCTTCGGCCTGGTGGGTGGTGGCACGCCGATCTTCCCGGTGCTGGAGGCGGCGCTGGCCGGCGGTGGCGCCGCGCGCGAGACCTTCGTGCGCCTGGCGCTGGAAGACACCGACCGCCGCGTCGCCGAAGGCCGCGCCGTGGCGCCGAGCTTCTTGCTCGCCTGCCTGCTGTGGCACGACGTGCAGGCGCGTTGGACGGCGATCAAGGCCCAGGGCGAGGCGCCGTTCCCTGCGCTGCAGCAGGCGGTGGATGCGGTGTTCGACGCCCGCATCGGCGACATCTCCGGCCGCGGCAAGCTGGCCGCCGACATGCGCGAGATCTGGCTGATGCAGCCGCGCTTCGACCGCCGCACGCCCAGCGGCGCGGCCGGGCTCGTCGCACAGCCGCGCTTCCGCGCCGGCTACGACTTCCTGCGGCTGCGTGCCGATGCCGGCGAGGCCGCCAGCGCGCTGGCCGACTGGTGGGAGGACTTCCACCTCGGCAACGACGACGAGCGCGAGGCGCTGCTGGCCGACGTCAAGCCCGCCGGCGGCGCCCCGCGCGGGCGCCGCGCCGGCGCCGAGAGGGCGGCCGAGCCGGGTGGCGATGCCGACGAGAGTGACTCTGGCAACGACGTCGGCAAAGACGGCGAGAACGAAGGCGCCGCTGAGGACGCGGCGGCCGACGGCACGGCCCCGCGCAAGCGCCGTCGCCGCCGCCGCCGCGGGCCGCGCCCGGAAGGCGGCGCGCCGGCTCCGGCCGAGGGATGAACGCCGAGCGCGTCTTCGTCGGCCTCGGCGCCAACCTGGGCGATCCGCTGGCCACTGTGCGCGCGGCCTTTGGTGAACTCGCGGCGCTGCCCGGCACGCGCCTGGTGGCGCGCTCGTCGCTGTACCGCACCGCGCCGGTCGAGGCCAACGGCCCGGACTTCATCAACGGCGTGGCCGAGCTGCAAAGCACGCTCGAACCCGAGGCGCTGCTCGCGGCGCTGCAGGCCATCGAAGCCCGCCACGATCGCCAGCGGCCCTACCGCAACGCCCCGCGAACGCTGGACCTGGACCTGCTGTTCGTCGGCGAACGCTCGCTGGACTCACCGCAGCTGACGTTGCCGCATCCACGACTGCACCGGCGTGCATTCGTGCTCGAGCCGCTGCTGGAACTGGCGCCCGACTGGTCGCACCCGGCGCTGGGTGCGCTGGCCGACCACCGCGCCGCGACCGCCGGGCAGGCCATCGAACGGCTGCCCTGATGCCGGGCCTCAGCCCAGCTGCACCTCGAAGAAGCGCTGGATGGCGTAGGTGATCGTGCCCATCAGGATGCCGCCCCCGAGCAGCATGCCGATGATGGCCGCCAGCACCGGGCCCCAGCGCGTGTCGACGACCGCGTGGCCTGGGTTGTGGCGGGCGTCCCAGCGCTCGTCGGGCGTCAGCGCCCAGACGATGGCCGTGAACATGGCCACCGAGATGCTCAGGCCCAGCAGCGGCACCAGGGCCCACGACAGGCGGTCGTCCTGGCCGAGGGTCAGGTGCCGGTGCAGGCCGATCAGCCCCAGCGCCGTGGGCAGCGGGGTCAGCCAGGCCCAGGGATCGCCGAAGCCGCGCACGTAGAGGCGGTGCACGCCCAGCGTGCCCAGCAGCAGCGCCAGCCAGGCGGCGATGCTCTTGCTGCGGTACAGGGCGGCCGGCGAGGCCGGCTGCAGGGCGTGCGGGGGCTGGCTCGACGACGGCATGCCGCAGTCTATAATGCGCGGTTTCCGACGCTGGCCCTGGTGTTCACAAAGCACGTGGGGCGTATCTACGGTGTCGGCCACCGCTGATGGCCCGCCCGGCCGTGTCCACGGGCCCGGGCCGTCGCTTCACCGAAGATTCGAGGTTTCCATGGTCGTGATCCGACTGGCCCGTGGTGGCGCCAAGAAGCGCCCGTTCTACAACATCGTCGTCGCCGACTCGCGCGAGCGCCGCGACGGCCGCTTCATCGAGCGCGTCGGGTTCTACAACCCGATGGCCGCCGGCAGCGAGCAGCCGCTGCGCGTGGCGATGGACCGCGTGACGCACTGGACGGGCGTTGGCGCGCAGATGTCGCCCACCGTCGCCCGCCTGGTCGCCCAGGCCGGCAAGGCCGCCTGACGGGCGAGCCCCCTCGGCCGTGCACGCCGCCCTCGGGCCCGCTGAGGCGCTGCCGGCCGACGCGGTCGAGGTCGGCCGCGTCATCGGCGCCTGGGGCGTCAAGGGCGCGCTGAAGGTGCAGGCCTTCGCCGCCGACGCCCAGGCGCTGTTCTCCACCAAGCGCTGGTACCTGGCCCCCGCCGAGCCGCCACGGCCGGGCGGGCTGCCCCACCCGGTGCTGCTGCGCATCGTGCAGGCGCGCGAGCACGGCGACGGCATCGTCGCCACCGTCCAGGATCTCGACGACCGCAACCTCGCCGAGAGCCTGAAGGGCACGCGCATCCTCATCCCGCGCACCAGCTTCCCGACCCCCGACGAGGGCGAGTTCTACTGGGTCGACCTCATCGGCCTGGCCGTCGTCAACCGCGAGGCCCAGGCCCTGGGCACCGTGGTCGGGCTGCTCGAGACCGGCCCGCACTGCGTGCTGCGCGTGCAGCCGGCGGACGCCACGGCCGCCGAGATCCTGATTCCCTTCGTCGACGCCTACGTCGACGCCGTCGAGCAGGCCGAGCGCCGCATCCGCGTCGACTGGCAGGCCGACGACTGACGGCGGCCCGGCGGCTCCGGCTCCCGGCGCCACGACGCATGCGCTTCGACCTCATCACGCTGTTCCCGGACCTGATCGCGCCGCACCTGGTGCACGGGATCACGCGCCGCGCCTTCGAGGGGCCGGTGCAGGTGCAGACCTGGTCGCCGCGCGACTTCACCGACGATGCCTACCGCCGCGTCGACGATCGCCCCTACGGCGGGGGTGCCGGCATGGTGATGCTGGCGCAGCCGCTGCTGCGCACGCTGGACGCCGTGCTCGCGGCGCGCGGGGTCGGCCCGCACGCGGTGATCCACTTCACGCCCACCGGCCGCCGGCTCGACCAGGCGCTGGTGCAGCAGCTGGCCACCGGCCCCGGGGCGGTGCTGCTGTGCGGGCGCTACGAGGGCATCGACCAGCGGCTGGTGGATGCCCGCGTGACGCTGGAGCTCAGCCTGGGCGACTTCGTGCTCTCGGGTGGCGAGCTGCCGGCGCTGGCGCTCCTCGACGCCGTTGCGCGGCTGCAGCCCGGCGTGCTCACCGAGCCCTCGCACCAGTGCGACAGCTTCTCCGACGGCCTTCTGGAAGGCCCGCACTACAGCCGGCCCGAGCGGCTGCTGGTCGACGGCGTGGAGCGCGCCGTGCCCGAGGTGCTGCTGTCCGGCCACCACGATCACATCGCGCGCTGGCGCCGCGAGCGTTCGCTCGAGCTCACCTGGCGCCGCCGCCCCGAGCTGATCGAGGCCGCGCGCGCCGCCGGCCGCCTGAGCGCGGCGGACGAGCGATTCCTGCGCAGCCTGGCGGCCGGGCTATAATCGAAGGCTTTTCGATCCTCTGCCGGGCACAAGGCCTGCGACACCTGCGGTGTCCGCGGCCATCCAAGCAACCCCAGCCCAGAGCACGATCGCTTCGGAGAACCCCATGGATCTGATTGCCACCCT
>JAIXTY010000120.1 GCA_027483705.1 Rubrivivax sp.
CCGCCGCCATCGACCGCCTGCTCGCGGCGGTGCGCGCGCGGCTGCCGCTGGAGCCCGGCTGCGAGATCACGCTCGAGGCCCACCCCGGCACCTTCGAGCGCGAGCGCTTCCGCGCCTTCCGCGACGCCAGCGTCACGCGGCTGTCGATCGGCGTGCAGAGCTTCGACGACGCCGCGCTGCAGCGCCTGGGCCGCGTGCACGACGCCGCGCAGGCGCGCGCCGCCGTCGCCGAGGCCGCCAGCGCCTTCGACACCTGGAACCTCGACCTGATGTACGCGCTGCCGGGGCAGACGCCGGCGCAGCTGCAGGCCGAGCTCGACACGGCACTGTCGTTCGCGCCGCCGCATCTGTCGATCTACCACCTGACGATCGAACCCAACACGCTGTTTGCCGTGCAGCCGCCCGAGCTGCCCGACGACGATGTGGCCAGCGAGATGCTCGACCTGCTGGCCGAGCGCACCGCGGCGGCGGGGCTGCAGCGCTACGAGGTGAGCGCCTTCGCGCGCGAGGGCCACCGCTGCCTGCACAACCTGAACTACTGGAGCTTCGGCGACTACCTCGGCATCGGCGCCGGCGCGCACGGCAAGCTCAGCTTTCCGGAGCGCGTGCTGCGCCAGGTGCGCTGGCGCGAGCCCGCCACCTACGTGGCGCGTGCGCTCGAGGGCCGCGCCGTCAGCAACCAGCACGAGCTGGCGCGGGCCGATCTTTCGCTGGAGTTCATGATGAACGCGCTGCGGCTGAAGGACGGCTTTCCGCTGCGCCTCTTCACCGAGCGCACGGGCCTGCCGCTGTCGGCGGTGCTGGCGCCGCTGCAGCAGGCGCGGGATCGTGGCCTGATCGACTGGGTCGACGAGGGCACGGCCGACGAATCGGTGCGGCCGACGACTCGTGGCTTCGACTTCCTGTCGGACCTGACGGCGCTGTTCATGCCGGCGCGCTGATCAGGGCGGCGACAGCGCGGCGCGCGACAGCGCCATCTCGTCGTGCAACCACTGCCGCAACGCGATCAGCGGTGGCCAGTCGGCGAGGTCGGGGCGCTGCACGAACCAGTAGGTCGAGCCGGTGTTCTCCTCGGCCGTCTTCAGCGCCCAGGGCGCCACCCGCACCAGGCGGCCGGCCTGCAGCGCGTCGGCCGCCAGCAGCTCGCGCGCCAGCGCGATGCCCAGGTCGGCCTCGCAGGCCTGCAGCATCAGCCCGGCGTCGTTGAAGTCGGCCACGCTCTGGCCAGGCAGCGTCTCGCCGCCCAGTGCCAGGTAGCGCTGCCACCACGCCGTCGCACCCAGCAGCGGCTCGGCAGCCAGGGCCGCCGCCAGCGCGGCCGGGTCGGCGAGCGCAGCCAACCTCGCGCCGCGCGACGGCGCCGCGACGGCGATGAGCGGCGACTCCACCAGCCGCTCGGCCAGCAGCCCCGGCCAGGGGCCGGCGCCCACGCGCAGGGCGGCATGGAAGTCGTCGGCCACGAGGTCGACGACGCGGTGGCTGGCATGCACGTCCAACTGCAGATCAGGGTGGCGCTCGCGCCAGCGGCCGATGCGGGGCAGCAGCCAGCGCTGCGCGAAGCTGGGCAGCACCGTCAGCCGCACCAGCTGCTGGCCGGCGCCGCCGGCCGCGCGGGCTGCGGCCACGCCCCGGGCCAGGCCCGCCAGCGCCGGTGCCACCGCCGCCGCGAGGGCCTGCCCGGCGGCGTTGAGCACCACCCCGCGGCCGCGGCGGTCGAACAGCGGCAGGCCCACCGCCTGCTCCAGCAGCGCCATCTGCTGGCTGACCGCGCTGTGCGTGAGGTGCAGCTCCTCGGCCGTGGCCCGCAGGTTCTGGCGGCGGGCGGCCACGTGGAAGGTGGGCAGGGTGTGCAGCGGCAGGCGGTGAAGGATGCTCATTGGTCACCCTAGCTGAACGATCGGGCCAGAAAGTATCGCTTTTCTGGCCATGAGCGTTGCGCGACATTGACCAGACACCTTTCTGGAGACCCCGCCATGAGCCACGCCACCTGCTGCCTGCCCGTCGTCGTGCCGACGCGGCCGCCCTGGCACCAAGGTCTCGCTGCCGCGCTGAAGCAACGCCTGTCGCAGGCCTGGTCCGCGGCTCGAGAGTCCGCCGACCGCCGCGCCTGCCAGGCGGCACTGCGGCAGCTGTCGCCGTCGACGCTGCGCGACATCGGCATGGCGCACCTGGTGAACCCGGAAGCCACGCTGCCCCGCGTGGACTGGGAGCACGGCCGCTGGAACTGAGCGCGCCCGGCGGCGCGCCGGCGCCGCTACACGCGCGTGGCCACGCCGGCGTTCGCGCGCAGCCACTCCAGCAGGCGCGGCGCGATGCGGTTCAGCGGCAGCACCTCGTGGGCGGCGCCGTGCGCGATGGCTTCGCGTGGCATGCCGAAGACGACGCAGCTGTTCTCGTCCTGCACGAGGTTGAAGCTGCCGGCGTCGCGCATGGTCTTCATCGCGCGGGCGCCGTCGGCGCCCATGCCGGTGAGCATCACGCCCAGCGCGTTGCGGCCCACCACGCGCGCGGCGCTGTCGAACAGCACCTCGACGCTCGGCTTGTGCCGGTTGACGGGATCGCCGTCCACCACGCGGGCCACGTAGTTGGCGCCGGAGCGCTCGACGCTGAGGTGGAAGCCACCCGGCGCGATGTACGCGTGGCCCGGCAGCACGCGCTCGCCGTCGCGCGCCTCGGCGACGCGGATGCGGCACAGGCTGTCCAGGCGTGCGGCGTAGCTCTTGGTGAAGCCGGGCGGCATGTGCTGCGTGATCATCACGGCCGGGCTGTCGGCCGGCAGTTCGATCAGCACCTCGCGCGTGGCCTCGGTGCCGCCGGTGGAGGCGCCGATGAAGATGATCTTCTCGGTCGACAGCCGGCCCAGCGAGGCCATCGGCGACGGCCGTGCCGGCGCCGCCCCGGGGGCGGCTGCGGCCGGCGCCACCGCCAGGCGGCTGACGCGCGCACGTGCCGCGGTGCGGATCTTCTCGGTGATGTCGGCGCCGAGCTGGCGCAGCCCGTCGGCCACGCCGATCTTGGGCTTGGCGACGAAGTCGATGGCGCCGAGTTCCAGCGCCTTGAGCGTGACGTCGGCGCCGCGCTCGGTGAGCGTGCTGACCATCACCACCGGCATCGGCCGCAGCCGCATCAGGCGCGACAGGAAGTCCAGGCCGTCCATGCGCGGCATCTCAACGTCGAGCGTGATGACGTCGGGGTTCAGGTTGCGGATCATCTCGCGCGCGACCAGCGGGTCGGCCGCGGCGCCGACACAGCACATGTCGGGCTGGCGGTCGATGATCTCGGCCAGCAGGCCGCGCACGAGGGCGGAGTCGTCGACGACGACGACGCGGGTCTTGGTGCCGGCCATGGCGGGACTCCGGAGCCGAATCAGAAGAGGTCGACGCTGCCGCCGGCGGTGGCCGCGGGCGTGGCGCGCTGCACGGCCGCGCGTTCCTGCGCCGCGAGTGCCTCGGTGTTGGCGCTGGCCAGCCGCTTGACCATGGCCTTGCCGCTGGCGGGCAGGTAGCACACCTTGCGCGGGTAGATGTCCATGACGTCCTTGCTGACCACCGTGATGCGTTCGGTGCGCAGGTAGTCCAGCACGAAGGCGGTGTTGCGCTCGCCGACGTTGATGCTGTTCATGCCGCTGATCACCGCGCCGCCACCGAAGACCTTGGCCTCCATCGTGGCGCGCGTGGCGCCGCGCTTGACGAGCTCGCCGATCAGCAGGTCCATCGCGTAGCTGCCGTAGCGGCCGCCGTCGGCGCCGCCGCCGCTGCCGCCATCGGGCAGCAGGAAGTGGTTCATGCCGCCCACGCGCTTCTCGCGGTCCCACAGGCAGGCGGCGATGCACGAGCCCAGCGTCGTCATCACGAGGATGTCCTCGTCGTGCACGAAGAACTCGCCCGGCAGCACCTTGACGGCATCGTTCTTGAAATGCGCGTCCCAGAAGAAGAAGCTGGCCTCGCCCGGCTTGCGCGACTGCGCCTTCAGCCGCTCCAGGCGGCTGGGCGCGGCGGCCGAGGTCGGCGGCGCGCCGGGGGTGGGCAGGGTGGGGCGGGTGGCGGCGTACATGGGCAGGATCAGTCTCTTATCGGCCGGCGCGGAACGCGGCTTGAGGAGGTGCGGCCGGGGCCGGCCGCGCTCAGACGCGCTCGTAGATGGTCTTGCCGCGCAGCCGGAACAGGTCGCGCGAGTCGGTGAAGTTCTCGGAGTGCCCCACGTACAGCAGCGCCCCGGGCCGCGTGACGCCGTGGATGCGCTCGAGCACCTTGCGCTGCGTCGGCGCGTCGAAATAGATCATCACGTTGCGGCAGAACACGATGTCGAACGGGTCGCCCAGCGCCGACCAGCTCGGGCTCATCAGGTTGAACGGCCGGAACTCGATCAGCCGCGCGAGCTCGGGCTTGACGCGGATGCTGCCGCTGTTGGCGCCGGTGCCGCGCAGGAAGTGGCGCTTCAGTCGCTCGGGGCTGAGGCCGCGGGCGTCCGCGCCGTACACGCCGCGCTGCGCGGTGGCCAGCACCTTGGTGTCGATGTCGCTGCACACCAGCCGCGCCGTGGCCGAGAGGCCCAGCGTCTCGATCACCGTCATCGCCAGCGAGTACGGCTCCTCGCCGGTGCTGGCGGCGTTGCACCAGATGCGCAGCGGCTTGCCGGCGTTGCGGCCGGCCAGCGCGCGCAGGTCGTCGACGAGCGCGTGGAAGTGGTGCTCCTCGCGGAAGAAGGCCGTGAGGTTAGTGGTGAGGCTGTTGACGAACTCCTGCCACTCGGCGTCGCTGCCGCCGCGTTCCAGCGCGTCGAGGTAGGCCGCGAACGAGGACATCCGGGTCTCGCGCAGCCGGCGCGACAGCCGGCTGTAGACCATGGCCTGCTTGCCCGCGTGCAGGCTGATGCCGGCACGCTCGTAGATGAGGCGCCTGATGCGGTCGAAGTCGGCCGGCGTGAGCGTGTACTCCGCGTCCGCCGGCATCGGCATCGCGGGAAGGAGGGCGGTCGGGGCGGCGTTCGTCACTCAGGCAGTTTCGGCACGCCCGGGCCGGATCTGTAGCGAAAGATGGGCCGGCTCCGGCCCCCATTGCCCGCCTTGGGGACCGCGTGCCCGCTGCTAGACTGCCCGGTCAGTTGCAAAGCCGGGTGCGCCAACGCGCCCTGAGAGGCCTTGTCCCGAGCCCGCCCCACCGCGTCCGCTGCCGCCTTGCCGCTCCAGTTCGAGCGGGCGCTGCAGTTGCTGGCGCACGCGGGTCAGGCGCCGCCGCCGGGCGACCCCCTGTCCCCGGCCTGGCAGCAGGCCATGATCGACCGCCTGGTCGAACTGTCCAGCCGCGACGCGCTGACGGGCCTGGCCAACCGCCGCGCCTTCGAGATGTCGCTGGAGCGCGAAGTCGACCGCGTCGCCCGCAGCGGTGAGCCGGCCCTGCTGCTGGCGCTGGACATCGACCACTTCAAGCGCGTCAACGACACCCAGGGCCATGCCGCCGGCGACCAGGTCATCTGCGCCGTGGCCTCGGCCCTGATGGACAGCGTGCGGCCGATGGACCTGGTGGCGCGCGTGGGCGGCGAGGAGTTCGCGATCATCCTGCCCAACTGCGCCAGCACCTTCGGGCAGACGGTGGCCGAGCGCATCCGGCGCCGCGTCGAGCGCATGCCGATCCTGCTGCAGCCCTCGCGCCAGGAGCTGCTCGTCACCATCAGCATCGGCGGCGCCTTCGCGCCGCAGTGGGTGCGCTCCACGCCCGCGTTGTGGAAGGAGCGCGCCGACCAGCAGCTCTACCTGGCCAAGACCCAGGGCCGCAACCTCGTGCGGCTCGAGCCCTCGGCGATGTCGGTCGTCAGCAACGAAGAGAAGCGCCTGCTGTTCGACAGCTTCCAGATCCAGGACCACGAATGACGACCGCCCCGTCCCCTGCGGCCCCGGCCGCGGCGGCTCCGCCCTCGCCCAACCCGCACATCATGGCCGTCACCAGCGGCAAGGGTGGCGTGGGCAAGACCTTCGTCTCGGCCAACCTGGCCGCGGCGCTGGCCCGCAACGGCCGCAAGGTGCTGGTGCTCGACGCCGACCTCGGCCTGGCCAACCTCGACGTCGTGCTGAACCTGTTCCCGAAGATCACGCTTCACGACGTGTTCACCGGCAAGGCCTCGCTGGCCGAGGCCGTGCTGCCGGCGCCGGGCGGCTTCCACGTGCTGCTGGCGGGTTCGGGCATGGTCGAGTACTCGCGCATGACGCCCGAGGTGCGCGAGAAGCTGCAGCAGGTCATCGACGAGGTGGCACCGCGCTACGACCACGTGCTGCTCGACACCGGCGCGGGCATCTCCGAGGTCGTGCTCTACACCGTCAGCCTGGCCGGCCAGGTGCTGGTGGTGGCCACGCCCGAGCCGACGTCGCTGACCGACGCCTACGCCACCATCAAGGTGCTGGCCACGACGCAGGGCCGCCGCCGCATCCAGCTGCTGGTGAACCAGACGCGCAAGACGGGCGAGGCCCGTGCCGTGCGCCAGCAGCTGCAGCAGGTGGTCGATCGCTACGTGAACCCCACGCTCGACAGCCCGGTGCGGCTGGACCTGCTCGGCGAGGTGCCCTCCGACCCCGCCGTGCGCGAGGCCGTGCAGCGCCGGCAACTGCTGCTGGAGCTGCTGCCGGGCACGCCGCCGGCCATGTCGATGCTGGCGGTGGCGCAGCGCCTGCTCACGCCGTGAGCGACGACGGCACGGCCGCATCGGCCGGACCCACGCCCTTCGAGCGCCTGGGTGGCGAGGGCGGCGTGCGTGCACTCGTCGACCGCTTCTACGACCTGATGGACCTGGAGCCGCGCTTCGCCGAGCTGCGCGCCGTGCACCCCACCACGCTGGATGGTGCGCGCGACAAGCTGTTCTGGTTTCTCTGCGGCTGGCTGGGCGGCCCCAGCCACTACATCGAGCGCTTCGGCCACCCGATGCTGCGCGCGCGCCACCTGCCGTACCCCATCCGCAGCATCGAGCGCGACCAGTGGATGGGCTGCATGCTGCAGGCCCTGCAGGACGAGGGCGTCGAGCCCGCGCTGATGCAGCGCCTGGCCGAGGCCCTGTACGGCACCGCTGACTGGATGCGCAACCGGCCGGGCTGAGCCCGGCCCGGCGGCTTCAGTCGCGGCGGCGCCGGCGCGCCGCCCAGCCCAGCGCCAGCAGCCCGCTGAGCATCAGCGCGTAGGTCTGCGGCTCGGGCACCGGTGTCAGCACCAGCAGCCGCGAGTTGCCGGTGCCGCTGTCCTCGGCCACGAGGTAGATCGTGCCCAGCTCGTCGACCGTCACGCCCTCGATGGCCTGTGGGGTGAGGCCGGTGAGGTCCAGGCTCGACAGCGTGTTGCCCAGGCGGTCGATCTCGATCAGGCGCCGCGAGTCCAGGCTCAGGATCAGCAGGTTGTCGGCGGCCGGCGTGCCGGCCAGCGCGTCCACCGTCGCCAGCGTCTGCACGTCGGACAGGCTGTTCAGGCCGAACAGCGACGTGGCGCCGCTGAACAGCGTCGTCGTCGTGGCTGTGCCAAAGCCGACGGCGAAGTTCAGCGTGCTCTGGCGCAGCACGGCCGGGTTGTCCTGCTTGACGCTGAAGAAGCTGCCGTCGCGCGGGTCGAACGACAGGCCTTCGGTGCCGACGTTGCCCACGCTCACCGTCGAGCCGGTGATGGCCACCTTGGGCTGCGTGTTCAGTGCCAGCGTGGTACCGGCGGCGAAGTCGAAGCGGTAGGCGATCTGCGGCCGCTCGTCCACGACGACCAGCCGGCCGCCGCCCAGGTAGGTCAGGCCCTCGGCGTCGTTGTTCGTGCTGCCGGTGCCGGCCCAGTCGAAGGCCATCGTGCCGAGCACGGTGCCGGTGCGGGAGATCTCGACGACGCCCAGCCCCTCGTCGCCGACGAAGAACAGCGAGCCGCGGTCGCGGGCGTAGGTCACGGCGCTGGCCTCCAGGCCGATGCCGCCGAGCGCGTCGAGCGTGAAGTTCCCGGCCAGCGTGTAGCCGCCCAGGCCGATGGACGTGGTGGCCTGGGCGCCGAGCGCCAGCGTGCAGGCGGCCGTGGCCGCCAGGGTGCGCAGGGTCTTGTTCATGGCGGTCACCCGGCTGCTCAGGCGTGGCGGCGGCGGCGCGCCACGCCGGCCACGACGCCGGCGCCGGCCAGCAGCATCGCCCAGGTGCCGGGCTCGGGCACGACGCCCACGCTGCCCGGCGAGCCGATCTCGCCACCGGCGGCCGCGAGGAACGCGCCGTTGATGCCCACCGCCGACAGCGTGGCGAGCGTGACGCCCGACAGGCCGGCGGCGTTGTCGAAGGTGGCGAAGGGCGCAGCCGTCGGCGAGGCGCCGAAGTCGACGCGCGTCACCAGGGTGCCGTCGGCCTTGAAGAGGTTCAGCGCATCGCCGCCGGTCGACAGGCCGATGCCCGAGCCCGAGTAGCGACCGACCTGAAGGCCGACCGGCAGCGTGCCGCCGAACCAGACGTTGGCGAACTGCGCGTTCGCGGCCGCGCCTTCGATGAAGACGACCGACTGGCCCGGCGCAATGATCGACACGCCGACCAGCGCGACCGAAGCCGCGAAGCTGTTGGAGTTGTCGTCGACCTTCCAGCCGGTGATGTCGATGGCCGTGCTGCCCAGGTTGGTGATCTCGAACCAGTCCGCCGCCACCGTCGAGTTGCCGCTGCTCCACGGCGCGACCTCGGTGAAGGCCAGCTGGGCCTGGGCGGTGGCGGTGGCCATCAGGGCAGACAGGGCGGCGGCGCGCAGCAGGGTGTTGGGCATGGGTTCCTCCGGCTCGGGGTGGTGTGGCGAAACCCGCGACCGTAGGCCGCGTCGGTGACATGCCCGCGACAATGCACCGATGAAGTCGACCCGCCCCTTCACTCGCGTGGGAGCCGCGCTGGCCCTGCTGGCACTGTCCGGTTGCGTCGTCGTGCCGCAGACGCGCAGCGTCTACGACCCCGCCTGCGGCGTCGCCACCAAGCAGATCACGCTGGAGGTGGCCATCCTGCCCGGCTTCCACCAGTGCCAGGGCGACGGCTGCGTGGCGCTGATGGTGACGGCCGGCGTGGTGACGGTGACCACGGCGGTGGTGTCGGGCAGCGTGGCCGTGGTCGGCAACGTGCTGTACTGGGCCGAGCGCCGCGGCCAGTGCCCACCCGGCACCGGCAAGGCCGGTGGCTGACGGCGCGCTCAGCCCTTCAGCAGCACGATCAGCGCACCCGCGCCACCCTGCGGGGCGCTGGCCTGCGTGAAGGCCAGCACCTCGGCGCTCTGCCCCAGCCAGCGCTGCGCCTTGGCCTTGAGCACCGGCTGCCGGCCGGGCGAGCCATGCCCCTTGCCGTGCACCACGCGCAGGCAGCGCCAGCCGCGCTGCCGGCATTCGCGCAGGAAGGCGGCCAGCGCGTCGCGCGCCTCGTCGCGGCGCAGGCCGTGCAGGTCGAGCTCGCCCTGGATCGCCCAGTGGCCGCGGCGCAGCCGGTTCACGACCTCGGCGCCCACGCCTTCGCGGCGGAAGCTCAGGCCGTCGTCGGTGAGCAGCAGGCTATCGACGTCGACCTCGTCGGACATCGCCTCGGCCAGCGCCTGGCGCTCGTCGGCCTCGCGCTGGCGCGGCAGCGGCTCGGGGCGTTCGCCCACCAGCACCGCGCTGGCAAGGCCGTGCGGCGGCAGCGGCGTCACCGGGCCCACGGCGTCGGCGAACTGGCGCCGCGCCCGCTCGGCGGCGCGCTGGGCGGCCAGTGCCGCGGCAGCGGCCTCGCGCGCCTGGTGCTGGCGCTCGGCCAGGGTGTCGCGCAGCTGGCGCAGGTCGGAAAGCGATCGCGCGCGCATCACACCAGCCCCCGTTCCGCGAGCGACACCGTCTGCCCGCGGCCGACGACGATGTGGTCGAGCACGCGCACGTCCACGAGCTTGAGCGCGCTGGCCAGCGTCTGCGTGAGGAACTCGTCGGCGCGCGAAGGCTCGGCCACGCCGCTGGGGTGGTTGTGCGCCAGCACCACCGCGGCGGCGTTGTGGCGCAGCGCGGCGCGCACCACCTCGCGCGGGTAGACGCTGGTCTGCGTCAGCGTGCCGGTGAACAGGATGTCGAAGCGGATCAGCCGGTGCTGGCCGTCGAGGAACATCACGCCGAAGTGCTCCTGGCCGTGGCCGTCGAGCTGCAGCGCGAGGTACTGCTTCACGCGCTGCGGGCTGTCGAACACGTCGCGCTCGCGCAGCGGCTGCTCCACCGCGCGGCGCGCGATCTCGGCCACCGCCAGCAGCTCGGCCTGCTTGGCCGGGCCCAGGCCCTTGATGGCGGCCAGGCGCTCCTGCGCCTCGGGCTGCAGCAGCCCGCCAAAGCCGCCGCTGGCGTCGATCACCTGCTGCGCGAGCGCCAGCACGCCGGTGCCTGCCGTGCCGGTGCGCAGCAGCAGCGCCAGCAACTCGGCGTCAGCCAGCGCGGCGGGGCCGCGGGCCAGCAGCTTCTCGCGCGGACGCTGGTCGGCGGGCAGGTTCTTCATGGGGCGGCGACTAGAATCAAGGCCAGTCTATGCGAGGGGCCGCACCCTTCGAATGCCACCGTGAATGCCGCTCTGCAACCCGTGTCGAACCGCGTCCAGCCCGGATCGTTCCTGACGCTGCACTACCGCCTGGCCGGCCCTGACGGCCGCGCGGTCGTGGACACCTTCGCCGACAAGCCGGCGACGCTGTCGCTCGGCACCGGGCAGCTGGCACCGGCCATCGAGCAGCAGCTGCTGGGCCTGGAAGAGGGCGCCGAGGCGCAGTTCGAGCTGCCCGCCGGCGCCGCCTTCGGCGAGCGCAACCCCGAGTTGCTGCAGCGCGTGAAGCTCTCGCTGCTGCACGAGCTGGGCGAGCCTGGTGCCGACTACGCCGTGGGCGACGTGGTGCAGTTCCCCACGCCCGACGGCCAGGGCGCCTACGCCGGCGTGGTGCGCGAGCGTGGCGACGGCTGGCTGCTGTTCGACTTCAACCACCCGCTGGCGGGCCAGGCCGTGCGCTTCGACGTCAAGCTGCTGGGGGTGATGTGACCATGGCTCTCGACGAGATCCTGCTGGCCGAGCCGCGCGGCTTCTGCGCCGGCGTCGACCGTGCCATCGAGATCGTCGAGCGCGCGCTGCAGCGCTTCGGCGCGCCGATCTACGTGCGCCACGAGATCGTGCACAACACCTACGTCGTCGACGACCTGCGCGCCAAGGGCGCCATCTTCATCGAGGACCTGGCCGACGTGCCGCCCGGCGCCACGCTGGTGTTCAGCGCCCACGGCGTGCCCAAGGCCGTGCGGGCCGAGGCGGCGCGCCGCGGCTTCCAGGTGTTCGACGCCACCTGCCCTCTGGTCACCAAGGTGCACGTCGAGGTCGCCAAGCTGGCCAAGGAAGGCTACGAGTTCATCATGATCGGCCA
>JAIXTY010000274.1 GCA_027483705.1 Rubrivivax sp.
GGCTGCGGCCGCCGGGCCGGGCGCCGGCCGGGCTGCCGTGGTTGTGGGTGTCCTGCTCGAGCCAGTGCAGGGTCAGCGGCCGGCCCGGCTCGACGGCCTGCACCTCGATGCCGAAGAGAAAGCGTGCGCCGCGCGCCTCGGCCTGCTCGCGTAACTGCTGCGCGATCTGCCGCACATTGACCATCTCGGCCCCCGGCCAGAACAGCAGGCCGCTGCCCGGTGCATCGGGCGCCAGATCGGGCTCGCCCGCACGCCAGGCCTCGCGGTCGAGGAAGCGGCTGCCGGCCGCGGCCAGGGGCTGCGCCGCCAGGGCGGCTTCGAGTCGGGCCCGTCCGGCTTCGTCGGCGATCCGCAGGCCGACGCCGGCGCTGTGTTCATAAGGCAGGGCCTCGCGATCGAACCAGCGGCCGAGCACGGCCTGGCTTTCCAGCGCGAGCCGGGCCATCTGCTCGCGCCGGCGCTGGGTGCGGCCCTCGCGCGTGGCCCGCCAGCGTTGCCAGCGTCCGGCCAGGCCGGGCACCGGCGGCGGATCGACCAGGCTGGCCACCGGCCCGCCCAGGGCCAGCGCGCCGGGGGCGAGCAGGCCGGCCGGCGCGAAACTGCCTTCGGCGGCCAGGCTGCCGCGGCGTTCCAGGACGGTGACGGCATGGCCGTCCTCGACCAGGGCCCGGGCGGTCGCGACGCCGACGATGCCGGCGCCGATCACGGCAATGCGCTGCGGCTTCATGCGTGGGCCTCCTGCGCTTCGGCGTCGAGTGCCGCCTCGACGGCGCGGGCCGCGTCGAGCAGGGTCGCGTCACGGCCGCGGCCGGCCCAGAGCATCAGGCCCCAGGGCAGCTCGCCCGGGGCTTGCGCCGGCAGGCTGATCGCGCAGCCATCGAGCAGATTGACCACGGTCGGGTTGCGCAGCAGGCGGGCGTTGAGCGCGAAGAAGGCGGCGTCGCGGGCCGCCGCCTCGGCGGCGCTGGCGCCGGGCGGGGCCGGCAGCAGGGGATCAAGGGGGGGAGGGAAGTCGGGCACGGTGGGAGAGAGAAGGGCGTCGAAGCCGGTGATCGCCGCATCGACGCGGCGGATCCAGTCGGCGCGGACGCGCTGGAGGGCAAGGTAGTCGGCCGCAGACTGGCTGGCGCCGCGGCGGATCCGGGCGGCGACCCGCGGGTCGTAGGTCTCGGGCTGGGTGTCGAGGGCCTGGCGGTGCCAGGCCCAGGCCTCGGCGGCCGGAAAGCCGCCCAGGGCATTCATCGCGGCCAGCTCGCCCAGCTCGGGCAGCGGCAGCGGCTCGATGCGGGCACCGGCCGCGCGCAGGCGGGCCAGCACGGCCTCGAAGCCGCGGGCCAGCCGTGGGTCGAGGGCCTCCAGCATCAGGGTTTCGGGCAGGCCCAGGCGCAGCGCGGCCAGCGGACGGTCCTGACGCGGCAGCGGGGCGCCGCGCAGCACGGCGTCGAGCAGGGCGGCGTCGCGCACGCTGCGGGTGATGGCGCCGACCGTGTCCAGCGTCGGCGCGAGCGGCAGCATGCCCTCGCGCGGCACAGCGGACTGCGTCGGCTTGAAGCCGACCAGGCCTTGCAGCGCCGCCGGGATGCGCAGCGAGCCGCCGGTGTCGCTGCCGAGTCCGGCCCAGGCTGCACCGCCCGCCACCGCGGCGGCCGAGCCCGAGCTGGAGCCGCCCGGCACGCGGCGCGGCCCGCCCGGCTCCAGCCGCGCGGTGGCCGGATTGGCCAGCACCGGGTGGTGCGGGTTCAGGCCGACGCCGGAGTAGGCGAACTCGTTCATGTGCGCTCGGCCGATCAGCACCGCCCCGGCGGCCCGCAGGCGGGCCACGGCCGGCGCATCGGCACCGGCCGGCGCGGCCCCGGCCAGGCGGCGCGAGCCGCCGGCGGTGGTCTGGCCGGCGACGTCGAAGAGATCCTTCACCACCACGGCCAGGCCACCCAGCGGCGGCCGCGGCTGCCCGGCGGCGCAGGCCTGGTCGATGGCCTGTGCGGCGGCTTGCGCGCCGGCGCGGTCGATCTGCAGGAAGGCCGGCGCCACCTCGGGATCGGCGGCCGCGTGCAGGCAGGCGGCCAGGGCATCCTGCGCGCCCCGGGGCGCGTTCGGGTGCAGCCGGGCCAACGCGTCGCAGAGGTCGGGGCGGGTCAAGGTGCTAAACTCATTGGGTTTTTCCGAAGACAGGGCGCGGCCAGGTTTCCAGCGGTTTTCTTCAAGAAGCCGCAGGACTTGCCGAAGGGCGCCGGAGCGATCCGGTGTCCGGTCGATCCGGGGCCCGATGGGCCACCCGGCTGCGCAGGTGGGTTCGGGCAGGTGGATGGGACCGCCTGCTGCGACGCACCGCATGGGGGTCAAGCCCGCATGCCTGTACCTCGCGAGGATGCGCAGTGTGCCTGCTTCAGGCGGCCGTTCCGACGGCGCCCCGGGAGGTCCTGCCTGATTCGCGGTCGGATGACGACTTGTCCTGCCCTCGCGGGCCCGGCTCCGAAAAGGTGTCGAGGTCCCGGGATGATGACGGCCAGCGGCCGCATCCCCGGTGCCCCCGATCCATGCCGTGCCTCAGACCCAACCTTTCGAAGGAATCGAAATCATGTCGTTCAGCATGCGCGAAATGCTGGAAGCCGGCGTCCACTTCGGACACCAGACCCGCTTCTGGAACCCCAAGATGGCGCCGTTCATCTTCGGCCATCGCAACAAGATCCACATCATCAACCTCGAAAAGACGCTGCCTCTCTACGAGGAAGCGATGAAGTTCATCCGCCAGCTCTCGGCCCGCCGCGGCACCGTGCTGCTGGTCGGCACCAAGCGTCAGGCCCGTGAAGTCGTGGCGCAGGAAGCCCTGCGCGCCGGCATCCCCTATGTCGACCAGCGCTGGCTGGGCGGCATGCTGACCAACTTCAAGACGGTCAAGGGTTCGATCAAGAAGCTCAAGGACATGCAGGCCCAGGCCGAAGCCGGCCTCGAGTCGATGAGCAAGAAGGAAGGCCTGCTGTTCCAGCGCGAGCTGGACAAGCTGCAGAAGGACATCGGCGGCATCGCCGACATGAACGCGCTGCCTGACGCCATGTTCGTGATCGACGTCGGCTACCACAAGATCGCGATCGCCGAAGCCAAGAAGCTGGGCATCCCGGTCATCGGCGTCGTCGACACCAACCACAATCCGGACGGCATCGACTACGTGATCCCGGGCAACGACGACTCGGCCAAGGCCGTGGCGCTGTATGCCCAGTCGGTCGCCGAGGCCGTGCTGGCCGGCAGGGCCAATGCGGTCAATGAAGTGGTTGCCGCGGCCCAGGACGGCGACGAGTTCGTCGAGGTCAGCGACGCGGTCTGATCCCGCGGCGCCGGCCAGGACCAGGGGCTGTCTCAGCCCCTTTTTCTTGAGCAAGCGTTTGTCGACCGGCCGTCCGCGGCCCGCCGCCCGGCCGGTCGAAAGCCCCACGTGGCGCCCTGCGCGCCGCCGTCCCGCGCAGGCGGGACATCCCAACACGGAGTGACACCATGCCCGCAATCACCGCCTCGATGGTCGCCGAACTGCGCGCCAAGACCGACGCGCCGATGATGGAGTGCAAGAAGGCCCTGACCGAGGCCGACGGCGACCTGGCCCGCGCGGAGGAAATCCTGCGCGTCAAGCTTGGCAACAAGGCCGGCAAGGCCGCCTCGCGCATCACCGCCGAGGGCGTGATTGCCGCCACCGTGGCCGGCAGCACCGGTGCCATCGTCGAGGTCAACTGCGAGACCGACTTCGTCAGCAAGAACGACTCGTTCCTGGCGTTCGTGAAGAGCGCCGCCGAACTGGTGGCGCAGCACGCGCCGGCCGACGTGGCCGCGCTGTCGGCGCTGCCGCTCGCGCAGGACGGCTTCGGCCCCACGGTCGAAGACGTGCGCAAGGGCCTGATCGGCAAGATCGGCGAGAACATGTCGATCCGCCGCTTCAAGCGCTATGCCGGCGGCGGCCAGTTGGCCAGCTACCTGCACGGCACGCGCATCGGCGTCGTCGTGGAGTTCACCGGTGACGAGACGGCCGCCAAGGACGTGGCCATGCACGTGGCCGCCATGAAGCCCAAGGCGCTGTCGACCGCCGACGTGCCGGCCGACCTGATCGAGGTCGAGCGCCGCATCGCCGCCGAGAAGGCCGCCGAGAGCGGCAAGCCGGCCGAGATCGTGGCCAAGATGGTCGACGGCTCGGTGCAGAAGTTCCTGAAGGAGGTCTCGCTGCTGAACCAGCCCTTCGTCAAGAACGACAAGCAGACCGTCGAGCAGATGCTCAAGGAGAAGGGCACCAAGGTCGCCGGCTTCTCGCTGTACGTGGTCGGCGAAGGCATCGAGAAGAAGGTCGACGACTTCGCGGCCGAGGTGGCCGCCCAGGTCGCCGCAGCCAAGGCGCAGTAAGCCGCCCGAAGCAGGCGCCGTGGCCGGGGTCCATCCCCTGGCGCGGCGCCCGCGCAGCGTCTTCGGGACGCGCCCCGCCGCTTACACTCCCGCGGTTTCCACCAGCCCACGATCACGCCGATGCCGGCCTACCAGCGCATCCTGCTCAAGCTTTCCGGTGAAGCCCTGATGGGCGACGACGCCTACGGCATCAACCGCGCGACCATCGTCCGCATGGTGCAGGAGATCAAGGCGGTCACCGACCTGGGCGTGCAGGTGGCCGTCGTCATCGGTGGCGGCAACATCTTCCGCGGCGTGGCCGGGGGCTCGGTGGGCATGGACCGCGCGACCGCCGACTACATGGGCATGCTCGCGACGGTGATGAACTCACTGGCGCTGGCCGACACGATGCGCCAGGAGGGCATCACCGCGCGCGTGATGTCCGCCATCGGCATCGACCAGGTCGTCGAACCCTACGTGCGCCCGAAGGCGCTGCAGTACCTCGAGGAAGGCAAGGTCGTCGTCTTCGCCGCCGGCACCGGCAATCCCTTCTTCACCACCGACACCGCCGCGGCGCTGCGCGGGGCCGAGATGGGCGCCGAGGTCGTGCTGAAGGCCACCAAGGTGGACGGCGTCTACAGCGCCGACCCCAAGAAGGACCCGAGCGCGACGCTGTATGCGCGCATCAGCTTCGACGAGGCGATCGCGAAGAACCTGCAGGTCATGGACGCCACCGCCTTTGCGCTGTGCCGCGACCAGAAGCTCCCGATCAAGGTGTTCTCCATCGTCAAGCCCGGCGCGCTGCAGCGCGTGGTGCGCGGCGAGGACGAGGGCACCCTGGTGCACGTCTGACGAGGAATCCCGCCGATGACTCCCGCCGACATCAAGAAGACCGCCGAGACCAAGATGGCCAAGTCCATCGAGGCCTTCAAGAACGAACTGCACAAGATCCGCACCGGCCGCGCCCACCCGGGCCTGCTCGACCAGGTGCAGGTCGAGTACTACGGCTCGATGGTGCCCATCAGCCAGGTGGCCAACGTCTCGCTGCTCGACGCCCGCACGATCAGCGTGCAGCCCTGGGAGAAGGGCCTGGGCGCGAAGATCGAGAAGGCCATCCGCGAGAGCGACCTGGGCCTGAACCCCAGCGCGCAGGGCGACCTGCTGCGCGTGCCGATGCCGGCGCTGACGGAAGAGCGCCGCAAGGAGCTGACCAAGGTCGTTCGCCATGCCGGCGAGGAGGCCAAGATCGCCGTGCGCAGCGTGCGCCGCGAGGCCAACGAGCATCTGAAGAAGCTGCTCAAGGACAAGGCCGTGTCCGAGGACGACGAGCGCCGTGCGCAGGACGAGGTCCAGCGCCTGACCGACGGCACCATCGCGCAGATCGACAAGCTGGTGCAGGGCAAGGAAGCGGAAGTGATGGCGGTCTGACCCTCGCGACCCGCAGCTCCCGGCGCCCATGACCGATCTCTCCCAGCCCAACACGGCCCTGGCCAGCGTGCCGCGCCACGTGGCCGTGGTCATGGATGGGAATGGCCGCTGGGCGCGCAAGCGCTACATGCCGCGCTTCTTCGGCCACAAGCAGGGCGTCGACGCGCTGGTGCGCGCGGTCAACACCTTTGCGGACCGCGGCGTGCAGTACCTCACCGTGTTCGCCTTCAGCTCAGAGAACTGGAAGCGGCCCACCGAAGAGGTCTCGGGCCTGATGAGCCTGGTGCTGGTGGCGGTGTCGAAGTACCTCACCAAGATGCACCGCGACGGCGTGCGCATCCGCATCGTTGGCGACCGCTCGGCGGTGTCCGACAAACTGCGCCAGGCCTGGGAGCAGGCCGAGGCCCTCACCGAACGCAACACGCGCATCACGCTGGCCGTGGCCTTCAACTACGGTGGCCGCTGGGACGTGGTGCAGGCCTGCCGGGACGCCATCGCCCAGGGCCTGCCGCCCGAGCAGGTCGACGAGGCGTGGCTGTCGCAGCACATGGCGCTGAGCTTCGCGCCCGACCCCGACCTCTTCATCCGCACCGGTGGCGAGATGCGCATGAGCAACTTCCTGCTGTGGCAGGCGGCGTACTCGGAGCTCTTCTTCACCGATTGCCTGTGGCCCGATTTCGGCGAGGCCGAGATCGATGCCGCGCTGTCGGCCTACGCCCAGCGCGACCGCCGCTACGGCGGCATCCAGCCGCCTTCGGTGGCGCTGCCCGGCGCGTGAGCGTCGGCCAGCCGAACACCGCAGTACCCGGCCCCTTCGCCAACGGCATGCTGGGCCAGCGCATCGTCACTGCCGTCGTGCTCGTGCTGCTGCTGCTGGGCGCGCTGGCGGCCTCGAGCGCCTGGCCCTTTGCGCTGCTGACGCTGGCACTCATTGCCGCCGCGGGCTGGGAGTGGGGCCGACTCAACCAGGCTGGCACGGCGCTGTCCTGGGCCATGGGACTGGCGGTCGCTGCGGCCGGCGCCGCGGCACTGGTGGCCGGCTGGAAGCAGGACGCCCCGGACGCGCTCTGGTGGACCGTCGCGCTGCTGTGGGTGGCCGTCGGCGGCGTGGCCTTGCGCAGCGGGCCGGCGTCGTGGCCGCGGCTGCCGCGGCAGGCGCGCTGGGTCGTGGGCCTGGTCACGCTGTGGGCCGCCTGGCTGGCGCTGGCGCACGCGCGGGCCGTCGGCATCAACTTCCTGCTGTCGGTGCTGGCCCTCGTCTGGATGGCCGATGTCGCAGCGTACTTCGGAGGCCGCCGATTCGGCCGACGCAAGCTGGCGCCGTCGATCAGCCCGGGCAAGAGCTGGGAAGGCGTGTGGTCCGGCATGCTTGGCGTGCTGGCGCTGTCGGCGCTGTGGATCGCCATCGACCAGCGTTTCGCCGTCGATGCGCCCAGCCTGTTCACGCGCCTGTGGCTGCACCTGGGCGGCCTGGGCATGGTGCTGGCCCTGCTGGTGCTGAGCGGGCTCAGCGTGGTCGGTGACCTCGTCGAGTCGCTGGTCAAGCGCGCCGCTGGCGCCAAGGACAGCAGCCGGCTGCTGCCCGGCCATGGTGGCGTGCTCGACCGCGTCGATGCGTTGCTCCCGGTGCTGCCGGCGGCGATGGCGCTGCTGTCGCTGGCGCGCTGAACCGGCCGAACAAGGGAACGCGATGAGCACACGCCGCCAACGACTGGCCATCCTCGGCGCCACGGGTTCCGTGGGCACCAGCACGCTGGACGTGGTCGCGCTGCACCCCGACCGTTTCGAGGTCTTCGGTCTCACCTCGTTCCGCCGCGTCGACCTGCTGCTGGAGCAGTGCCGGCGCTTCAAGCCACAGGTCGCGGTGCTGCCCGACGAGACACAGGCCCCGTTGCTGCGGGCGCAGCTGGCGGCCGAGGGCCTGCGCACCGAGGTCCGCACCGGCGCCGCCGCGCTGGCCGAACTGGCCTCGGCGCCCGAGGTCGATGCCGTGATGGCCGCCATCGTCGGCGCCGCCGGCCTGCCGGCCTGCATGGCCGCGGCGCGCGCGGGCAAGCGGCTGCTGCTGGCCAACAAGGAGGCGCTGGTCGTCGGTGGCGCCAGCTTCATGCGCGCCGTGGCGCAGGGCCAGGCCACGCTGCTGCCCATCGACAGCGAGCACAGCGCGATCTTCCAGTGCCTGCCCGAGGACCGCAGCGCCTGGCCGCGGCGCATCGACCACATCGTGCTCACGGCCAGCGGCGGCCCGTTCCGCGAGCGCGAGCACGCGAGCCTGGCCGACGTCACGCCCGCGCAGGCCGTGGCGCACCCGAACTGGGTGATGGGCCCGAAGATCTCGGTCGACTCCGCGACCATGATGAACAAGGCGCTGGAGGTCATCGAGGCGCGCTGGCTGTTCGACCTCGCGCCCGAGCAGATCCGCGTCGTCATCCACCCGCAGAGCATCATCCACAGCATGGTGGTGTGCCGCGGCGCCAGCGTGCTGGCACAGCTGGGCACGCCGGACATGAAGGTGCCCATCGCCTACGGCCTGTCGTTCCCCGAGCGCATCGAAAGCGGCGCGGCGAGCCTCGACTTCCTGAGCCTGAAGCCGCTGACCTTCCTGGAGCCCGACCGCGCGCGCTGCCCGGGCCTCTTCCTCGCCTGGGACGCGCTGCGGGCCGCCGAGGGCACGACGGCGGTGCTCAACGCCGCCAACGAAGTGGCCGTCGCCGCGTTCCTGGAGGGAACCATCCGCTTCACCGACATTCACAGGGTGAATGCCGAGACGCTGTCACGGCTGCCACCCGCCCTCGGCGACGACCCCGCCGTGGACGACCTGATCGAACTCGACCAACGCGCCCGCGCCACCGCCCGCCAGCTCATGCAAGGACTCGCCCGATGATCACCACGGTGCTGGCGTTCCTGCTCACGCTGGGCGTTCTGATCGTCATCCACGAATACGGCCACTACCGCGTGGCCGTGGCCTGCGGCGTGAAGGTGCTGCGCTTCTCGGTGGGCTTCGGCCGCGTCATCTGGAGCCGCCGCTGGGGGCCCGACGGCACCGAGTTCACCCTGAGCGCCTTGCCGCTGGGCGGCTACGTGCGCATGCTCGACGAGCGCGAGGGCGACGTCGCCCCGCACGAGCTCCACCGCGCCTTCAACCGCCAGCCGCTGCGCCGCCGTGCGGCCATCGTGGCCGCCGGCCCGCTGGCCAACCTGCTGCTGGCGGTGCTGCTGTACGCCGCGTCGCACTGGATCGGGGTCGAGGAGCCGAAGGCCGTGCTTGCCACGCCGGCCGCCGGCACGCCCGCCGAGCGCGCCGGCCTGCGCGCCGGCGACTGGGTGCGTGGCCTGGCCCCGGCGGGCAGCAGCGAGTGGACCGAGCTCGACTCGATGGCCGACCTGCGCTGGCACATCACCCGCGCGGCCATGAGCCGCGAGGACGTGCAGCTCGAGGTCACCGACCGCGACGGCCGCAGCCGTCGCACGGTGCTGCTGTCGCTGGCCGGCTTCGACCCGCGCGAGGTGGACTCCGGCTTCGTGCGCCGCGTCGGCCTGGCCGGCAGCTTCAGCGATCCGGTGCTCGGCGAGATCGTGCCGGGCGGCCCGGCCGCCCTGGCCGGGCTGCAGCGCGGCGACC
>JAIXTY010000160.1 GCA_027483705.1 Rubrivivax sp.
CACCGGGCGAGACCGGCACCATGGTGACGGCGCTGGAGGGCTTCAAGATGGCCAAGAGCGGCCGGGCCGGTGCGGCCCTGGCCACCTCGGCCATCGGTTCCTTCGTGGCGGGCACGATTGCCACGGTGCTGGTGACACTGTTCGCGCCGGTCATGGCCGAGTTCGCCGTGACGCTCGGCCCGCCGGAGTATTTCTGCCTGATGCTGCTGGCCTTCACCACCGTCAGCGCGGTGCTGGGCAAGAGCACGCTGCGCGGCATGACGGCTTTGTTCATCGGGCTGGCCATGGGCCTGGTGGGGCTGGATCAGATCACCGCGCAGGTGCGCTACACCGGCGGCGTGCCCGAGTTCATGGACGGGATCGAGGCAGTGCTAGTCGCCGTGGGCCTGTTCGCTGTCGGCGAGACGCTTTACAACGCGCTCTACGAGGGCCGCAGCACGCAAGAGATCAACAAGATGAGCAGCGTGCACATGACCGGCAGCGAGTGGCGCCGCTCCTGGCCGGCCTGGCTGCGCGGCACCTTCATCGGCTTTCCGTTCGGCACCATCCCGGCCGGCGGCAGCGAGATCCCCACCTTCCTGAGCTACGGCCTGGAGCGCAAGCTCAGCAAGCACAAGGAGGAGTTCGGCACGGTCGGCGCCATCGAGGGCGTGGCCGGCCCCGAGGCGGCCAACAACTCGGCCGTCACGGCCACGCTGGTGCCGCTGCTGACGCTGGGCATCCCCACCAGCGTGACCGCGGCCATCCTGCTGAGCGCGCTGCAGGGCTACGGCATCAACGCCGGGCCGCAGCTGTTCCAGACTTCCAGCGCGCTGGTGTGGGCGCTGATCGCCAGTCTCTACATCGGCAACGTGATGCTGCTGGTGCTGAACCTGCCGCTCGTGGGGTTGTGGGTGAAGCTGCTGAAGATCCCGCGCGCGCCGCTGTACGCCGGCATCCTGATCTTCGCCACCATCGGCGTGTACGGCATGCGCCAGAGCGCCTTCGACCTGTGGCTGATGCTGGGCGTGGGCCTGCTGGGCGTGCTGATGCGGCGCTTCGACTTCCCGACCGCGCCGGTGATCGTGGGCATGATCCTGGGGCCGCTGGCCGAGGCGCAGATGCGCAACGCCATGTCCATCGGCGAGGGGCACTGGGGCATCTTCGTCCAGCGCCCGATGTCGGCCACGCTGCTGGCCATCGTCGTCGCGGTGCTGGTGCTGCCGAGGGTTTGGAAGCTGCTGCAGCGCAAAGCTGCCTGACCCGCGTACGCCTCGGGAATCAGTCCTTGGCGCCCAGGGCCAGGGCTCGCTGGCGCTGGGCTTCGCGCGCCGCCGGATCGTCGGCCCGCTTCGTGTCCCAGCCCGCCAGGTGGCGCTCGGCCAGTGTGGCCAGGGCGTCGATCCAGGTGGCGTCGTCGTTGAGGCAGGGCACGTAGTCGAAGCGCTCGCCGCCGGCGGCCAGGAAGGCGTCGCGCGCCTCCTGCGCGATTTCTTCCAGCGTCTCCAGACAGTCGGCCACGAAGCCGGGGCACATCACGTCGACGCGCCGGGTGCCCTCGGCGGCCAGCTTCTCGAGCGTGGGCTCGGTGTAGGGCTCCAGCCACTTGGCCTTGCCGAAGCGGCTCTGGAACGTGACCACCACCTGTTCGCGCGGCAGCGCCAGCGCCTCGGCCAGCAGCCGCGCGGTCTTGTGGCACTGGCAGTGGTACGGGTCGCCCAGCAGCAGGCTGCGCTCGGGCACGCCGTGGAAGCTGAGCACGAGCTTGTCGCCGCGGCCATGCTCGGCCCAATGCGCGCGCAGCCGGCTGGCCAGCGCGGCGATGTAGCCGGGGTCGTCGTGGTACTCGTTGATGAAACGCAGCTCGGGCATGCGGCGGGCGGCGGTGGACCACTGCAGCACCTTGTCGGCGACGCTGGCGGTGGTGGCGGCCGCGTACTGCGGGTAGGCCGGCAGCACCAGCACGCGCGTGGCGCCTTCGGTGCGCAACTGGTCCATCACCGTGGCGATGGACGGGTTGCCGTAGCGCATGGCGTGGCGCACGAGCAGGTCGTGGCCGCGCGACGCCAGCTCGTCGGCCAGCGCAGCAGCCTGGCGGGCTGTCCACACCGCCAGCGGCGAGCCCTCGGGCATCCAGACGCTGGCGTATTTGGCGGCCGACTGCCGGGGGCGCGTGCGCAGGATCACGCCGTGCAGGATGAACCACCAGACCAGGCGCGGGATCTCCACGACGCGCGGGTCGCTCAGGAACTCGGCCAGGTAGCGGCGCAGCGCCGGGGCCGTGGGTTCGTCGGGCGTGCCCAGGTTGACCAGCAGCACCGCGGTGCGTGGCGCCTGGCCATGGCGGAAGGCGGGTTCGGGCCGGAAGGTCATGAGCCCGCAGACCCGGCGCTGCGGCGCTTGAGCTCGGCGATGACCGTGGCCAGGTCCACCGGCTTGGGCCACAGGCCGATGAAGCCCGCGGCCGCCGCCTCGCGCACGCGCTCGGGCGCGTCGTCGGCGGTGCAGAGGTAGGCCGGCAGAGCCGCGTCGCCGGCGGCCTTGCGCAGGCGCGACAGCAGTTCCATGCCGTTGGCATCGGGCAGGTGCAGGTCGATCACCAGCAGGTCGGGCCGCCAGCGCGGCGCCAGCTCCAGGGCCTCGGCGCCGGAACCGGCGGTCTCGATCTCGACCCCGGGCGCGAAGCGCACGGTCTCCTCGAACAGCAGGGCGTTGATGCGGTCGTCGTCGACGTAGAGCACTCGCATGGGCAGTGACAGGAACTCAGCGCAGCTCGAGCGGCACTTGGGGTTGGGTGTCGGCGAAGCGCAGCACGTCGAAGGACACGCAGGCCGAGCCAGGATCGGTGGGCGAGCCGCCCAGGCCGATGGTGCCACTGCCATGCAGCGTGCAGCTGCCGCGGCGCAGGCTGACGATCTCGCCGTCGGCAAAACGCACGTAGGTGCCGTTGTACGACAGGTCGGTGATCTGGAAGCTGCCGCTGTGCCAGTCGACCCGCGCGTGCGAGCGCGAGACGCGCCCGTCGTCGACGCTGAAGCTGGCCTGCGGGCTGCGCCCCAGCACCACCGGCGCCTGCTGGCTGGCGAACACCTTGTTCGTGCCGCCCCACACCAGGCGCAGGCCGTCGGGCTCGGAGATCGCGGCGCCGATGTCGCCGCTGAACTGGGTGACGGGCACGTCGGCAAAGGCGCCGCGGCGGCCGCCCATCACGTGCACCTGCACCGGCTCGGCGCGGCCGCGCAGCACCAGGCGGTCGAGGCTGCGGAAGCGGCCGCGCAGGTCGAGCGGCAGGCCCTGCAGCACCTCCACCGTGATCAGCGTCTCGTTGTCGCCGGCGTGGTCGAGCAGCCGGGCCGCGACGTTGACGGCGTCGCCGAAGCAGTCGCCGCGCATCTCCACCACCTCGCCGCGGGCCATGCCCACCTGCAGGCGGAGGGCGCGCAGGCCCGACGAGGCGCCGCGTTCGCTGCCGCGGTGGACCATGCCCTCCAGCACGTCGTGCATCAGCATCGCAGCCTGCACAGCGGGCACCGGGTCGTCGAAGACGGCCATGAGGCCGTCGCCGAGCGTCTTGACGAGCTGCCCTTCGTAGCTGGACACCGGGCCGGCCAGCGCGTTGATGACGTGCGTCACCACCGAGGTGGCCTCGGCGTTGCCCAGGGTCTCGAACAGCGCCGTGCTGCCGCGCAAGTCGGCAAACAGCACGGTGCGATCGGCGATCCGGGTCATGACGCCAGTGTACCCAGCCAGTCGTGACTTACGTCACGGATCAGAGGTTGTCCAGGTAGGTGCGCAGCTTGTCCGAACGGCTGGGGTGCTTGAGCTTGCGGATGGCCTTGGCCTCGATCTGGCGGATGCGCTCGCGCGTGACGTCGAACTGCTTGCCGACCTCCTCGAGCGTGTGGTCCGTGCTCATCTCGATGCCGAATCGCATGCGCAGCACCTTGGCCTCGCGCGGGGTGAGCGAGTCGAGGATGTCCTTGACGACGTCGCGCAGGCCGGCCTGCATGGCCGCGTCAACCGGGGCCACGTTGTTGGTGTCCTCGATGAAGTCGCCCAGGTGCGAGTCGTCGTCGTCGCCGATCGGCGTCTCCATGGAGATCGGCTCCTTGGCGATCTTCATGATCTTGCGGATCTTGTCCTCGGGGATCTCCATCTTCTCGGCCAGCGTCGGCGCGTCCGGCTCGTAGCCGAACTCCTGCAGGTGCTGGCGCGAGATGCGGTTCATCTTGTTGATCGTCTCGATCATGTGAACCGGGATGCGGATGGTGCGCGCCTGGTCGGCGATCGAGCGCGTGATCGCCTGGC
>JAIXTY010000235.1 GCA_027483705.1 Rubrivivax sp.
AAGACCTGCAAGGGGTGAATCAGGGCCAAAGCCGCTGGAGTGGTAGTTCAGTTGGTTAGAATACCGGCCTGTCACGCCGGGGGTCGCGGGTTCGAGCCCCGTCCACTCCGCCAAGCATCACGAAGCCACCGCACGCCGTGCGGTGGCTTTTTTCTTGGCCGCGCGCCGGGCCCTTGGCGCAGCCGGGCTGACCCGGACTTCCAGTTTCGATAAGGCGCGCTTCCAGATTCTCGAATTTCTGCCGCAGGCCTTCGTGGGCACACTGCCGCCGCCTCACCGCCCCTTGGCGCGTGGGAACGACGGACCACCAGGAGACACGATGAACCGCATGCTGCTCAAGAGCCTGGCCGCCACCCTGGCCGCCTGGGCCCTCGCCCCCGCCTCGGTGCTCGCCCAGGACAAGCCCGCCGAGCTGAAGATCGGCATCACCACCTTCACCTCGGGCGCCGCCTCGGTGTTCGGCGTGCCGGCCAAGGCCGCGGCCGAGATGCTGATCGAGGACATCAACAAGGCCGGCGGCATCGGCGGCGTGAAGGTCGTGCCGACCTTCATCGACGAAGGCATCGGCGGCGACAAGATGCTCTCGGAGTACCGCCGCCTCGTGCAGGAGCAGGGCGTGCGCACGATGCTGGCCAGCATCTCCAGCGGCAACTGCAACATCGTGGCGCCCGTCGCCGAGGACCTGAAGGTCCTCAACGTGATGTGGGACTGCGGCACCGAGAAGATCCTGGAGAACAAGCGCTACCAGTACGTGGTGCGCACGCAGGGCAACGCCACCACCGAGATGGTGGCGACGGTGATGTACCTGATGAAGCACCGGCCCGACTTCAAGACCGTGGCCGTGGTGAACCAGGACTACGCCTGGGGCCGCGACAGCTGGGAGATCTTCATCAACACGCTGCGCGCCTTCAAGCCCGATGTGCGTGTGGTGGCCGAGATGTTCCCCAAGCTCGGCGCCTCGGACTTCTCGACCGAGATCTCGCGCCTGCAGGCGCTGCGGCCCGACGTCGTGCTGAACACCGGCTGGGGCGGCGACCTCGACACCTTCGTGCGCCAGGCCGGCCAGCGCGGCTTGTTCAGCGGCGGCACGACCTTCGTGATGCCGCTGCTGGAGAGCTCGCTCGAGCGCCTGGGCGCCGCGGTGCCCGCGGGCATCGTGGCCGGCGCGCGCGGCGATCACTACTGGGCCCACCCCGAGACGGCCAACGATCCCGCGCACAAGGACTTCGTCGCACGCTTCAAGGCCAAGACCGGCGCCAATCCCATCTACCCGGCCTACCACATGGCCCAGGCGCTCTACGGGCTGAAGACGGGCTACGAGGCCGCGATCAAGGCCAATGGCGGCAAGTGGCCGGCGCCCGAGCAGGTGGCCGCGGCCATGCGCACGATGAAGTTCAAGGCCTTCGGCCGCGAGATCACCATGCGCGAAGATGGCCAGGGCCTGGAGGCCCAGCTGCTGGGCGTGACGAAGCGGGATCCGAGGTACCCGTTCGCCGTCATCGACCAGATGGTGCTGGTGCCGGCCGAGCTCGTGACCACGCCCGTGGGCCAGCAGTCGGCCACCTGGGTGAAGAGCATCAACCCGGCGCTGGCCAAGGTGCTGAGCACGAGCCAGTTCAAGACCCACGCCTTCAAGTGACGCGGCCTGCCGGAGCCGAGCGCCGATGAACGCCTCGATCGTCGCGCTGGCGCTGATGGACGGCGTGTCGTACGCGGCACTGCTGTTCCTGGTGGCGCTGGGGCTGACGCTCATCTTCGGCGTCATGCGCGTGCTCAACGTCGCACACGGCAGCCTCTACGCCTGGGGTGGCTACTTCGCCGCCACGCTCGGGCTGGCGATCACGAGCCTGTCGCTGCCGCCGTGGCTGGCGCTGCCGGCGCTCTTCGTGGCGGCCATGGTCATCGGCGGGCTGCTGGGCACGGTGCTGGAGCTCACGCTGCTGCGCCGCATCCTCGACAAGGACCCGATCCTGCAGCTGCTCGTCACCTTCGCCGCCTTCATGGTGCTGGAGGACCTGCAGCGGCTGATCTGGGGCGTGCAGCCGGTGTTCGTGTCGGGCGTGGTCGACCAGCTCGGCACGCTGGAGGTGGCCGGCGTCACGTACACGCGCTACCAGCTGCTGGTGCTGCCCACGGTGGCGGTGGCGGCGTTCTTCGGCCTGCGCTGGTTTCTGGGGCGCACGGCACTGGGCCGGCAGGTCACGGCCGTCACGCACCACCGCGAGGTGGCCACCGCGATGGGCGTGAACACCGGCCGCGTGATGATGCTGACGATGGCGCTCGGCGGCATGCTCGGCGCCCTGGGCGGCGCGCTGGCCTCGCCGACGACGAGCTTCACCCCCGGCATCGGAGCCGACATGATGGTGCTGAGCTTCGCGGTGGTGGCCACTGCGGGCCTGGGGCAGATCGGCGGCGCGGCGCTGGCGGCGCTGCTCATCGGCCTGGCGCGCTCGTTCGCCGTGTACCTGATGCCCGAGCTGGAAGTCCTGATGCCGTATCTCATCATGGTGCTCGTGCTGCTGGTGCGGCCCGAGGGCCTGTTCTCCACCGTCGCGGCGCGGAGGATCTGATGAGCCGCTCGCGCATTCCGCTGCTCGCCGCCGCCCTGGTGGTGGCTGTGCTGGGCGTGACGGCCACCGCGCCCTGGCTCAAGACGCCGGTGCTGCTGGCGCTGGCCAACGGCCTGGCGGTGTGCGGCGTGATCGTGCTCATCCGCGCCGGGCAGGTGAGCTTCGGCCACGCGATGTTCGCCTGCCTGGCGGGCTACGGCGTGGCCTTCATGGGCCGGGCCTGGCACCTGGACGCGCTGCTGCTCATCGCGCTGGGCACGGCGGGCGCGGCGCTGGCTGGTGCGCTCATCGGCCTCTTCATGGTGCGCTACCGCGGCATCTTCTTCGGCATGCTGAACCTGGCCTTCTCGATGGTGCTGTTCTCGGTACTGGGCAAGTTCGGCCACGTCACCGGCGGCACCGACGGCCTGCGCTTCGACCGCCCCACCTTCGGCGGCGTGGTGATGGAGCGCGCCGGCTTCGAGACCGCGCTGCTGCTGCTGGCGCTGGTGCTGGCGCTGGCCGCCGGCTGGGCGGTGATGCGCTACTTCGGCAGCACCCACGGGCAGGCGCTGGCGGCCATCAAGACCAACGAGACACGGCTCGAGTACCTGGGCATCAGCGCCAAGCGCGTGTTCTGGGGCGGCTACGTGCTCTCGGCCACGCTCTGCGGCCTGGGCGGCAGCATCTTCGCGCTCACGCAGGGCCTGGTCACGCCCGAGATGGGCTACTGGGTGCGCTCGGGCGAGATCGTGTTCATCGCCATCCTCGGTGGCTCGGGCCATGCGCTCGGCGCCTTCATCGGCGCCTTCGTCTTCGAGTTCGTGAAGCTGTATGCCGCGGCGCTGCTCACCGGCGCCTGGCAAATGGTGCTGGGCCTCGTGCTCATCGTGATGGTGTTCGTGGCGCCCACCGGCATCTTCGGCCTCGTGGCGCGGCGGCTGGCGGGCAGCCGGGCAGGCAGCGGGGCGGCGCGATGAGCTCGGCGCTGCTGTCCACGCGGGGCCTGTCGCTCAAGTTCGGCGGCGTGGTCGCGGCCGACGCCATCGACTTCGACCTGATGCCCGGCGAGCGCCTGGCCGTGGTCGGCCAGAACGGCGCCGGCAAGACCACCTTCATCAACATCTGCACCGGCTACCTCAAGGCCGATGCCGGGCAGGTGCTGCTGGGCGGTGTGGACATCACCGGCCAGAGCCCGCGCGCCATCACACGGCGCGGCGTGGGCCGCAGCTTCCAGCTGCCGCAGGTGTTTGGCGAGCACACGGTGCGCGAGTGCCTGCTGATCGCCGCGTCGGCCGTGCAGAAGCGCGGCGGCTGGTGGACGCCGCTGGACCGTGCCGTCGACGCGCATGAGGTCGACGCCACGCTCGAGCTGCTGCAGCTGCAGGCCCGCGCGCACGACCTCGCCGGCAGCCTGCCCGAGGGCCAGCGCAAGCTGCTCGACGTGGCCATGGCGCTGGTGCTGCGGCCGCGGCTGATGATCATGGACGAGCCCACCAGCGGCGTCTCCTCCGACGAGAAGCACGGCCTGATGGCGGTGCTGATGAAGGCGCTGGACGAGAAGCAGGTGACGAGCATCTTCGTCGAGCACGACATCGACATCGTGCGCCGCTACGCCACGCGCCTGGCGGCCTGGATCGCCGGGCGCATCGCCGCCGACGGCCCGCCCGACGAGGTGTTGCGTGACCCCGTCGTCATCAAGAACGTCATCGGCGAATAGGGGCCTGCGCATGCTCGTGCTCGAACAGGTTTCCACCACCCTCGCCGGCATTGCGGTGCTGCGCGGCATCAGCTGCACGCTGGCGCGTGGCAGCACGGTGGCCGTGGTCGGCCGCAACGGCGCCGGCAAGACCACGCTGCTGCGGCTGATCATGGGCTTCCGGCCCGGGCACGAGGGCCGCGTGCTGCTGGATGGCGAAGACCTGGCCCAGGTGCCTGCACGCCGGCGCGCCGCCCTGGGCATCGGCTACGCACCCGAAGACCGCGTGATGTTCCCGAGCTTCAGCGTCGAGGAGAACCTGCGCTTCCCCTGCGAGGTGACCGGCCTGCCGAAGAAGGCCATCGACGCGCGCCTCGCCGAGACGCTGGCCATCGTGCCCGAGCTCGAGCCCATGCTGCCGCGCTCGGGCGCCGCGCTGTCGGGCGGGCAGGGCAAGATGGCCGCCCTGGGCCGCGCCATCATGGCCGGCCATCGCCTGGTGCTGCTCGACGAGCCGTTCCAGGGTCTGGCCCCGGTGCTGGCGCTGCAGTACGCTGCCTCGCTGCAGCGGCTGCACCAGGCGCGGCCGGAACTGAGCATCGTGATCACCGAATCCAACCGCAGCCTGCTGCGCGACATCCCCGACGAGACGCTGGTGCTGGAGCGCGGCGAGCTCGTGCGCGGCGAGGCCGCCGCGGCCGCGGTGCACTGACACACCAACCCCCTCTCGAGGCACACCCCATGGCGAAACACTTCATCGGCGGCCGCTGGGTCGCGTCGTCGGGCGGCGAGACGCTGCCGGTGCTCGACCCCGCCACCGGCCAGCCCTTCGACGAGATCCCGCGCGGCACCGCCGCCGACATCGACGCCGCCGTGGCCGCCGCGCGCGCCGCCCGAAACGGTGCCTGGGGGCGGCTCACGGCCACCGAGCGCGGCCGCATCCTGCTGCGCATGAGCGCGCTGATCCTGGAGCGCCAGGAAGAACTCGCGCGCCTGGAGGCCCGCGACACCGGCAAGCCGATGAGCCAGGCGCGCAACGACATCGTCGTGGCCGCGCGCTACTGCGAGTTCTACGGCGGCGCCGCCGACAAGCTGCACGGCGAGCAGCTGCCCTACCTGAACGACTTCCACGTCGTCGTCGTGCACGAGCCCTACGGCGTGACGGCGCACATCCTGCCCTGGAACTACCCGGCGCAGATGTTCGGGCGCTCGGTCGTGCCGGCGCTGGCCATGGGCAACGCCGCGGTGCTCAAGCCCAGCGAAGACGCGTGCATGACGCCGCTGGCCTTCTGCGGCATCGCGCAGGAGGCCGGGCTGCCCGAGGGCGCGCTCAACGTCGTCTGCGGCCTGGGCGAGGAGGCGGGCGACGCGCTGACGCACCACGCCGACATCGACTTCGTCACCTTCACCGGCAGCCCCGAAGTGGGCACGCTGGTGCAGAAGGCGGCGGCCGAGCGCACGCTGAAGTGCGTGCTGGAGCTGGGCGGCAAGAGCCCGCACCTGGTGTTCGAGGACGCCGACCTGGAGCGCACCGCCACCTTCGTGATCAAGGCCATCACGCAGAACGCCGGCCAGACTTGCAGCGCCGGCAGCCGCCTCCTGGTGCAGAAGAGCATCTATGAGCGCTTCGTGGCGATGGTAGCCGAGCGCTTTGCCGCCACCACCGCCGGCACGCCCGAGCAGGACCGCGACTGCGGCCCGCTCATCAACCAGGCGCAGCAGCGTCGCGTGCAGGGCTTCATCGACCGCGCGCGTGCCAGCGGCGTGCCGGTGCTGGCGCAGGGGCGCATCGCCGAGGGCGTGCACCCGGGCGGCTACTACGTGGCGCCCACGCTCTTCGGCCCCGTGCCGCGCCAGCACGAGCTGGCCTGCGACGAGGTCTTCGGCCCGGTGCTCAGCGCGATGCCTTTCGAGGACGAGGCCGATGCCATCCGGCTCGCCAACGCCACCGACTACGGCCTGATCGCCGCCGTGTGGACGCGCGACGGCGCCCGCCAGACGCGCGTGGCGCGCGCCATGCACTGCGGGCAGGTCTACATCAACGCCTACGGCGCCGGCGGCGGCGTGGAGCTGCCGTTCGGCGGCGTCAAGCGCAGCGGCCATGGCCGCGAGAAGGGCTTCCTCGCGCTGCAGGAGTTCTGCACCGTGAAGACCATCGTTCAGTACCACGGCCAGTGAGCCAGGGAGCCCATCGCATGAGACTCAAGGACAAGGTCACCATCGTCACCGGCGCCGCCAGCGGCTTTGGCGAGGGCATCGCACGCCTGTACGCGGCCGAGGGCGCGAAGGTGGCGGTGGCCGACATCAATGGTGCCGGCGCGCAGGCCGTGGCGCGCAGCATCGGCCCGGCGGCCATCGCCGTGAACTGCGACGTCACGAAGCGCGGCGACATCGACGCCCTCGTGGCGGCCACGTGCGCGGCCTTTGGCGGCCGCATCGACGTCGTCGTCAACAACGCCGGCTGGACGCACAGGAACGGCCCGCTGCTCGACGTGGACGAGGCCACCTTCGACAAGGTGTACGCCATCAACGTGAAGAGCATCTTCCACATGGTGCACGCCGTGGTGCCGCTGATGCGGCAGCAGAAGAGCGGCGTCATCCTCAACGTGGGCAGCACAGCCGGCATCCGGCCGCGGCCGGGGCTCACCTGGTACAACAGTTCCAAAGGTGCCGTGAATCTGATGAGCAAGTCGCTCGCCGCAGAACTGGGACCCGACGGCATCCGCGTCAACGCCATCTGCCCGGTGATGGGTGTGACGGGGCTGCTGGAGCAGTTCATGGGCATGCCGGACACGCCCGAGAACCGCAAGAAGTTCCTCGCCACCATCCCGCTGGGGCGGCTGTCGACGCCGCTGGACATCGCGAGGGCCGCGCTCTACCTGGCCAGCGACGACGCCGAGTTCATCACCGGCGTGGAGTTCCCGGTGGACGGCGGGCGAACGGTCTGAGGCTGGCGTTCGGGGCCGCCTGGTCGGATACTTGACAGGGTTCGTGCCCAGCGCGGACACCCCTGCTGCCACAGCCCCTTCCCCATCCCACGACCCTGCCTCACCCAGCGAGGAGCCTCTCGATGCAGATCAAACCCACGACCGGTCCCTACCTGCTGATGGCCGGCGGTGCCGCCGTCTTCATCGTCGCCCTGACCAGCCTCCAGCTGCCGATCTTCGTCGCGGCGGCGCTCCTGTTCGGCCTGGGCTTCTGGAGTCTGCGCAGGTTCGAGGTCCGCTGGCTGAGCGGCCCCTACCTGCTGTGGGCCGCCGGTGCGATGCTGCTGACCGCGGGGCTGATGAGCGGCCGGATGCTGATGATCGTGGCGGGCGCAGCGGCCATCGGGCTCGGCCTGTGGACGCTGCGCACGGTCGCGGTGCCGGTGATGTCGGGGCCGTTCCTGCTGTGGGCCGGCGCTGCGGCGCTGCTGGTGGCGGGTTACTCCAGCGCCACGGCCTTCCTCGTCTTCGTGGCGGCGGCGTTTGCGGGTCTCGGCGCGTACGCGTGGATGCACGAGCAGGAGCGTCGCTGATCGCCGCGGCGCGCTGTCGGCCCCCCACGGGCCGCGCCTGCGCGGGCCGCTGAGCCTAATGGCACGGTCGGCCCACGGCCGGCCCGCCTTCCCATGACCGAGGCCCGAAACACGAGCTTGCCGCCGTGGCCGCGGGCCTACGCGGCCAGCGGCGCCAGCGCCACGCTGAAGCAGCTCAACGAGGACTTCGTCGTCACGGAGTTGCCGCAGCAGCTGCCGTCCGGCGAGGGTGAACACCTCTGGCTGGAGGTCGAGAAGAACGGCGCCAACACCGCCTTCGTGGCCGAGCAGCTGGCCGAGGCCGCCGGCGTGCCGGTCAGGGACGTGGGCTATGCCGGCCTCAAGGACCGCCACGCGATCACCCGCCAGTGGTTCAGCATCTACTGGCCGAAAGGCGAGACACCCGAGCTGACGGCGCTTCGGCACCCGGCGTTCAGGGTGCTGCGCCAGAGCCGCCACGTCAGGAAGCTGCGCCCGGGTGATCTGCTGGGCAACCGGTTCCGCATCGTGCTGCGTGACGTGAGCGGCGACCGCACCGCCGTGGAGGCCAACCTGCGGGCCGTGGCGTCACAGGGCGCGCCCAACTACTTCGGCGCCCAGCGATTCGGCCATGACGGCGGCAACGTCGAGCAGGGCCGGGCCCTGCTGGCGCGCGAGATCCGCGTGCGCGACCCGAAGCGAAAGGGCCTGTACCTCTCGGCGGTGCGCTCCTTTGTCTTCAACGAGGTGCTGGCCCTGCGGATCCAGCAGGGGCTCTGGGGCCAGGCCTTGCCTGGTGACGTGATGGACGAGGCCGGCCGGCCCACCGGGCCGCTCTGGGGACGCGGCCGCGTGACCACCACCGACGCCGCGCAGGCCCTGGAAGACGCCGTGGCTGAACGCCATGCCAGCTTGTGCCACGGCCTGGAACACGCCGGGCTGGACCAGGCGCGTCGCGCCCTGGTCGCGAGCCCGGTCGACCTGTCATGGCAATGGCCGCAGGCCGATCAACTGGTGCTCTCGTTCGCCTTGCCCGCCGGCGCCTATGCCACGTCCGTCCTGAACGAGATCCTGCGCGCCACCGAGCCTGATCGGCTCAGCGGGAACGAGTCGGCCGCTGTCGATGGATGAGGGCTTCCGGGGCGTGCCGCTCAGGCGAACAGCACCACGTCGCGCATCGCCTGCCCGGTGGCCAGGCGGTCGAGGCCGCGGTTGATGTCGTCGAGCGCGAGCTGCTCGCCCATCAGCCGGTCCACCGGCAGCTTGCCGCGGCGGTACAGGTCCACGTAGCGCGGGATGTCGCGCGCGGGCACGGCCGAGCCGATGTAGCTGCCGCGCAGCGTGCGCTCCTCGGCCACCAGCTGCACCGGCGGCAGCTGGAAGCGGCGGTCGGGGTTGGGCAGGCCGGCGGTGACGGTGCTGCCGCCGCGCCGCGTGATCTTCCAGGCCAGTTCCAGCGCCGGGATGGCGCCGGCCATCTCGAAGGCGTAGTCGACGCCGCCGCGCGTGAGCGCACGCACCTGCTCGGCGGCGTCGGGGTCGCGGGCGTTCACGGTGGCGGTGGCGCCCAGCTCGCGCGCCAGCGCCAGCTTGTCGTCCGACAGGTCCAGCGCCACCACCTCGCGCGCGCCGCTGGCCACCGCGGCCAGCAGCGACGAGAAGCCCACGCCGCCCAGCCCCAGCACCGCCACGCTGCTGCCGGCCTGCACCCGCGCCGTGTTGATGACGGCGCCGACGCCGGTGAGCACGGCGCAGCCGAACAGCGCGGTCTCGGCCGGCGACAAGGGCGCGTCGATCTTCACGCAGCTCTTGCGCGACACCACGCACTGCTCGGCGAAGCAGCTCACGCCGACATGGTGGTTCAGCGGCTGGCCGTCCAGCCGCATGCGGCGCACGCCCCCGAGCAGCGTGCCGGCGCCGTTGGCCGCCGCGCCGGGCTCGCACAGCGCCGGGCGGCCCTCCTGGCAGGGCAGGCAGCCGCCGCAGCTGGGCATGAACACCATGGCCACGCGGTCGCCAACGGCGAGGTCGTGCACGCCGGGGCCGAGCTGCAGCACCTCGCCGGCGGATTCGTGGCCGATGACCATCGGCAGCGGCCGCGGCCGGTCGCCGTTGATCACCGACAGGTCGCTGTGGCACAGGCCCGCGGCCAGCACGCGCACGCGCACCTCGCCGGGGCCGGGATCGTCGAGCTCGATGGCGCGGATCTGCAGCGGCCGGCTCTGCACATACGGCGCCGGCAGGCCCATGGCTTCGAGGACGGCGGCGCGGACGGTGTGGCTCATCGGTGGTCTCCTGAGGCGGAGTCTAGAAGCCGCGCCGGCCCGGTGGCTTTGCGCCGATGGAAGACTCACTTCCCGAAACCCGAATTGCCGCCGCACAGGGCTGCCGGCATCCTGCCGCCCGCATGAACGCCCCGGCCATGAACGCCCAGGAACTCGAAGCCGCGCTCGCGCAGTGGCGCGGCTGGGTCGGGCGCCGTGAGCGCCGCAGCGACTTCGTCACCGCTGCGCCGGTGGCCGGCCTCGCCGCCACGCTGGACCGCGACGACCCCGAGCCGGTGCCCGGCCAGGAGATCCCGCCGCTGGCGCACTGGCTGTACTTCCTGCCGCGGGCGCGGCAGTCCGAGATCGGCGACGACGGCCACCCGCGCCGCGGTGGCTTCCTGCCGCCGGTGCCGCTGCCGCGCCGCATGTGGGCCGGCGGGCGGCTCGAGTTCCTGCAGCCGCTGCAGGTGGGCGACGAGCTGCTGCGCGAGTCGCGCATCGTCGCCGTCGACGCCAAGCACGGCCGCAGCGGGCCGCTGGTGTTCGTGACCGTGCGCCACGAGATCACTGGCGCGCGCGGCCTGGCACTCACCGAGGAGCACGACATCGTCTACCGCGAGGCGCCGAAACCCGGGGCGCCTGCACCCGCACCGAAGCTTGCACCGACCGATGCCTTGTGGTCACGCGAAGTGAC
>JAIXTY010000001.1 GCA_027483705.1 Rubrivivax sp.
GACGCAGGGCCTGAAGCAGGCGCTCGATGCCCACGGCTTCGACGCCGCCTTCGGCGGCGGCCGCCGCGACGAGGAGAAGAGCCGCGCCAAGGAACGCATCTTCTCGTTCCGCAACGCCGCCCACGCCTGGGACCCGAAGAACCAGCGCCCCGAGCTGTGGAACCTCTACAACGGCCTGAAGCGGCCCGGCGAGTCGATCCGCGTGTTCCCGATCAGCAACTGGACCGAACTCGACGTCTGGCAGTACATCCACCGCGAGAACATCGCGGTCGTGCCGCTGTACTTCGCGGCACCGCGGCCGGTGGTGCGGCGCGGCGGCACCTGGATCATGGTCGACGACGAGCGCATGCGGCTCGAACCCGGCGAGGTGCCCGAGACGCGCCGGGTGCGCTTCCGCACGCTGGGCTGCTATCCCCTCTCGGGTGCCATCGAGTCCGAGGCCGCCACGGTACCCGAGGTCATCGAGGAGATGCTGTCCACGCGCAGTTCGGAGCGCCAGGGCCGGCTGATCGACCATGACGGCGCGGCCTCGATGGAGCGCAAGAAGCAGGAGGGCTACTTCTGATGGCTCACCGCTTCGACCCCACGCGCGATCGCATCGAGGATTTCCTCGCGCGCCACGAGCACAAGACGCTGCTTCGCTTCATCACCTGCGGTTCGGTCGACGACGGCAAGAGCACGCTGATCGGCCGCCTGCTCTACGAGAGCGGCCTCGTGGCCGACGATCAGCTCGAGGCCGTGGCGCGCGACAGCACGCGCTGGGGCACGCAGGGGGAGCGCCCCGATCTCGCGCTGCTGGTCGACGGCCTGGCCGCCGAGCGCGAACAGGGCATCACCATCGACGTCGCCTACCGCTTCTTCAGCACCGAGCAGCGCAAGTTCATCGTCGCCGACACGCCAGGGCACGAGCAGTACTCGCGCAACATGGTCACCGGTGCCAGCACGGCCGATCTGGCCGTGATCCTGGTCGATGCGCGCAAGGGCGTGCTCACGCAGACGCGCCGCCACACGCGCCTGGCGGCCCTGCTGGGGGTGCCGCAGGCGGTGCTGGCCGTCAACAAGATGGATCTCGTCGGCTGGGATCGCGAACGCTTCGAAACCATCGTGGCCGAGTGGCGCGCGCTGGCGCAGGCGGTGGGCCTGTCGGCGACCGCCGCGATCCCGATGTCGGCGCTGGAGGGCGACAACGTCATCCGCGCCAGCGCCCACATGCCCTGGTACGACGGCCTGCCACTGCTCGAGCACCTGGAAACCTGCCCGCTCGACGACGGCCCGCGCCAGCGCGGCCCGCTGCGGCTGCCGGTGCAGTGGGTGAATCGCCCGAGCGCCGACTTCCGCGGCTTCAGCGGCGCCCTGGCCGGCGGCCGCGTGCGGCCCGGCGACGCGGTGCGCGTGCTGCCCGCCGGGCGCGAGACCACCGTCGCGCGCGTGATCGTCGGTTTCGACGACGTGCCCGAGGCCGTGGTCGGCCAGTCGGTGACGCTGACGCTGGCCGACGAGGTGGAATGCTCGCGCGGCACACTGCTGTCCGGCGCCGACGCGCCGGCCCAGGTGGCCGACCAGTTCGAGTGCACGATCATCTGGATGGACGCCGAGCCGCTGCTGCCCGGCCGGCCCTACCTGCTGAAGATCGGCGCGCGCACGGTGGGCGCCACCGTCAGCGCCATCAAGCACGTCGTCAACGTCAACACCGGCGAGCAGCTCGCCGCGCGCACGCTGGAGCTCAACGCCATCGGCGTGTGCACGCTGTCGCTCGACCGGCCGGTGGCCTTCGACCCGTACGTGCACAACCGCGAGACCGGCGGCTTCATCCTGATCGACCGCATGAGCTGTGCCACGGCCGGCGCGGGCCTGCTGCACTTTGCGCTGCGCCGCTCGCAGAACCTGCACCTGCAGGGCTACGACGTCGACCGCGCCGCACGGGCCGCGCTGCTGGGCCAGCAGCCGGCGGTGGTGTGGCTCACGGGCCTGTCGGGCGCGGGCAAGAGCACGCTGGCCAACCGGCTGGCCCAGCGCCTGCACGCCGCCGGCCGCGCCGCCTACGTGCTGGACGGCGACAACCTGCGCCACGGCCTGAACCGCGACCTCGGCTTCACCGACGCCGACCGCGTGGAGAACATCCGCCGCGTCGCCGAGGTGGCGCGCCTGATGGCCGACGCCGGGCTCGTCGTCATCACCGCCTTCATCTCGCCGTTCCGCAGCGAGCGGGCGCTGGCGCGCAGCCGCATGGACGGCATCGCCTTCATCGAGGTGCACGTCGACACCCCGCTGGCCGTGGCCGAACAGCGCGATCCCAAGGGCCTGTACGCGAAAGCGCGGCGCGGCGAGCTGCCGCACTTCACGGGCATCGACTCGCCCTATGAGCCGCCCGAGGCGCCGGAGCTGCACGTGGACACCAGCCGCGAGCCGGCCGACGAGGCCGCCGCCAGGGTGCTGGCGCTGCTGCGCGAGCGCGGCATCCTGCCGCCCGGCTGAGGGCCGGTGGCGCGGGACGCTCAGTACTGCTGCCAGTGCTCCCAGATGACGCGGCCGTGCAGGTCCCAGGGGCGGAACTGGATGTTCGAGCCAATCACGCGCTCGGCCACGAAGACCAGGTCGACCTGCTGCAGCTGGTCGCAGTAGTAGCCGTTGCCAACGATGTCGAACAGGCGCAGGCCGTAGGGTTGCAGCTTCGCGACGCGGGCCGCCAGCGACAGCAAGGTCGACTCGACGACCAGCAGCGAGCACGCCGAGAGCACGTTGCGGCCCCCGGCGATGATCTTGTCCTCGATGCCGTCGACGTCGATCTTGACGACATAGGGGTCCTGCAGCGGCCGGCTCGCGGCCCAGCCGTCGAGCGTGACCACCGGCGTCGGCAGGATCTCCAGCAGCCGATCGCCGAACTGCGCCGGTTGTGGCGTGGGCAACAGCTGCGAGTGCGTCACCTTGCCGCTCAGGTCCGAGCTGAGCAGGTGCTGGTGCATCTCGCCGGGCAGGTCGGACACCGCCGAGCGGACGATCTCGTAGCTGATGCCGGCCGCGCGGTAGTTGGCGTCGAGCATCGAGTGGTAGATGCGCACCGGCTCGAACAGCACGTGATGGGCTTGCGGAAAGGCGTCCATCAGGAACTGCGTCTTCGCCTGGGCGCCGATGTCGAGCACCTGCCGGACCGGCTGGCCGAAGCAGGTCTTGAACACGTTCAGCGCCTCGATGACGGACGGCGTGCGTTGCATGGTCGTTCCCTTCGTTGGGCGGTTCAGGCCGCTGCGGCCGCCGGACGGTACTCCGGCACCCAGCGCCGAAGCAAGGCCCGCGCCGCGACATCGTCGGTGCCGACGGCCTCGGCCTCGGCGATCCAGCCGGGCAGCCCCTGGGCCGCATCCGCGCCGCCCTCGCCCGCCGGCGCGATGCGCGCCACGCGCAGCCGCTGCACCGGCGTCGGCAGCGTGGCCTCGGTGTCGGCGAGCAGTTCCTCGTAGAGCTTCTCGCCCGGGCGCAGGCCGGTGAACTCGATGGCGATCTCGTCGGTGGTGTGGCCCGACAGGCGGATGAGGTCACGCGCGAGGTCGACGATGCGCACCGGCTCGCCCATGTCGAGCACCATCACCTGCCCGCTCTCGCCCACGGCGGCGGCCTGCAGCACCAGGCGCGCGGCCTCGGGGATGGTCATGAAGTAACGGATGATGTCCGGGTGCGTCACCGTCACGGGCCCGCCGCGCGCGATCTGCTCCTTGAAGCGCGGGATCACGCTGCCGCTGGAGCCCAGCACGTTGCCGAAGCGCACGGCCATGAAGCGCGTGGCTGCGTGGCGCGCGGCCAGCGCGGTGATGACGGTCTCGGCCGCGCGCTTGCTGGCGCCCATCACGTTGGTGGGGTTCACGGCCTTGTCGGTGCTGATGAGCACGAAGCGCTCCACGCCCGCGGCGGCCGCGGCCTCGGCGGTGCGGAAGGTGCCGAGCACGTTGTTGGCCAGCGCCGCCGCGGCATTGGCGCCTTCCATCAGCGGCACGTGCTTGTAGGCCGCGGCGTGGAACACCACCGCCGGCCGCCAGCGCGTGAAGGTGGCCTGCATCCAGGCGGCGTCCTTCACGTCGCCGATCAGTGGCTCGAGCGGCAGGCCGGGGAACGCGGCCGAGAGCTCCGCCTCGATGGTGTAGAGGTTGAACTCCGACAGCTCCAGCAGCACAAGGCGCGCCGGCCCGAAACGCGCCACCTGGCGGCACAGCTCGCTGCCGATGCTGCCGCCGGCGCCGGTGACCAGCACCACGCGGCCGCGCAGCGCGGCGGCCACGCCGGCGTCGTCCAGCACCACGGGCTCGCGGCCGAGCAGGTCGTCGGGCTCGATGTCGCGCAGCCGCTCGATGCGCGCGGCGCCGGTGCGCAGCTCGTCGGCGCTGGGCACGGTGAGCACCGGCAGGCCGGTGGCGGCGGCGAGGTCGAGCGCGCGCCGCCGCTGGGCGCGGGTGGCCGAGGGCATGGCCACCACCACGTGCGTGACGGCACTCGCTTCGCCGTCGCGGCGGCCGGCGTGGCGAGGCAGCGTGTCCAGCGGGCCCAGCACCGGCACGCCGGCGATGATGGCGCCGTGCTTGCCGGCATCGTCGTCCAGCAGGCCCAGCACCACCCAGCCCTGCGCGCGCAGGCCGGCCAGCAGCAGCCGGGCGGCCGCGCCGGCGCCCAGCACGACGGCGCGCCGCACCTCGCCGGCCGGCCCGGCGATGCGGCCGCGCATGTGCTCGTACAGCATGCGGTAGCTCAGGCGCACCAGCGCCAGGCCCATCAGCGTGACCACCGGGTGCAGCGCCAGCACCGCGCGCGGTATCTTCACCAGCCCGAGCGACATCACCACCACAGCGCTCACCGTGCCGGCCACCGCGCAGGCGATGGCAAAGCGCTGCACCTCGCCGAAGCCCGAGAACCGCCACAGCCCCTTGGGCACGCGCCACGCGACAAAGGCCGCCGCGTACACCACGAGCACGCCCAGCATCACCCAGACGTCGTAGCCCGCGCGCGCCGAGAACCAGCGCTCGAAGCCCAGGCGGAACAGGTAGGTGGCGTTCCAGCACAGCACCACCACGAGCAGGTCGACGAGCAGCGTCAGCGGCTCGCGCCGGCGGCGCAGGCGCGCCAGCAGCAGGTCCAGGCGCTGCCAGGGGCCGAGCGCGGCGACGGCGTCGTCCGGGCGCGTCATGGGCGGGCTGCCCTGGCCAGCAGCGCACGGGCGGTGCGTGCCAGCACGAGCAGGTCGCTGCCCAGCGTGGCGCGCTCGGCGTAGGCCGCGGCCTGCGCCACCTTGGCCGGCAGGATGTGCTCGACGTACTCGCGCTCGGGGTCGGCCGCGGCGGCCAGCATCGCGGCCTCGTCGAGGTGGCTCAGCGAGGCCGGGTCGGTGATGCCGGGCCGCACCGCCAGCGCGCGCTCGCGCAGCGCCGGGGGGTACAGCGCCACGTAGCGCGGCACCTCGGGGCGCGGGCCGACCAGGCTCATGTCGCCGGCCAGCACGTCCAGCAGCTGCGGCAGCTCGTCCAGCCGCGTGCGCCGCAGCCAGCGGCCGGCGCGCGTGATGCGCGCGTCGTCGCCCACCGTCAGCGCGAGGCCGCCCGCGTCGGCGCGCATGGTGCGGAACTTGTGGATCGAGAACGGCACGCCATGCCGCCCCACGCGCTGCTGGCGGAAGAACACCGGCCCCGGCGAATCGAGCTTGATCCAGGCCGCCACCAGCGCCATCGGCAGGGCCAGCAACACCAGCGCCACCAGGCTCACGGCGAGGTCGAACAGGCGCTTGGCCATCGCGTCACGGCGCCGCCGAGGCCACGGCGCCGCGCACGGCCGCGATCACGCGCTCGACGTCGCCGTCGCTCATGCGGCTGAACAGCGGGATGCTCAGCATGCGCTCGTAGGCGTGCTGGCTGTGCGGAAACTGGCCCGGCTCGAGGCTGTAGCGATCGCGCCAGTAGGGGTGCTGGTGCAGCGGCACGTAGTGCACGCTGCAGCCGATGCCGGCGGCGTAGAGGCGCTCGATCAGCGTGTCGCGGTCGATGGGCGCGTCGTCGGCCAGGCGCAGCACGTACAGGTGCCAGGCGTGCACGTCGCCCGGCCGCGCGCGCGGCGGCGTGATCAGCGGCAGGCCCGAGGCCGGGCCGAAGGCGGCGTCGTAGGCCGCGGCGATGGCCTCGCGGCGCGCGCGGAAGGCCTCGGCGCGCTTCAGCTGCTGCAGGCCCAGGGCGGCGGCGATGTCGGTGAGGTTGTACTTGTAGCCCGGCGCCACGATCTCGTAGTACCAGCTCGGCACCTTGGCCGTGAAGCGGTCGAAGGCGTCGCGGTTCATGCCGTGCAGGCGCATGACCTTGGCGCGCGCCGCCAGTGCGGCATCGCGCGTGACGAGCATGCCGCCCTCGCCGGTGGTGATGGTCTTGTTGGCGTAGAAGCTGAAGACCGTGGCCTCGCTGGGCAGCGTGCCGACGAGCCGGCCGCCGCAGGTGGTGGGCAGCGCGTGCGCGGCGTCTTCGATGACCTTCAGGCCGTGGCGGCGCGCCAGCGCATGCACGGCGTCCATGTCGGCGGCCAGGCCGGCGTAGTGCACCGGCATGATGGCCTTGGTGCGCGGCGTGATCGCGGCCGCGATCGCGCTGACGTCGATGTTGAGCGTGGCCGGGTCGATGTCAACCAGCTTCACGTCGGCACCCAGGTAGCGCACCACCTCGGCGGTGGCGGTGAAGGTGTGCGTGGTGGTGATGACCTCGTCACCGGGGCCCAGGCCCACGGCCTCGGCCGCCAGGTGCAGGCCGGCGGTGGCGCTGTTGACGGCGATGCAGTGCAGGCTCTCGTCACCCAGGAACGCGGCGAAGTCGCGCTCGAAGCGCGCCGCCTTCGGGCCTGTGGTCACCCAGCCGGAGCGCAGGGTGCCCACGACCTCGGCAATCTCGGCCTCGCCGATGTCGGGCAGCGCAAACGGCAGGAACGGGCGGTCGGTGTCAGGCATCGGGTTTGGCGATCCACGCCAGGCGGTGGGTGCGCAGCAGCGGCAGCGTGTTCAGCAGCGCCGGCAGCGCGGGGTGCAGCCGCGCCGCGCCGCGCGCCAGCGGCGGCGCCAGCGTCACGCGCCGCGCGTCGATGGTAGCGGCCGGGAAGAGCCGCCGGACCTCGGCCAGCGGCATGCCCTTGACGTCGGCATTGCGCGGGTTGTCGACCGCGAAGTCGTACCAGACCACGGCGCCGCCCGGCTTCAGCCAGGCCCACAGCCGCGCCGCCAGCCGGCTGCGGAAATCGGCGTCGAGCAGGCTGCTGAACACGGTGCTCTGCAGCACGAGGTCGAGGCTGCCCTCGGCCAGCGGCAGCGCCAGCGCGTCGCCCTCCAGCAGGCGCAGCGTGGCTGGCAGCCGCGCCCGTGCCGCCGCGGCGCGCTCGGGCAGCAGCTCGTTCGCCAGCAGCCGGGCGGGGTCGAAGCCCAGGCCGATGAGATCGAGCAGGTTGTCGCCGGCCCCGCAGCCCACCTCCAGCAGGCTCAGCTCGGCCAGCGGCCGGCGCGCGTGGCGCTGCAGCAGCGCGGCCAGCACGCGCAGCCGCTCCTGGCGCGCCTGCATCACCTCGGGCCGCAGCGGGCTGTACAGGCCGGCCAGCGCGGCGCGGCGCGCGTAGCGCGCGGCCATGGCGTCGACGTCGTCGTGGCGCTCGCCCATGGCCGCCGGCTAGCGCGTGAGCCGCGTCATCGCGGCGCCGGGGCCGCGCCGCAGCACGACCATGTCGAGCAGCCCACGGCCGAAGCCCAGGCCGTAGCCCAGCTGCATGCAGGCCGTGGCCACGGCCACGCCCAGCGCCTGCCGCGGCGCCGCCAGCAGGCCGTTGGCCAGCAGCGCGCCGGCGTACAGCGCCAGCAGCGCCCCCAGCGCGCCGGCCGCCGCCGTCGACCACACCGCCACCGGCACCAGCACGCCCAGCGTGGCGACAAAGCCGAACGGCACGAGGTGCCGCAGCGAGGCCGGCAGCCGGTGCTTGCGGATGACGGCCACCTTCCAGTAGCCGTACTGGTGGAACTGCCGCCACAGCGCGGCATAACTCTCGCGCGGCGTGTAGTGGCTGACGATGCGCGCGTCCTGCCACACGCGCCCGCCGCCGCGCGTGATGCGCAGCGCGAGCTCGTCGTCCTGGTTGCGCACCAGCGCCTCGTCGAAGCCACCCAGCGCCGCCAGCGTCTGGCGCCGCCAGGCGCCGAGGTAGACGGTGTCGACCGCGCCGCTGTGGTCCACGCGCCGCGAGGCCGCGCCACCGCTGCCGAAGCGGCTGCGGAAGGCGTTCGCGATGGCGCCATCGCCCACCGGCCGCCAGGCTCCGCCCACGCAGTCGGCGCCGGTCTCGGCCAGCACCTGCACGCACATCGCCACGTAGTCACTGGCGTAGGTGGTGTGCACGTCCATGCGCACCACCACGTCGCCGCGGGCCGCGGCCCAGGCGGCATTGAGCCCGGTGGAGACGATGCGCCGCGGGTTGTCGATGAGCACCAGCCGGGGCTCGCGCGCCTGCCAGGCGGCCAGCTGGGCGCGCGTGCCGTCGTCGCTGTCGCCGTCGGCGACGATCACCTCGAGCTGCAGATGCGGCGGCAGCCCCTGGCCGAACACGTTCTCGAGGAAGCCCTGCAGGTGGCCCGCCTCGTTGCGGCAAGGGACGATGACGGAGACATGCACGGTGTGGGGCCCGGGCGGCGCGGCAGGGCCGGTCCGGAGGCGACCATTGTCACGCAGGCCCCGCGGGCCGCGGCGGCCAAGGCGCGTAGAGTCCGGCCCGCGCCGACGCCCGGCGAGCGCCCGTGGCCCATGACCGACCCGACACCGACCGCCCTCGCCGACCGCACGCCGAGCCCCCCCGCCGCGCGGCGCGACAGCGTGCTGGCCGTGGTGGTGACGTACCACCCGCCACCGGAACTTGAAGCCCACCTGCGCGGCATCCGCGGCCAGGTCGACGCGCTGGTCGTCGTCGACAACGGCTCACCCGGCGCGGGCGAAGTCGAGGCGCTGTGCCGGCAGATCGGCGCGCGCTTCATCGGCAATGCGCGCAACGAAGGGGTCGCGCGGGCCCTGAACCAGGGCCTGGAGCAGGCCGCGGCCGGCGGCCACCGCTGGCTGGCGATGTTCGACCAGGACAGCGCCCTGCCCGACGGCACCATCGACGCCCTGGTGGCGCTGGCGGCGCGCCACCCGCGGGCCGAGCGTGTCGGGCTGGTGGCCACGGGCTTCCGTGACCGCCACCTGGGGCGCAGTTACCACGACCCCGCCAACACGCTCGTCGACGGCCCCGACTGGCGCGAGGTGCGCACGCTCATCACCTCGGGCAGCCTGGTGCGCCTGGACACGGTGGCCACGGTGGGCGGCTTCGACGAGCGGCTCTTCATCGACTTCGTCGACCACGACCACTGCACGCGGCTGCGCCGCGCCGGCTGGCTGCTGGTGCAGAGCAAGGACTGCGTGCTCGACCACGCCATCGGCAAGCTCACCGCGCACCGCTTCCTCGGCCGCACGGTGCACTGCTCCAACCACTCGCCGACGCGCCGCTACTACATCACCCGCAACCAGCTCGAGTACTACCGGCGCAACCTGCGCCACGACCCCTACCTGGCGCTGTGGGGCGTGGCCAACCTCGCGATGCGCAGCGCGCTCGTCGTGCTGTACGAGGAGCAGCGCGCCGCCAAGGCGGCGGCCATCGCGCGCGGCGCCTGGCATTTCGTGATCCGGCGCTTCGGGGCGCTGTAGTCGCCCGCGGCGGGCAGCGCGCTCAGCCCGGCGTGCGGCCCAGGTAGATGAAGTCCGTCGCCGTGGTGGCCTGGCGGATCGGCGTCAGGCCGACATGGGCGCACAGGCGGGCCATCAGCGCGGCGTCGAAGACGTGGTGGTGCAGGCCGCGGTGCCGCATGTTGTCGCGCGAGCGGCGCTCGAAATTCTCGCGGCCACCGGCCCAGGGGTCGCGGTCCAGGTCGTGCAGCGCCAGGATCTCGTCGAGGTGCGTGAGGTCGTCCTCGCCGACATCGGCGCGCTCGTCGTCGAGCAGGTGCTCGAAGCGCGTCACCGGCCGGCGGTGGTCGAAGTTCGACTGCGGGTTGGGCAGCACCAGCAGCAGCAGGCCGCCGGGCTCGATGACGCGCATCCACTCGCGCAGGGCCTTCAGCGGGTTGGCCACGTGCTCCAGGCAGTTCGACGACAGCACGAACTGGTAGCGGCCCGTCGCGATGCCGGTCAGCGAGGTTGCCTCGGCGATGCTCTGCCGCCCGACGCGGCCGGTGTCGTACTCGAAGCGGCCGCCCTCCTGGATGCGGCCCTCCCACATCGTCGTGTCCGCGAAGTTCACGCCGTCCAGCGCCGCCACCACCCGGTACACCGGCAGCAGGTCGCGGAACATCGCGCTGGGCCCGCCGATCTCGAGGCCCGACTTGCCGGCGAGCTCGCGGCAGAAGGCGGCGTGGCCCGGCACGCGGTTGAGCCGCCGGCGCAGTCGCCGCAGCGCGGCCAGGGCCGGTTCGGGCAGCAGGCTCTTGATGATCTCTCGGGCGGAAGTGGTCTTCATGCGTTCGATCCATTCTGGCGGCGGTCTGCCGCCGCCGATGGGGCCGTGTCGGTGCCGGGGCTCATCGGCGCGCCACCAGGTAGAGGAACTCGCGGCGCCGCGGCCGCAGCCAGCCTTGCAGGGCCAGCCACCACACCAGGCGCCGCAGCGCCGGTGCCAGCGGCGGCGGCGCGTCGTGTGGCGGCAAGCCTTGTGCCAGCGCCTGGCTGGACCGCGCCAGCATGAACGGCTCGGGCAGCTGCGAAGGCCGCCGCTGCACGCCGCGGAAGCCGGCCTCGCGCAGCAGGCGGCGCAGGCTGGCTTCGTTGAACAGCACCAGGTGCCGCGGCGTCTCGAGCCCGCGCCAGTGGCGGCCGAACAGCGCGTGCCCGCCGCTGTCGATGTTGGGCGTGGCGATCCACAGCTGCCCGCCGGGCCTGAGCAGCCGGTGGCAGTCGGCCAGTGCGGCGGCGGGGTCGTGCAGGTGCTCGATCACGTGGCTGAGCGTGATGACGTCGAACGCGGCCTCGCGCTGCGCCAGCGTCTCCAGACCGCCGGTGCGGATCTGCACGCCGCGGCGCAGGCCCTCGGCCGCGGCCTGCGGGTCGGGGTCGATGCCCTCGACCTGCCAGCCGCAGGCCTGGGCCTGGCGCAGGAAGGCACCGTCGCCGCAGCCGATGTCCAGCAAGGTGCGGCCGCCGCCCGGCCCGGGCAGGTGGCGGTGCAGCACATCGGCCATGTGGCGATAGGGCAGCAGCAGCCCATACAGCCAGGCGCCCACGGGCGACGGCGGCCGGTCGGCGCCATAACGCTGGTGCAGGTAGCCGTCTTCCAGCCGGCGCCGGATGCGGCCGCGCCACGACAGCGCCGCCGCCGCCGGCGCCGGGCCGGCGGCGTGCGTGTAGTAGCGCTGGTAGGCCAGGCCGATGGTCGCGCGGTCCGGGCGCGGGTCGAGGTAGGCGCTGCCGCAGGCCTGACAGCGCCACAGCGTCCAGGTGCCCGGCACGGCGCGGAAGGTGTCGTCGGGCAGCTCCCGGTGCAGCGGCTCGCGCGCCGGGCTGCCGCACACCGGGCAGGCACCCACGGGCTCGTTGCGGATCACGCCACAACCCCGCGGTGCAGCAGCCGCCGCGCAAAGGGCCACAGCACCCACGCGGCAGCGGCGGTGGCGGCCAGCAGCACCAGGGCCCGCCCCGCGGGCGGCTGCACGGCCGCGGCGGCGGCCAGGGCCAGCAGCCCGGCCGCGAGCCAGAGCAGCTCGAGCCGCACCTGGCGCGACAGCGACCGGTGCACGTGCCGCGCCATCAGGTTCATGACGACGGTGTCGACCAGCACGCGGGCCGTCCACGCCGCCGCGGTGCCGGCGATGCCGTAGGCCTGCGTCCACCAGGCCAGCAGCCCCAGGTAGGGCAGCAGTTCGGCCAGGTGCGCCTTGGCCAGCAGGTCGGCCCGCCCGGCGCCCTGCACAAAGGTGAACGGCGTGTGCGCCAGCACGTTCACCCACACGCCAACAGCCAGCCAGCGGGCCACCGGCGCGGCCTGCTCGGCGAAGCCGGCGTTGATCCAGGCCGCCAGCAGTTCCTCGGCGAACAGCACCACCGCCAGGCACACGGGGAACAGCGCATGCCGCAGCACCGCGGCCGCGTCGGCGTACAGGCCCAGCGCGCGCCCGGCATCGCGCGCGTAGGCCGTGGCCAGCGCCGGGAACAGCACGCCCAGCAGGATGCCGGGGACGAGGTTCAGCTTGCCCAGCACCTCGTAGGGCGTGACGTACCAGGCCACCGCGGCGGTGCCAAGCAGGCTGCCCACGAGAAAGCGGTCGAGGTAGGTCATCAGCGGGCCGACGACGTTGGTGACCGTCATCCACCCGCCCTGCCCGAGCAGCAGCCGCGACTGTTCGGCGCGGGGCCGGGCCGGCCGCATCAGCCCGCGGCCGATCCCGCCGCCCAGGCGGCCCAGTCGCCACGCGAAGGCCACGACGGCGAGCAGGCGCGCCGCCAGCATCAGCAGGCTGATCCAGACCAGGCTGGGCGAGATCAGCAGCGTCAGCAGCGGGCCCAGCGTGGTGGCCAGGCTCAGCGGCAGCCGCACGACGGTGAGGATGTCGAAACGCTGCAGCGCCATCAGCAGGCCCGTGAGCGCCGAGGTCACGAACACCAGCGGCAGGCCCAGGGCCAGGATGCGGAAGGCCAGCACGGCCTCGTCGACCAGACCCGGCGGCGTGCCGAGCACCGACACCAGCGGCCGCGCCAGACCCCACAGCAGCAGCGCCGCCAGCAGGCCCAGGCCCAGCAGCCAGCCCAGCGCCGTCCACAGCAGCGGATGGAGCTCGCCGTCCTGGCCGCGCCCCAGGCGTTCGGCCGCCAGCATCGTGAGCGCGCGGCCGAGGCCGAGGTCGAAGAGGCTCGCGTAGCCGACCAGCGCCCACACGATGGTCAAGAGCCCGAAGCGGTCGGTCCCGAGCCCGGTGATCAGCAGCGGCACGGCCAGCACCGCCACCACCAGGGGCAGCAGCGTGCCGAGCGCGTTCCAGGCCAGCGAGCGCTTCAGCACCCGGGCGCTGAGCAGGTCTTCCGTCATGGCTGCTGCCGCCCGCGGGCGCCGGCGAAGCGGGCCTGCACGTGCTGAAAGCAGGCCAGCATGCGGTCGACGCAGCTGTCCCATTCGTACAGGCGCTGCACACGCGCCCGGCCGGCCCGGCCGAAGGCCTGGCGCAGGGCGGCGTCGGCGACCAGACGCTGCAGCGCGCCGGCCAGCGCGGCCGGGTCGTCGCGCGCCACCACGAGCCCCGTCTCGCCGTCGGCCACCACCTCGGGCAGCCCGCCCGCGTCGCTCACCACCACCGGCAGGCCGCAGGCCGAGGCCTCGAGCACGGCCACACCGAAGCTTTCGCTGTCCAGCCGGCTGGCGGCGACGTAGATGTCCATGCGCTGCAGCCAGGCCGGCACCTCGTCGTGCGGCACGGCGCCGGTGAAGCGCACCGCGTCCTGCAGGCCCAGCGCCTGCGCCAGCGCCTGCAGCTCGGCCTGCTGCGGGCCGCCGCCCACGATCAGCAGCGACAGCGGCTGCGGGCTGTCGGCGCGCAGCCGTGCAAAGGCGCGCAGCAGCACGTCGATGCCGTACTTCGGGGCCAGGGTCTTGACCGTGCCCACGACCAGCGTCTCGCGCACCACCGGCGTGGACAGCGGCGTGGACAGCGGCGTGGACAGCGGCGCAAAGCGCGTGGTGTCGATGCCGAAGGGCGTGACCGTGATGTCCAGCGGCCCCTCGACCAGGCGCCGCACCTGCCGGGCCATCGCTTCGCTGGTGGAGGCGATGGCGTCGGCCTGCCGCAGGTTGCGGCGCAGCCACCAGCCCTTCAAGCGGCCTTCGTACGGGAAGTCGTAGACATCGCTGCCCCACACCGACAGCAGGCAGGGCCGGAAACCGGCCAGCGCGGCCGTCGTGCCATAGCCGCTGGCGTAGTGCGCGTTCAGCAGCGCGGGCCGCTCCTGCCGCAGCAGGCGGCGCAGCGCCGGCACGTTGCGGAAGTAGCCCGCCAGGCCGCCGTGCGGCAGCGTGACGACGCGCACGCCCCGGGGCGGCTGCCAGGCCGGATCGGGGTGCTGCGTCGCCAGCACGACCGGCACGCCCCGCGCCGCCAGCGCCGTGGCCCAGCGCCGCGTGTGGCCGACGCTGGCCGGCGCCAGCAGCACCACCGGGCCCGGCCGCGCCGGATCGTGGGCGCCGCCCATCACCAGCGACCGGCCATCACGGCCTCGAAGTCGGCCCGCGCCACGCCGTCCATCGAGCCGGCCCGCGCCAGCAGGCGGCTCACGAACGCGGGCAGCTCGCGCAGCGGCACGGCGCCACTGCGCCACAGCACCAGCGCGAGGTAGGGCAGGTAGGCCGCCAGCCACAGCCGCCAGCGCCCGGGGCCGAGACGCAGCCGCATGTGGATGAAGCGGTTGAGGTAGTAGATGAAGGCCCGTGCGGCCGCCCGTGGGCCCGACGCACGCCCGAACGAGGCGCTGACCTTGTGCTGCACGACGGCCGCCGTCACGCACACGGCGTGCAGGCCGTGGCCGCGCATCCACAGGCCGAGCTCGAAGTCCTCCTCGCCGAAGAAGAAGCGCTCGCTGAAGCCGCCGCGCGCCACGAACTCGGCCGTGCGCACGACGAAGCAGCAGCCGGTGAAGAAGCTGCAGCGGATCTCGCCGCGACGGCTGCCCTCCTGCCGCGGCCGGCCGGCCAGGTGGTAGCGCCGCAGGCCCACGGGCCAGACCTCGCCGCCGCAGTTCCAGATGCGATCGGTGCCGTGCACGGTGATCATCGGCAGCGTGGCGAAGCAGCGGCTGTCGGCGAGCAGCCGCCCCACCAGATGCGGCAGCGCGTCGCGCTCGACCACGGTGTCGTTGTTCAGGAAGCAGGTGGTCTCGCAGCCCGCGGCCTGGGCCAGGCGCAGCCCGGCGTTGCAACCGGCGGCAAAGCCGAGGTTCTCGCCCGCGTCCACCAGCCACACCGGCGCTGCCGGCAGCGGCCCGGCCACGGCCTCGGCCCGCGTGAGCCGGGCCGGCACCACGCCCAGCGCCTCGATGGCCGCCACCAGCCGCGGCAGCGAGCCGTCGGTGGAGCCGTTGTCGACGACGATGAGCTGCAGCGGCGGCTCGGCCGCGTCCGCCACCGGCTCGCCGAGGCCCAGCGAGCGCAGGCAGGCCAGCGTGTCGTCGGCCCCGTTCCAGTTGACCAGGATGACGGCGCAGCTCAACGGCCGCTCCCGGTCCAGGCGCGCCGGTGCCCGGCGCGTGCCACGCGCACGGGCTCGTTGCACGGATCGGTAGGGCTCATGCCGGGGTCGGGCGTCGCTCGGGGCCACGGGGCGTGGCGGCCGGGATTCTCGCCGACGGGCCGCGGGGGCGCGCCGCCGCAATCAGCCGCCGTACGCAGCCGCCGCCGCGGCGGATGCATGCCCGACCGCCCCGCTGCGCCAAGGGCATCCGGCCGCGCGAGGCCGGCGTATCGGAACCCGGGCGCCCTTCCCGGTGCGCCACCCCACCCCGAGGAGAGTTCCCCATGCGCAACCCGATCTTCAAGGCCACCCCGCTGGTGGCCGCCGCGCTGCTGGCCCTGGCCGGCCCGGCCACCGCCTCCAGCCACCGCGAGGCACCGTTCATCGCCACGGCGCCCAAGGTCGACGGCACCGACTTCTACCTGTTCCGCAGCTACGAGCCCGGCCGCAGCGAGTACGTGACGCTGATCGCCAACTACCAGCCGCTGCAGGACGCCTACGGCGGCCCGAACTACTTCTCGATGGACCCGAACGCGCTGTACGAGATCCACGTCGACAACAACGGCGACGGCCGCGAGGACCTGACCTTCCAGTTCCGCTTCAGCAACCGCCTGGCGGCCGGCGGCAGCGGCATCGCGCTGCCCGTCGGCGGCAAGAACGTGGCGATCCCGCTCATCCAGGCCGGCCCCGTGAGCAACGTGCGCGACGGCAACCTGAACCTCGCCGAGACCTACACCGTGACGCTGGTGCGCGGCGACCGCCGCGGCGGCACGGCCGCCGCCGTCACGATGGCCGGCAGCGGCGCGACGAGCTTCGACAAGCCAGTCGACAACATCGGCGTCAAGACGATCGCCGACTACCCCGCCTACGCCGGCCGCCACATCCACACCGTCAGCATCCCCGGCTGCAGCGAGCCCGCGCGCCTGTTCGTGGGCCAGCGCCAGGACGCCTTCGCGGTGAACCTGGGCACGATCTTTGACCTCGTCAACGCGCCGGTGGCCGTGATCACCGACCCGGCGCTGATCGGCGCGCTGCCCAACACCATCGGCGACAAGAACGTCACCTCGCTGGCGCTGGAGGTGCACCGCAGCTGCCTGAAGAGCGGGCCCGCGGGCGACGACGTCATCGGCGCCTGGACCACCGCCAGCCTGCGCCAGGCGCGGCTGCTCGACCCCACGCCCGCCGCCGGCCACCAGCGCACCGAGCGGGCTGGCGGCGCCTGGGTGCAGGTGTCGCGGCTGGGCATGCCGCTGGTCAACGAGGTCGTCATCGGCCTGAAGGACAAGGACCGGTTCAACGCCTCGCAGCCACGCGGCGACGCGCAGTTCGCCGACTACGTGACCAACCCGACGCTGCCGGCGCTGCTGGAGATCGCGCTCGCGCTGCCGGGCACGGCGCCGACGAACTTCCCGCGCACCGACCTCGTGACCACCTTCCTCACCGGCATCGCCGGCGTCAACCAGCCGCGCGGCGTGGTGCCCTCGGAGATGCTGCGCCTGAACACGGCCATCGCGCCGGTGCCGTTCGCGATGCAGAACCGCCTGGGCATCGTCGGCAACATCCTCGCCGGTGGCAGCGACAACGCCGGCTTCCCCAACGGCCGCCGGCCGAAGGACGACGTCGTCGACATCTCGCTGGTGGCGGTGATGGGTGGCCTGTGCCTGGCCAACGGCACCACCAACGCGCTCGGCTTCGGCGCCGACTGCAACCCGTCGAAGGTGCCGCTGGGCGCCACGGCCTTCAAGCTGCACGACGCGGTCGACCAGGCGGTGGTGCCGCTGCTGCCGGGCTTTCCGTACCTGAACCACCCGCTGCCGGGCAGCCGCTGAACGCACGAAGGAAACCGATCATGACCAAGCGATCCCTGCTTCTGCACCGCGCGGCGCGCACCGCCGCGCTGGGGGCGGCCGTGCTGCTGGCCGCTTGCGGCGACAACCCCGCCGGCCCCCCGGAGCCTCCGCCGGTGGCCGAGGACACGGTGCCCGCCAGCGCCACGGCCTCGACGGCGGCCTACGTGCAGTTCGTCGGCGGCCTGGCGGCCGACGAGCGTGCGTCGCCGAAGCGGCTGGACGGCGTGACGCCGCCCACCAGCGAGACCACCGAGCCGCAGACGGTGGAGTGAAACCCGGGCCGGGGCCTCAGCGCCCCGGCGCCGCCGGCTGCACGTCGAACACGACGCTGAGGAACTGGCTTTCCCACTCGGCCTCGCCGGCCGGGCGCAGCACGATGCCGCGCACCATCCAGCGCGCGGCCAGCGGCAGCGGCAGCTCGACGCGGCCTTCGGCGTCGGTGCGGAACCAGATGCCGATGGCGCTGGCGTCGCTGCGCAGTTCGAGGTCGTGGCTCGGCAGCGGCTGGCCGCGCCACAGCAGCTGGCCGCGCACGCGGTCGCCGCGGCGCAGCGGCCACTGCGGCATCTGGAGCTGCAGGTCCAGCTCCAGCGCCGGCGCGGCCGCCTGCGCCGGGCCGCCGCTGGGCAGCGGCCCGGGCAGCGTGGTCGTGGCCCCTTCGCCCGTGCCCACCCAGCGCGCGTGCTTGCTGTAGCGCTCGCGCCAGGGCAGGCCGCGCGCGCGCAGCTGCGCCCAGCGCTCGCGCAACGCGGCGTCGGCCCGCGCCTCGTCGAGGTAGATGCCGATCTTGGATTCGTCGAGCTCGATGAACTCGTAGCGCGTCTGCACGCGGCAGTCCAGCAGCGCCTGCGGCGGCACGGCGCGCGTGGTGCGCAGCCACAGCGACTCGGGGCGGTCGGCGGCCCAGCGCAGCGGCCAGCCGGTGCCGGCCGGCGTGCCGATTGCGACGCAGCCGTTGCCGCGCAGCGCCTCGACGGGGATGCCGTTTTCCGAGCGCGGGAACTGCCCGCCGGTGGCCACCGAGAGCATGCGCTCGCCCCGCGGCGTGTCGGGCAGCGGCAGCAGCCAGGTGTCGTGGGCCTGCGCGGGCCAGGCGGCGGCCAGGGCCAGCAGGGCACCTGCGGCACGGTGCAGCAGCGGTTCAGAAGTTGGCACGCAAGGTCACGCGCACGCGGCGCGGCTCCGCAGGGTGGAGGTGGCGGTCGAAGACCGGGGCGGCCTCGCCGGGCAGCTGCGACTCGTAGCCGTACTGGATGTCGTCGACCTCGCGGTCGAGCAGGTTGGCCACGTCCAGCGCCAGCGTCACCTGAGGCGAGAGCTTCCGCGAGACGCGCAGGTTCACCGTGGCCGCTGGGTTCGAGCGCAGGCTGTTGTCCTCCACCAGCGCGGCCGAGCCCAGCCGGCGCCACTGCAGGCTGGCGTCGAAGCCGGCCCAGTCGCGCAGCGTCACGGCCAGCGAGGCCACGCGGTCGACGGCGTTGGGGATGCGCGAGCCGTCGCTGAAGCGCGCGTGGTTGAACGACAGGTCGGCGTCGACCACGATGCCCGGCCGCGGCTGCCAGCGCTGGCTGATCTCGACGCCGCGGCGGCGGCTGGCCAGGCTGGGCTCGTTGCCGCCGGCGTCGCCCACGTACACCAGCTCCGAGGCCGAGCGCAGGCCCCACAGCACGATGGAGCTCTGCAGGCCCTTCACGGCCTCGGTGCGCAGGCCGATCTCGGCGCCGTCCACCGGCACCCACGCCGGCACGGGCTGCGCCGGATCGCCCGACTTCGGATCGGTGCGCGTGGTCATGCCGCGGGCGTCGTTGCTGTGCAGGCCGCGGCCGGCGTTGAGGTACAGCTCGGTCTTCGGCGTGGCCGCCCACACCAGCGTGGCCTTGGGCGACACGCGCCAGGCGTCGGCGCGGCCACCGTTCGAGGGCAGCGTCAGCGCGTCCACGTCGGCCGTCAGGTGGTCGGCACGCAGGCCCAGCACGGCCCGCGTGGTGGCCGACAGCTCCAGCGCCGTCGAGCTGTAGACGGCGGTGTTCGTCTGGCGGATGCGGTCCTCGCGCGTGGTGGCGGTGACGACGCGGCGCACGCTGTCGTACAGGCCGTTGCGGATGCGGTCGTGGCGCAGCTGCAGGCCCAGCGTCGTGGTGGCGGCCAGTGCGCCGAGACGGTGGTCGAAGGCGTGGCTGGCGTCGGCGCCCAGCGTGCGGCGGCGGTCGTGCTGCTTGAACTGGTCGCCGTCGGCCGGGCGCTCGAGGGCGTAGGTGAAATTCGAGTACAGGTCGAGTTCGCTGTCGATGACGTAGGCCGAGACGGTGCTGCGCCCGGTCTCGTGGTCGACGTGCCAGTCGCCCGACAGGCTGACGCGCGAGCTCTCGCCGCCGGCGGTGGGGTCCAGCGAGTCGAAGCGGCCGAAGCCGGTGCCGGCCTTCAGCAGCCGCTCGGGGATCTGGTCGGTGGCCGTCCAGCGCTGGCCGTAGCCCATGGCGCTGATGTGCCAGCCGCTGGCGCGTGTGCCGCCGGTGAGCGTGAGCACGCCACTGGCCTTGCGCGCGTGCTGCGGCACGGTCCAGGGGCCGTCGCCGCGCGAGAGCTCCAGCCCCGCGAACAGCGACAGCGCCTCGGCCACCGGCCGCGAGCCGCCGGCCACCACGCGCCGCTGGCCGTCGGGGCCGAGCGTGATCTGCGCAAACGGCGCCAGCGTCGACACCAGACCGATGTCGGCCGAGCCCGCCGCGGCGAAGTCGCCCACCGCGGCGGTGTACGGGCCCTTGCGGTAGTCGATGCGCTGCACCAGCTCCGGGATCAGGAAGTTCAGGTCGCTGTAGCCCTGGCCATGGCCGTGGCTGGGCATGTTGATGGGCATGCCGTCTACGCGCACCGCGAAGTCGGTGCCGTGGTCGAGGTTGAAGCCGCGCAGGAAGTACTGGTTGGCCTTGCCCTCGCCCGAGTGCTGCGTGACGACGACGCCGGGCACGAACTCCAGCACCTCGCCCGGGCGCTGGATGGGGCGCGCCAGCAGCGCCTCGCGCCGCACCGTGCCGGCCGAGGCGGCGTCGTGGCTGCCGACGGCGTTGTCGTAGTGGCCGGTGACGACCACGCTCTGGGGGATCGGGTCGGCCGTGGCGCCATGGTTGGCCAGTGCCGGCAGGGGCAGGCCCAGCGTGGCCAGCCCGGCAGCGCCGACGGCCACGCGTGCCGCTGCGGCCGTGGCTCGGAGAGTGGTCTTCATGCGGCGACTGTACGCAAGCGGGCCGGCGCCGGATGCAGAGGCGGGGTCAGCGCCGCGCCACGAGCCGCGCCACCAGGAAGTAGCCCGCCGGAAAGCGCTCGGCCGTCTTCGCCGCCACACGCGCGCCCAGCGCCGTGCGGTCCAGCAGCGACACCGCGCCCTGCACCGCCATCGCCAGCGGCCGGCCCAGCAGCGGCAGGCGGGCCAGGTGCTTGGCCAGCAGGTCGGCCAGCACATGCAGGCTGCCGCCGGTGGCACGCAGCTCCAGAACCTCCAGGCCGGCCTCGCCGGCCATGCGTTCGAGCGCAAAGCGCGTGTAGCGGAAGTAGTCGTGCGGCAGCTCGTGCAGCCCGTACAGGAAGGGCACGTTCATCAGCAGCCGGCCCCCGGGGCGCAGCACGCGGGCGATCTCGCGCAGCAGCAGGCGCGGCTCGGGCACGTGCTCCAGCACGTCGGACAGGATCACCGTGTCGTAGGCCGCATCGGCCAGCGGCAGCGGCTGCGACAGGTCGGCCTCGGTGTCGATGTGGTTCGTGGCGTGCGGCGAGGCTGCCCAGTCGACGCAGGTGACGCTGGCCACGTGCGGCGCGTACAGGCCGTGCAGCGGCACGGTGCCGCAGCCCAGGTCGAGCAGGTCGCCGCGGGCGTGGGCGGGCAGCGCGGCCTCGTAGCAGGCCACCACGCGGTCGGCCGTCAGGCGCGAGCCCACGCCCAGCGCGGCGGCGTCGCGCGAGCCGCGCCAGCGGCCGCGGTGCGGCACGTACTTGCTTGGGGTCCAGCGCTCGGCGTCACGCATGCGGTGCGGATTCTCGTATGCCGGACGATCGACAGCGCCGCGCCAGGGCCCGCTCCTAGAATCGCCGCCCCATGGATGACGACAACACCCTGATCGCGGAACGCCGCGCCAAGCTCGCTGCGCTGCGCCAGCAGGGCGTGGCCTTCCCCAACGACTTCCGCCCGCAGCACCACGCCGCCGACCTGCACCACGCGCACGCCGACGAGCCCAACGAGACGCTGGAGCCCAAGGCCATCGCCGTGCGCATCGCCGGCCGGCTGATGCTCAAGCGCGTGATGGGCAAGGCCGCCTTCGGCACACTGCAGGACGGCACCGGCCGCATCCAGATCTACGTCACGCAGGACGCCGTCGGCCCCGACGCGCTGGCCGCCTTCAAGCACGGGGACCTCGGCGACATCCTCGGCTGCGAGGGCACCCTCTTCCGCACCAAGACCGGCGAGCTCTCGGTGCGCGCCACGGCCCTGCGCCTGCTGGTGAAGAGCCTGCGCCCGCTGCCGGACAAGTTCCACGTCATGACGGACCAGGAGCAGAAGTACCGGCAGCGCTACGTCGACCTCAGCACCGACGACGCGGCGCGTGCGCGCTTCGTGGCGCGCAGCAAGGCGGTGGCCTCGATCCGCGGCTTCATGGTCGAGCACGGCTTCCTCGAGGTCGAAACGCCGATGCTGCACCCCATCCCGGGCGGCGCCAACGCCAAGCCCTTCGTCACACACCACAACGCGCTCGACCAGGAGATGTTCCTGCGCATCGCGCCCGAGCTGTACCTGAAGCGGCTGCTGGTGGGTGGTTTCGAGCGTGTGTTCGAGATCAACCGCAACTTCCGCAACGAAGGCATCTCGGTCCGCCACAACCCCGAGTTCACGATGATGGAGTTCTACGCGGCCTACTGGTCGCACGTGGAACTGATGGACTTCACCGAGGCCATCCTGCGCCACGCGGCGCGCGTGGCCACGGGCTCGGCGCGTGTCAGCTACAACGGCCAGCCGGTGCACCTGGACGAGCCGTTTGCGCGCCTGAGCGTGCGGCAATCGCTGATCCAGATCGCGGGGCTCTCGGAAGCCGAAGCCGACGACCCGGCCGTGCTGCGCGCGCGCATCGTGGCCGCCGGCGAAGAGGCCCCCGCGCACTGGCGCCTGGCCGAGCTGCAGTTCGGCCTGTTCGAGGCCGAGGTCGAATCGAAGCTGTGGCAGCCCACGTTCATCATCGACTACCCCGTCGAGGTGAGCCCGCTGGCGCGCGCCTCCGACACCAATCCGCAGGTGACCGAGCGCTTCGAGCTGTTCATCACCGGCCGCGAGGTGGCCAACGGCTTCTCGGAGCTGAACGACGCCGAGGACCAGGCCGCCCGCTTCCGCGCCCAGGTGGCCAACAAGGACGCCGGCGACGACGAGGCCATGCACTACGACGCCGACTTCATCCGCGCGCTCGAGTACGGCATGCCGCCGGCCGGCGGCTGCGGCATCGGCATCGACCGGCTGGTGATGCTGATCACCGATAGCCCGAGCATCCGCGACGTGA
>JAIXTY010000151.1 GCA_027483705.1 Rubrivivax sp.
AGCGCGTGGCCGAGCTGCTGTCGCGGGACGCCGACGCCCTGGCCGCCCTCGGTGAACGCCTGCGCCGCGAGCCCCCGCGCGGCGTGGTGACGCTGGCGCGCGGCAGCTCGGACCATGCCGCCCAGCACGTGGCCTACCTCGTGATGGCGCGGCTCGGGCGGCTCGTGACCTCGCTGCCGCCCTCGCTGACCACGCTCTACGGCAGCCCGCTGCACGCCCAGGGCCTGCTGGCGCTGGCCTGGTCGCAGTCGGGGCGCAGTCCGGACCTCGTCGAGTCGATGCAGGCGCTGCGCCGTGGTGGCGCGAACACGGTGGCGCTGGTCAACGACACGGCATCGCCGCTGGCCGCCGCGGCCAGCCAGGTGCTGGGGCTGCACGCCGGGCCCGAGCGCAGCGTCGCGGCCACGAAGAGCGTGATCGCGCAGCTCGTGGCCGGCGCCCGGCTGCTGGCGGCCTGGCAGGCCGACGAGGCGCTCGCCGACGCCGTGTCGGCCCTGCCCGCCGTGCTGGCCACGGCCGCCGCGGTGGACTGGTCGGACGCGCTGCCGCCGCTGCTGCAGGCCCGGCAGCTCTATGTCGTCGGGCGCGGGCCGGGCCTGGCCGTCGCACAGGAGACGGCGCTCAAGTTCAAGGAGGTCTGCGGCATCCAGGCCGAGGCCTTCTCGGGGGCCGAGCTGGCCCACGGGCCGATGGCATTGGTGCAGCCCGGCTGGCCGGTGCTGGTGCTCGCGCCGCGCGGGCCGGCGCAGCCGGGCCTGCTGGCCCTGGCCCGCGATCTGCACGCCCGCGGCGCCGTGGTGCTGGCGGTCGTGCCCGAAGGCTCGAGCCCCACGGAAACCGGCCGCGTGCTCGCGGCGGTGCCGGCGGGGCACGCCGACCTCGACGCCATCGCGATGGTGCAGAGCCTGTACCCGATGCTCGAACAGCTGGCCCGCCTGCGCGGCCGCGACCCCGACCATCCTCCGGGCCTGGCCAAGGTGACGCTGACGCGCTGAGCCGGCGGGCGGCGTCACCGCTCCCTCCGGTAGCCCTGGCGCCACGCGGCCAACGGGCGACCCCTACACTGCCGGCCCATGCGCCGCTGGCTCGCCCTCATCCTGCTCGTGCTGCTGCCGCTCCAGGCCACCTGGGCCGCGGCGGCGCGCTACTGCGAGCACGCGGCCGGCGCCGGGGCCACGCACGTCGGTCACCACGATCACGGGGCGCACGGCCACGCCACGCCGGCCGCCGATGACACCGGCGCCGAGGGCGACGCCCCGACGTCGGACACGGCGCCCGACTGCGGCCACTGCCACGGTCTGGGCAGCGGCCTGGTCGACCGGGCCGCGACGGCCTGGGCGCCCCAGGTGGCCGATGCGCCGGCCGCGCCGGCCGATCGGCGCCAGGCCGATCACGCACCCGAGCAGCCCGAACGCCCGCAGTGGGCGCGCCTCGCCTGATCGGCGAGGCGGGCTTCTCCCAGCCCTGAAGACGTCCGCGCAGGTCGCGCGGACGCCCCTGAGCCACGCGACCTTGTGGTCGCCCCTCGCCGATCTCCCGTGTGTCGATCTCAACACTGGAGCATCGGATGCATCCGAGAAGACGAACAGCGATTCCCTGGCGGCAGGCCCTGCTGGCCGCGCTGCTGGCGGGCATCGGCCCGGGCGCATCGGCGCAGGCCATCGCCACGGCCAACCCGCCGCCCAGCCTGAAGGACCTCTTCGAGGCCGCCTGGGCCCTGCAGCCTGAGGCCCAGGCCCTGCAGGCCCGCCGCGACGCCGCACGGGCCCAGCAGCGCGCCGCCGGGGCCTGGACCCCGGAGCCCCCGGCCGTGGAAGCCCGCCACCGCACCGACCGGATCACCGGCAACGACGGCGCGCGCGAGCTGGAGGTGGGCATCGCCGTGCCCCTGTGGCTGCCGAACGAGCGCCGCGGCGCTGGTGCGCTGGCCGACGCCGCGCTGGCCGCTGCCGACAGCCGCGCCCGCGCGGCCCGCTGGCGACTCGCCGGCTCGGTGCGCGAGCTGTGGTGGCAATGGCAGCGTGCCACCGTCGACGTGGACATCACACGCGCCCAGCTCGACAGCGCACGGCGCATCGCGGCCGATGTGGCACGCCGCGCCAAGGCCGGCGAGCTGGCGCGCGCCGACCAGCACCAGGCCGACAGCGCCGTGGCGGCCGCGGAGGCGGCCGTGGCCCAGGCCGAGTCGGCGGCCACGGCGGCGCTTCAGCCGCTGAAGGCGCTGTCCGGCCTGCCGATCGCCGGCGCGCCCGAAGTCGTGGCCGAGCCGGAACCCGGCGCCGCCGAGGCACCCGACCACCCTGCTCTCCTCGACCTGCAGGACCGCACGACCCTCGCCGAGCGGTCGGCGGCGCTGGCGGCCACGCAGTCACGCGCCAACCCCGAACTGGCCGTGGCCGCCACGCGCGACCGTGGCACAGCGGGCGAGCGCTACGGCCAGACCGTGACGCTGGCCCTGCGCATCCCCTTCGGCGGCGGCCCGCGCCACGAGTCCCGCGTGGCCGCGGCGCGCGCCGAGGCCACCGAGGCCCAGGCCCAGCTGGCGCTCGACCGCGCCCGGCTGCAGGCGGAGCGCGAGGCCGCCGTCGCCCGCGTCGAAGCGGCACGGCGGCAGCTGGCCGCGGCCGAACGCCGCGCCACGCTGGCTCGCGAGACCCGCGGCTTCTTCGAGAAGTCCTTCCGCCTGGGCGAGACCGACCTGCCCACCCGCCTCCGCCTCGAGGCCGAGGCCACCGAATCAGAGCGTCAGGCCGCCCGCAGCCGCATCGAGCTGGCCGCCGCGATCTCGGCCTGGCGCCAGGCCCTGGGCCTGCTGCCGCCGTGAGCGCCACGACCGCACCCACCACGCCAACCGAATCCCGATCATGAAGCTCCTCTCCACCCTGGCCGTGCTGCTGATCAGCTTGGCCACCACCTGGCCGGGCGCCGCACAGGCCGGCCCCGGCCACGACCATGACCATGGCGCCGCCGCGTCCGCACCCGGCGGGCCGGCGCTGCCGCGCTTTGCCGCCGTCTCCGAAGCCTTCGAGCTGGTCGGCGTGCTCGACGGCAAGCTGATCACGCTGTACCTGGATCGTGCCGCCGACAACACGCCCGTCACCGGGGCGAAGATCGAGCTCGAGATCGCCGGCACGAAGTTCAAGGCCGAGGCGCACGACGACACCTATGACGTGCTGCTCCCCGAGGTACCGAAACCCGGCGTCCTGCCCATCACCGCCACGGTGACCGCCGGCGCCGAGATGGACCTGCTGGCCGGTGAGCTCGAGCTGCCCGAGGACGCGCCGGCCGGCGAGGCCGCACACAGCCACGCCTGGACCGAATACGCGGGTTGGGCCGCAGCCGCGCTGGCTGCACTGGCCGTCCTCGTCTTCCTGGGCCGCCGCGTCGCGGCCCGCCGCCAAGGCCAGGCCGGAGCCGCTGCATGAACACCCATCGCCTCTTCAAGCTGGGCGCGCTGGTCCTGGCCCTCGGCGCGGCCACGGGCTTGCACGCGCCGGTGCAGGCCGGCCCCGGACACGACCATGGCGACGCCCCCGCGGCCCCCAGCGCCAACGGCCCGCAGCGCCTGCCGGATGGCAGCGTGTTCCTGCCCAAGGCGGCGCAGCGCCAGCTGGGCGTGCGCACGCTGCCCACCGAGGCGGCCGCGCTGCCGCGCTCGTTCGAACTGAACGGCCTGGTGGTGATGGACCCCAACGCCGGCGGCAAGGTGCAGCCGCTGAACGCCGGCCGCATCGAGCCCGGGCCGCGTGGCCTGCCCAACCCCGGGCAGGCGGTGCGCCAAGGCGAGGTGCTGGCCTACGTCGTGAGCTCGGCCTCGCCCATCGAGCAAGCCAGCCAGGCCGCGCAGCGGGCCGAGTGGCGGGCCGCGCAGTCGCTGGCCGACAAGCGCGTCGCGCGGCTGAAGGAGCTGGCCGACACGGTGCCGCGCAAGGACATCGAGGCCGCCGAGAGCGAGGCCCGGAGCCTGGCCGAGCGCCTCGCGGCGCTCGGCACGGGCCTGGCCCCGCGCGAGGCGCTGGTCGCGCCGGTCTCGGGCGTCATCGCCTCGGCCCACGTCGTCTCGGGGCAGGTCGTCGATGCGCGCGAGGTGCTGTTCGAGATCGTCGACCCGGCGCGCCTGCGCATCGAGGCGCTGGCCTTCGATGCCGCCATCGCCACCGACGTGGGCAGCGCGAGCATCGCCATCGGCAGCGAGCGTGTGCCGCTGGTCTTCGTCGGCGCCGCGCGCAGCCTGCGCGAGCAGGCGCTGCCGCTGGTGTTCCGCGCCCAGGGCCGGCCGCTGGCGGCGCTGGCCGTGGGCCAGCCGGTGCGCGTGTTCGTGCAGGGCCGGACGACGGTGCAGGGCATCGCGGTGCCTTCAGCCTCGCTGATGCGCAACCCGGCCAACCAGACCATCGTCTGGGTGAAGGCGGCCCCGGAGCGCTTCGAGCCACGCGTGGTGACCACCGTGCCGCTGGACGGCGTGCGCGTGGTGGTGACCTCGGGCCTGAAGGCCGGGGACCGCGTCGCCACGCAGGGCGCCACGCTGATCAACCAGGTCCGCTGAGCGGGAGCCCTCATGTTCAAGTGGCTCCTCGACAGCAGTCTGGCCAACCGGCTGCTGGTGCTGATCGCGGCCGTCGTGCTGATGGTCTACGGCGCGTTCACGCTGACGCGCACGCCGGTGGACGTGTTCCCCGATCTCAACAAGCCCACGGTCACCATCATGACCGAGGCCGGCGGCATGGCCGCCGAAGAGGTGGAGCAGCTCATCACCGCGCCGCTGGAGACGACGATGAGCGGCCTGCCGGGCGTGGAGAGCGTGCGCTCCACTTCGTCGGCCGGGCTCTCGTTCCTCTACGTGACGTTCGACTGGAGCGTGGACATCTACCGCGCCCGGCAGCTGGTGGCCGAACGCCTGTCGGCGATGGAGGAGGGCCTGCCCGAAGGCCTGGTGCCGCGCATGGGCCCGATCAGCTCGATCATGGGCGAGATCATGCAGATCGCGATTCCCGTCGACGTGCAGAAGATCAGCCCGATGGCCGTGCGCGAGTACGCCGACTGGGTGCTGCGGCCGCGGCTGCTGGCCGTGCCCGGGGTGGCGCAGGTCATCCCGATCGGCGGCGAGGTGCGGCAGTTCCAGGTGCAGCCGAACACCGCGCGCATGGCCGAGCTCGGCATCACGCACGAGCAGCTGGAGGCGGCGCTGCGCGGCTTCTCGGCCAACACCTCGGGGGGCTTCCTGGAGCTCAACGGGCGCGAGGTGCTGATTCGGCATCTCGGCCGCACGGCGCGGCTCGAGGACCTGAGCAACCTGGCGGTTGGCGCGAACCGCGGCCAGCCCATCCTGCTGCGGCAGATCGCCGAGGTGAGCTTCGCCGCGGCCGTCAAGCGTGGCGAGGGCGGCTTCGAAGGCCGGCCGGCGGTGATCCTGGGCATCCACAAGCAGCCCGCGGCCGACACGGTGGCGCTCACGCGCACCATCGAAGAGGCGCTGGCGGGGCTGAAGACCTCGCTGCCCGCGGGCATGGACGCACCGCGGGTGACCTTCCGCCAGGCCAGCTTCATCGAGGCCTCGATCACCACGCTGCAGGGCAAGCTGATCGGCGCGTCGATCTTCGTCGCTGTGATCCTGTTCTTCTTCCTCGGCACGATCCGGCCCACCGTCATCGCACTCACCGCCATCCCGGTGTCGATCTTCATCACCGCGCTGGTCTTCCGCCACTTCGGCCTGTCGATCAACACGATGACGCTCGGCGGCCTCGCCATCGCCATCGGCGGCCTGGTGGACGACGCGGTGGTGGACGTCGAGAACATCCTGCGCCGGCTGAAGCAGGACCGTGCGAAGCCGCTGCACGAGCGCATGCCCACGCTGCAGCTGGTGGCCCAGGCCTCGATGGAGGTGCGCTCGGGCATCCTGTACGCCACGGTGATCATCGTGCTGGTGTTCCTGCCGCTCTTTGCGCTGCCGGGCATCGAGGGGCGCCTCTTCGTGCCGCTGGGCGTGGCCTTCATCGCGTCGACGCTGGCCTCGCTGCTGGTGTCGGTGACGGTGACGCCGGTGCTGAGCCACTACCTGCTGCCGCGCCTGAAGACGCTGGACCACGGCGACACGCGCGCCCTGGCCTGGCTGAAGCGGCACTACCGCGGCGCCCTGCAGGCGGTGCTGGATCGGCCGCGCGCCGCGCTGGCCGCCGCCGGCGTGGCGGTGCTCACGGCCGCAGCGGCCGTGCCCTTCTTCCCCACGACCTTCCTGCCACCGTTCAACGAGGGCACCTTGCTGGTGGGCATACGCCTGAACCCCGGCGTCACGCTCAGCGAGAGCTCGGCGCTGGCGCGTCAGGCCGAGGTGCTGATCTCGCAGGTGCCGGAGGTCACGCACGTGGGCCGCCGCAGCGGCCGGGCCGAGCTCGACGAACATGCCGAGGGCGTGCATGTGAGCGAACTCGACGTCGGCATCGTGCCGGCCGAGCAGCTGACGCGCAGCATGGACGCCGTGCGCGCCGACATCCGCAGCCGGCTGGTGAACCTGCCCGCCGCCATCGAGGTGGGGCAGCCGATCTCGCACCGCATCGACCACATGCTCTCGGGCGTGCGCTCGCAGATCGCGATCAAGATCTTCGGCGAGGATCTCGACGCCCTGCGCGGCCAGGCCGATGCGCTGCGCGCCAGGCTGGCCACCATCCCCGGCATCGCGGACCTGCAGATCGAGAAGCAGGTGCTGGCGCCACAGATCAAGGTGCGCGTGGACTACGCCGCCGCGGCGCAGTACGGCGTGCCGGCGACGCAGATCCTGGCCACGCTGCAGGGCCTGGTCGAAGGCGAGCGAGTGGCGCAGATCGTCGAGGGCAACCGGCGCTTCGCACTCGTGGTGCGGCTGCCGGAATCGGCGCGCTCGATCGAGGGCCTGGGCCAGATCCTGATCGAGACGCCCCGGGGCCGCATCCCGCTGTCGAAGCTGGCGAGCATCGAGGACAGCGACGGCCCCAACCAGATCAGCCGCGACGACGGCAAGCGGCGCATCGTGCTGTCGGCCAACGCCTCGGGCCGGGCGCTCTCGGAGATCGTGGCCGACATCCGCCAGGTGGCGGCCGGGACGAAGCTGCCCGAGGGCATGTTCATCACGCTGGGCGGGCAGTTCCAGGCGCAGGAAGAAGCCTCGCGCCTGATCGGGCTGCTGTCCGTCGTCTCGCTCGCGCTGATGGCCGCGGTGCTGTACAGCCGCTACCGCAGCGTGGTGCTGTCGGCGCTGATCATGGTGAACATCCCGCTGGCGCTGGTGGGTGCGGTCATCGGGCTGTGGCTGTCGGGCCAGCCGCTGAGCGTGGCGGCCATGGTGGGCTTCGTCACGCTGGCCGGCATCTCGGTGCGCAACGGCATCCTGAAGGTCAGCCACTACATCAACCTGATGCGCTTCGAGGGCGAGCGCTTCGACCAGGCCATGATCGTCCGCGGATCGCTGGAGCGGCTGAGCCCGGTGCTGATGACGGCGCTCGTCACAGCCTTTGCGCTGGCGCCGCTGCTCTTCGAGGCCGAGCGGCCCGGCACCGAGGTGCTGCACCCGGTGGCCGTGGTGATCTTCTCCGGCCTGATCAGCTCCACGCTGCTCGACACCTTCCTCACGCCCGTGATGTTCTGGCTGTTCGGCCGCCGGCCGGCCGAGAAGCTGATGGACGCCAAGGACGCCGAGGCCCTGTGAACCCGACCTCAACTTCTTCCCGCCCCCACCCTGCCGAAAGGAATCCCATGAAGACGCCGCTCCTTGCTGTCACCACGATCGCTTTCACCCTGGCCCTGGCCGGCGCCGCCCACGCCGGTGGCACACACGACCACACGCCCAAGCACGGCGGCGTGGTGGTCGAAGTCAAGGACATGGACTACGAACTGGTGGCCAAGGCCAACGTGATCCAGCTCTACCTGCGCGACCACGGCAAGAAGGTCGACATCACCAAGGCCAGCGCGAAGCTCACGCTGCTGACCGGCTCCGAGAAGCAGGAGGTCGAGCTCAAGCCCGTGGGCGACAAGCTGGAGGCCACCGGCAGCTTCAAGGTGGGCAAGGGCACCAAGGCGGTGGCCGTGGTGACGGTCCAGGGCAAGCCGGCTACGGCGCGCTTCACGCTGCCCTGAGGCGCCGGCCCTGCGCGGGCGTAGGCTGGCGGGAGGCTTGAAGCCGTGAGCGAGCTCACCGCTGCGGTGATTCGGCGGCACGCTCGGCCGCCAGAAGCTGCTCCACCAGAGGGTGCGGGATGCCGCGGCGGGGTCGGATGGCGTAGACGTTCTCCCGGATCTCCTCGCACCGCCCCAGCAGCCGCAACCCAGCCAGCACGCCCAGCGGGTCGACGCCCAGCCGGCTGACCGGGAACACCCCCAGGCCCTGGGCCGCGAACACGGCCATCAGCGCGCTGTCCTCGAACTCGCCGGCCAGGCGCGGCCTGATGCCCTGGTCCTCGAACCAGCGATCGATCGAGCTGCGCACCACCGAGTGCGTGGTGGGCAGCAGCACCGGCAGCTCCGACAGGCTGGCCGCCAAGGGCCGCCCCCGCGCCCGGCGCACCAGGCTGCCGTGGCCGTACCAGTCCACGGCCGACGAGGCCAGCCGTTCGCTCTGCACCCGCAGGGCCGGGTTCGGCGGCGCCGGGCGATCGGCCAGCACCAGGTCGAGGTGGTGCAGCGCCAGCTGCGCGAGCAGCTGCTCGAACTCGCCGTCGTGGCAGACCAGGTGCAGGTCGGGCGTCTGCAGCGCCGGCCGCAGGATCGCCCGCGCCGCGAGCTTGGAGATGCCGTCCGAGAAGCCCACCGCGAGGCGGACCGATCGACGCCCGGCCGCGTCCCGCACGGCCACCGGCAACGCCTGCCCGATGCGGAAGATCTCCTCCGCCCGCGAGAACGCGGCCTCGCCGGCCTCGGTCAGCAGCACGCGGCGGCCCTCGACCTTCAGCAGCTGGTGGCCGAGCGCGCGCTCCAGTTCCTTCACCTGGGCACTCACCGTCTGCACGGCCATGTCCAGCCTGGCCGAGGCCTTGGCGAAGCCCCCCTCCTTGGCCACGACCCAGAAGTAGTGCAGGTGCCGGTAGTTGAGCGAGCTCATGTCGTCGCAGTCCTGTGCAGGTTCGGAAAAACCGAAGTAGCCGTCATGTTAGGTGCGCTTGAGGCGAAGCCCGCGCCTCACCATCATCCGCGGCTTCGCAACCTCTCTTCGGGAACCCGTGGACTTCCTCTTCACCGCCTGGCTCGGCATGCCCGTCTGGATCTGGCTGGCCTTCATCGCCGTCGTGCTGGCCATCCTGGCCTTCGACCTGGGCGTGATGAACCGCGAGGCGCACGAGATCGGCGTGCGCGAGTGCCTGAACATGTCGGCGCTGTACATCGGCCTCGGCCTGGCCTGGGCCGGCGCGGTGTACTGGATCTACTACACCTACTCCGGCACCAGCTCGGTCGACCCGCAGATCGCCGCCGCCACCGAACCCGGCGAGCGCGCCTGGACGGCCGTGCAGCTCTACACCACCGGCTACCTGGTGGAGAAGACGCTGGCGCTGGACAACGTGTTCATCATCTCGATGATCTTCACGTACTTCGCGGTGCCGCGCGAGTACCAGCACCGCGTGCTGTTCTGGGGCATCCTGGGTGTCATCGTGCTGCGCGCCGTCATGATCGGCCTGGGTGCCGCGCTGGTGATGGAGTTCGCGTGGGTCATGTACCTGTTCGCCGTCATCCTGATCGCCACCGGCGTGAAGATGATCGTGATGATGGACAGCAAGCCGGACATCGAGAACAACCCGGTGCTGAAGTTCCTGCGCAAGCGCCTGCGCGTGACCGAGCAGCTGCACGGCCAGGCCTTTCTCGTGCGCCAGCCCGACCCCCGTACCGGCAAGACGGTGCTGTGGGCCACGCCCCTCTTCCTGTGCCTGGTGCTGGTGGAGATCGCCGACCTGGTGTTCGCCATCGACTCGGTGCCGGCGATCTTTGCCATCACGCCCGACGCCTTCATCGTCTACACGAGCAACATCTTCGCCATCCTGGGCCTGCGCGCGCTGTACTTCGCGCTGGCGGCGGTGGTGCACCGCTTCCACTACCTGAAGTACGCGCTGGCGATCGTGCTGATCTTCATCGGCGCCAAGATCTTCCTGGGCGACTGGCTGTTCGACGGCAAGGTGCCCGCGGCGCTGAGCCTGTCGGTGACGGCGGGCCTGCTGGCCGGCGGCATCCTGTTCTCGCTGTGGAAGACGCGGCGGGGTGCCGCGAACACGGAGGAGCGTTGACCATGGCCTCGCGAGATCAGGGCGGATCCCGACCACGCTCGGGCAGGCCCCGTCAACGGTCAGTTCTCCAGCCCGTGGCCGCGTCCTTCGCGCAGGTTTCCGCCTTCGGGCGCGGCATTCGCCGCCCAGCCCCCATGAAGCCACGGTGGCCTTAAGCCCACCGTGGCGGACCCGGCCCAGAGCCAGACGACCCGACCATCAGCAAGGCATTCCTGGGATGTTGATGCGGCCCTGGCGCGGCAGCGCGTAGTCTCGTCACCCCTGCCGCCGACCCGCCCGCCATGAAGCCCCTCACCGCCGCCTCTGACTTTGGGGCCGCGGCTGTCCGGCCCGGGGCGTCGGGGCCCGGGTCACAGGCACTCGGGGAAGCGGGCCGATGAACCTGGCCCGCGTCTGGTGGATCGGGCTCGTCCTGGCCCTGGGGCTGGCCCTGCTCGCGCGCCCCGCCACCGCGCCGCCGGCCCCCGACTACACACAGTTCGACCGCGCACCGGGCGCCGGCCACGAACAGCTGCACCGGCCCAGCGGCAGCGCCACCGCGTGGCGGGGCCAGCGTCGCGAGCTCGCCATCGGGCAGACCATCAGCGCCGGCACGACCTGGCAGCCTGACCACGCCACCCTGAACCTGCCGCCGGCACTGCCGGCACCCGAGAGCGCGCCGGCGCCGTAGCCCGCCACCGCGGCGGGGCCTGCTGCCACCGGCGATGCCCAGGTCCGCTCGGTCTGTGCACCGGCGCGGGGCTGCCGCGATCCCCCCGCAGCGGCCTGACGCCAGCGCGCCCGCGGCGCGCCAAAGCGGATCCACCTTCAACGGCGCTCGCCGGGCATCGCCCTGCGGGCGCCCATCCGACCTTGCCCATGAAGAACTCACCGTACCGGGTGGCCGTGTACCTGGCCCTCATCCTGGCCGGCTTCCTGTTCGCGCTGCCGAACGTGTTGCCGGCATCCGTGCTCGAACGCTGGCCCGCCTTCCTGCCCGACCGCCCCGTGGCGCTGGGCCTCGACCTGCGGGGTGGCTCTCACCTCGTGCTCGAGGTCGATGCCACCGCGCTGCAGGACGAACGCCTTCGCACGCTGGCCGACGACACCCGGCGCGTGCTGCGCGAGGCTCAGATCCGCACCAGCGGCGTCAGCACCGGCGCCCAGCGCGTGGTGGTGCAGCTGCGCGAGCCCTCGCAGACCGAACAGTCCCTGACCCCGCTCGAGAGCCTGGTCACGCCAGGGCCCGACGGGCGGCCCGACATCGGCAGACGGCAGACGGAGGCCGGCCGCCTGGAGCTGTCGTATACCGAAGACGGCCTGAAGCGCATGCTGGACCGCGCGGTGGAGCAGAGCCTGGAGGTCATCCGCAAGCGCGTCGACCAGGTCGGCGTCTCGGAACCCACCATCCAGCGCGTCGGGCCCAACCGCATCCTGGTGCAGCTGCCCGGGCTGCAGGACCCGGCCCAGCTGCGCGCGCTGCTGGGCTCGACCGCCAAGATGAGCTTTCATCTGCTCGGCGAGGAGGCCAGCCCCGAAGGCGTGCGCCAGCTGCAGGACGCCGAAGGCCAGCAGTACCCGGTGAATCGCCGCGTCGTGCTGTCGGGCGACCGGCTGGTCGACGCCAGCGCGGGCTTCGACTCCGAGACGCGCGAGCCGGTCGTCAACTTCCGATTCGACCGCGCCGGCGCCCGCGCCTTCGCGGCCATCACCGAGGCCAACGTCGGCCGCCCGTTCGCCATCGTGCTCGACGACAAGGTGCTGAGCGCACCCGTGATCCGCGAGCCCATCACCGGCGGCTCGGGGCAGATCTCCGGTGGCTTCACGGTGCAGGAGGCCGGCACGCTGGCCGCGCTGCTGCGGGCCGGCGCGCTGCCGGCCAAGCTGACCGTGATCGAGGAGCGCAGCGTCGGCGCCGACCTCGGCAGCGACGTCATCCGCAAGGGCATCCTGGCGGGCATCGGCGCCTTCGTCTTCGTGTTCGCCTTCATGGTGGTGCTGTACGGCGGCTGGGGCCTGGTGGCCAACGCCGCGCTGGCGATCAACGTCGTGCTCACCCTCGCCGGCATGAGCCTGCTGGGCGCCACGCTCACGCTGCCGGGCATTGCCGGCATCGTGCTGGGCATCGGGCTGGCGGTGGACGCCAACGTGCTGATCAACGAGCGCATCCGCGAGGAAACGCTCAAGGGCAAACCGGCCCTGACCGCCATCGACGCGGGCTTCCGCAGGGCCTACGCCACGGTGATGGACAGCAACGTCACGGCCCTGATCGCCACGGTGCTGCTGTTCTCGTTCGGCTCCGGGCCGGTGCGGGGCTTTGCCATCACCATGGCGCTGGGCATCGTGATCTCGATGTTCACGGCCGTCTCGGTGGTGAAGGTGGCCATGTTGTCGATCGCGCGGCGTCGCAAGCTCAAGACGCTGGAGATCCGGCCGCTGTTCGGCTTCAGGCCCGTGCCGGACGGCACGAGCATCGGCTTCATGCGCCTGGGTGTGGCGACGATGGTGGTGTCGGCGGTGCTGGCGCTGGCCTCGCTGGTGTCGCTGGCCAAGCCGGGGCTGAACTTCGGCATCGACTTCCGCGGCGGCATCCAGATGGAGGTGGCGGTGTCGAAGCCCGACGACCTGGCCCGCTTCCGCGCCGAGCTGGACACCCTCGGCCTGGGCGAGGTCTCGCTGCAGACCATGGGCAAGGGCGACCGGTTGCTGGTTCGCGTGGAACGGCAGCCCGGCGGCGAGGTCGCGCAGACCCAGGCCGTCGAAACGCTGAAGGCCGCGATGCGCGCCATCGATCCCGCGGCCAGCTTCGAGCGCAGCGAGGTGGTCGGCCCCAAGGTGAGTGGCGAGCTCACGCGCGCCGGCCTGCTGGCCGTGGTGCTGGCGGCGCTGGCGATGCTCGTCTACATCTGGGTGCGCTTCGAGTGGCCGTTTGCCGTGGGCGCCATCGCCACGCTGGTGCTGGACGTCGTGCTCACGCTCGGCGTCTTCGCGTGGACGCGGCTCGACTTCAGCCTCACGGCCATCGCCGCGCTGCTGACGCTGGTTGGCTACTCGGTGAACGACAAGGTCGTGGTCTACGACCGCATGCGCGAGAACCTGCACAGCCGGCGCAACCGCAGCCTGCGCGAGGTGATCGACAAGTCCATCAACCAGACGCTGACACGCAGCCTGTACACCTCGGTGACGGCGTTCCTCGCGATCCTGCCCCTGGCCATCTGGGGCGGCTCCGCCGTGGCCAGCTTTGCGGTGCCGATGGCCTTTGGCATCGTCATCGCGGCCTGCACGTCGGTGTTCGTGGCGGCCCCCATCCTGCTGCTGCTGGGCGACTGGCGCGAGCGGCGTGGCGCGGTGATGTTTGCGCCGGAACCGGCGGCCGAGGGTGCCGCCGCCAAAGAGCCGGTGAGGTGACGGCATGCCCCAGAGTCCAAGGCGCGCACACCACCTGGATGGCCGAACTCAGGAAACGACTCCGCCGCTGGCTGCCGACGGCCGACAGCCTGGAGCAGACCGGCGGCTTCGGCTGGCTGAGCCACGACCTGCGCGAATACCCGCGCCTGTGCGTGTTGCACCGCCGGGCTCGCCCGCAGGATCAGGCCTTGCGGGCGGCCAGGCGCTGGATCCCGGCCCCGATGGCAGCCAGCACCAGGCCCACGGCGGCCCCGACGGCGATGTCGACGGCCATGCCCAGGGCCCAGTGCGGCGCCTGGAAGTGGACGAGGTGCGTGAAGATGCCACCGGCCACCGCCAGCATGGCGACCATGCCGATCGGCCCGAGCGCGCTCAGGATGCGCGGTGCCGCCCAGACGATCCGCCGGCCCATCGCCTGTCGCGCGGCATCGGGCGCGCGGGCCAGGGCCAGGCCGAAGTCGTCCAGCCGCACCAGCGCGGCGATGAGCCCGTAGATGCCCACCGTCATCAGCACGCTCATGGCGATCAGCACCATCAGCTTCTGCTCGAACGGCGACTGCGCGGACACGGTGAGCGAGATGACCAGGATCTCCAGGCTCAGCACGATGTCCGTGACGATGGCGCCGCGGATGCGCTGCTCATCCGTCAGGGGCACCTCGGCCGCGCCGCTGCCCCAGCCCAGGCGCTCCAGCACCGCCTTGCCGCCTTCGTAGGCGAGGTACAGGCCACCGGCCACCAGCGCGATCTGTATGCCCAGCGGAAACAGCGCATCGATCGCCAGCACCAGCGCGATGAGCCAGATCTTGTTGAGGGCGCTGGCGCGGAAGATGCGCCAGATGGCGGGCAGTTCCTGCGCCGGCGAGACACCGGTCATCTTCGAGGCGCCAACCGCCAGGTCGTCGGCCGCGATGCCGGCCGTCTTGGCGGCGGCGCGGCCGGTCATCAGCGCCACATCGTCGGCAGCGGCGGCGAGCTTCACGCTCTGGGCGGCCACATCGTCGGCGGCCGCGGCGGCGAGCTTGGCGACGTTGCGAAAGACGGCGAAGAAGGCGGAGGTGGGCATGTTGGCGCAGATGATGCCCGCTGGCCGACCCGGCTCGAACGTGTGACCTGCCGGCGGGTAAGGCCGATGCGGCGCAGCCGGGCTCGCGAGGCGTTCACCCGCTGGCAGGCAAGCGTTTTGCTCCGCTCACCCCGCACGTTGGTAGGCCGTGTTGGACTTGAACCAACGACCAAAGGATTATGAGTCCTCTGCTCTGACCAACTGAGCTAACGGCCCCCTCGGGGCATTCTAGGAGCGGCCCCCAGGCGCCGGCCTGCGCGGCCGGACTTCAGGCCTTGTTCGACAGCGTGTGCCCGACCAGCCGCGCGGTGATGTCGACGAGCCGGATCATGCGGTCGTAGGCCATGCGCGTGGGGCCGATGACGCCCAGCGTGCCGACGATGCGGCCGTCCACTTCGTACGGCGCCGTCACCACGCTCAGCTCCTCGAATGGCACGACCTGGCTCTCGCCGCCGATGAAGATGCGCACGCCCTCGGCGCGGCTGGAGACGTCGAGCAGCCGCATCAGGTCGGTCTTCTTCTCGAACAGATCGAACAGGCGACGCAGGCTGCCGAGGTCGTTGCCGAAGTCCTGCACGCCCAGCAGGTTGCGCTCGCCGCTGACAACGACCTGGTCGCTGGTCTCGGCCAGCGCCTCGCTGCCAGCCTGCACCGCCGCCTGCATCAGCTGCGCGATCTCGGTGCGCAGCGCGTCGACCTCGTTCTTCAGCCGGTCGCGCATCTCGTCGATGCCCAGTCCCGCGTAGTGCGCGTTCAGGAAGTTCGTGGCCTCGATGAGCTCGGCCTGCGCGTAGTCGCGCACCGTGAACAGCACGCGGTTCTGCACGTCGCCGTCGGGCGTGACGAGGATGACCAGCACGCGCCGGTCGCCCAGGCGAAGGAACTCGATGTGCCGGAACACGCTCTCCTTGCGCGGCGCCATCACCACGCCCACGAAGCTGGACAGCTGCGACAGCAGCGACGCCGCCTGGGCGATCACGCGCTGCGGCTGGTCGGGGTGGAGCTGGTCGCGCACGGCGGCGAGTTCGGCCGCGAGGTCGGGCGAGAGCTGGCTGCCCTGGGAGAAGTCGCCCAGCGTCAGCGGCTGCGCCGTGAGCATGGTGTCGACGAACAGCCGGTAGCCGCGCGCCGTGGGCACGCGCCCGGCGCTGGTGTGCGGGCTGGCGATAAGGCCGAGGTCTTCGAGGTCGGCCATCACGTTGCGGATGGTGGCCGGGGAGAGATCCAGCCCCGAGGTGCGCGACAGCGTGCGCGAGCCCACCGGCGTGCCGTCGGCGATGTAGCGCTCCACCAGCAGCTTCAGCAACGTGCGCGCGCGGTCGTCCAGCATGGCGCGGATTGTAGGAAGAGCCCCGCCGCGCCGCGGCGGACAAGCCCTCGGGACCCCCGGTTTCCGAGGGGCCCTGTGATGTAATCGTCCGCATGGCGAGCGCCTTCCGACATGCGGTGATCGTGGGCAAGTACCAGGCCCGGGGCATCCGGCCGGTGCTGGAGGAGATCGCGCACTTCCTCGTCGGCTGCGGGCTCGAGGTGAGCCTGGAGCGCGAAACCGCGCTGGCCACCGGCGTGACGGACTTCGACGCCCTCAGCCACGACGAGATGGGCGCGCGCTGCGACCTCGCCGTCGTCGTGGGCGGCGACGGCACCATGCTCGGCATCGCGCGCGAACTGGCCCCCCACGGCGTGCCGCTGGTGGGCATCAACCAGGGCCGCCTGGGCTTCATCACCGACGTCGCGATCGGCCAGTACCGCGAGGCGCTGGCGCCCATCGTCCAGGGCCACTACGAGCAGGAAAGCCGCTCCATGCTGGAGGGCGATGTCTGGCGCGACGGCCTCAAGATCTTCGAGGGCCTGTCGCTCAACGACGTGGTCGTGAGCCGTGGCGCCACCGCCAGCATGGTGGAGCTGCGCGTGGACGTCGACGACGACTTCGTCGCCAACCTGCGCGCCGACGGCCTGATCGTGGCCACGCCCACCGGCAGCACGGCCTACGCCCTGAGCGCCGGCGGGCCCATCCTGCACCCGGCCATCGGCGGCTGGGTGGTGGTGCCGATCGCGTCACACACGCTGTCCAACCGCCCGATCGTGCTGCCCGATGCCGGCGAGGTGCGCATCGGCATCGTCGCCGGCCGCGATCTCTCGGCGAACTTCGACATGCACCACATCGCCAGCCTCATCCCCGGCGACCAGGTGCGTGTGCGGCGCTCGGCGCACCAGGTGCGCTTCCTGCACCCGCGCGGCTGGAGCTACTACGCCACGCTGCGCCGCAAGCTGCGCTGGTACGAGGGTGTCGTCTAGATGTTGCGTCGGCTGTCCCTGCGCGACGTGGCCATCGTCGCGGCGCTGGAGGTGGATCTCGGCCCCGGCTTCACCGTGCTGACGGGCGAAACGGGCGCCGGCAAGTCCATCCTCATCGATGCGCTGCAGCTGGCCCTGGGCAACCGCGCCGACGCCACGCTGGTGCGCGAGGGCGCGGCGCGGGCCGAGGTGAGCGCCGAGTTCGACACGCCGGCGGGCCTGAAAGGCTGGCTCGACGAAGCCGGCTTCAGGACACCCGACGACGGCGACGACACCCTGCTGCTCAAGCGCAGCATCGACACGCAGGGCCGGAGCCGCGCCTGGATCAACGGCAGCGCCGCCACGCTGACGCAGCTGCGCGAGGTGGCCGAGTCGCTGGTCGACATCCACGGCCAGCACGCCTGGCAGAGCCTCACGCGGCCGGCCGCGGTGCGCGCACTGCTCGACGAACAGGCCGGCGCCGACACGCGCGAGTTGCTGCTGCGCTGGCAGGCCTGGCGCGCGGCCGCGCAGGCGCTGGCCGACGCCCGCCAGGCCCAGGGCACGCTGGAGCGCGAGCGCGAGCGGCTGGCCTGGCAGATCGGCGAGCTGGCCAAGCTGGCCCCGGCCGATGGCGAGTGGGAGCCGCTGAACGCCGAGCACCAGCGGCTGGCGCACGGCCAGGCGCTGCTCGACGGCGCGCGGGCCGCGCTCGACGCCGTCTCCGATGCCGACGACAGCGCCGACGTGCTGGCCGCGCGCGCCATCGACGCACTCGACGAGGTGGTGCGCTACGACGCCGAGCTGGCCCCGGTGCTGGACGTGCTGCGCAGTGCGCAGGCCCAGCTCGAGGACGCCGCCCGCACGCTCACCGGCTACCTGGGCCGCAAGGAGCCCGACCCGCAGCGGCTGGCCGAACTCGACGAACGCATCGGCGCGTGGATGGCGCTGGCGCGCCGCTACCGGCGCCCGCCGGCCGAGCTGCCGGCACTGCTGGCCGGCTGGCAGGCCGAACTCGCGGCGCTGGATGCAGCGGCCGACCTCGACGCCCTCGAACGCGCCGAGGCCGCGGCCGAGAAGGCCTGGCGCACCGAGGCCGGGCGCATCGGCCAGCTGCGCCGGCGTGCGGCCCCGGCGCTGTCGCAGGCCGTGACGCAGGCGATGCAGCCGCTGGGCATGGCTGGCGGCCGCTTCGAGGTAGCCGTGGAGCCCGCGCCCGAGCCGCATCCGCACGGGCTGGACGTGGTGGAGTTCCGCGTCGCCGGCCACGCCGGCAGCACGCCGCGCTCGCTGGCCAAGGTGGCCTCGGGCGGCGAGCTCTCGCGCCTGGCCTTGGCGATTGCCGTGACCACCGCGCAGGCCGACGGCGCCGCCATCCCGACGCTGATCTTCGACGAGATCGACAGCGGCGTCGGCGGCACCGTGGGCGACGCCGTCGGCCGCGTGATGAAGCAGCTCGGCAGCCGCGCGCAGGTGCTGGCCGTCACGCACCTGGCGCAGGTGGCGGCCTGCGCCGACCGACACTTCGTCGTCGCCAAGCAGCTGCAGGGCGGCGCCACGCTGTCGGACATCCATGCGGTCGACGGGGAATCGCGCGTCGCCGAGATCGCCCGCATGCTCGGCGGTGAGAAGCTCTCGGGCATGGCCCATGCCCAGACCCTGCTTCAAGGACCGCGCGGCTCGCGTGCGGCGTCGCGATGAGCCTGGACTCGACGTTTGCGCCGATGGACGGCCTGTCGCAGCGCGACGAGGTGCTGCTGATCACCGGCATCTCGGGCTCGGGCAAGAGCGTGGCGCTGCATGCGCTGGAGGACGCCGGCTACTTCTGCGTCGACAACCTGCCGCCCGAGCTGCTGCGCGACTTCGTGCGCCTGGAGCGCGAGAACTTCACGCGCAGCGTGGCCGTGTCGGTGGACGTGCGCACGGCCTCCAGCCTGCCGGCCCTGGTGCCCATCATCGACCGCCTGCGCGGCGAGGGCGTGCAGGTGCGCAGCATCTTCCTCGACGCCAGCACCGAGGCGCTGGTGCGCCGCTACTCCGAGTCGCGCCGCCCGCACCCGCTGACGGCCCCGCACGAGGCCGACAACGCCCGCGCGCTGATGGAGGCCATCGAGCTGGAGCGCCAGCTGCTCACCGACCTGCGCGACATCTCCACCGTCATCGACACCAGCCAGCTGCGCCCCGCGCTGCTGCGCAAGTGGATCCGCCAGCTCGTGGGCGCGGGCGAGTCGGCGCTGACGCTGGTGTTCGAGAGCTTCGCCTTCAAGCAGGGCGTGCCGCTGGACGCCGACTTCGTGTTCGACGTGCGCGTGCTGCCCAACCCGTACTACGTGCGCGAACTGCGGCCCCTCACCGGGCGCGACGCGCCGGTGGCGCAGTGGCTGGCCGTGCAGCCCGATGTCGGCGAGATGGTGTCGCAGATCCACCGCTTCATCGAGCGCTGGCTGCCCAGCTTCGAGGACGACCAGCGCAGCTACCTCACCGTGGCCATCGGCTGCACCGGCGGCCAGCACCGCAGCGTGTTTGCGGTGGAGACGCTGGCGCGCCACTTCCGCAGCCGCACGACGACGCTGGTGCGCCACCGCGAGCTCGACGGCCGCTAGCCCATGGCCGACGACGCTGCCCCCGACGGCCGGCCGCTGCCGCTGTTCCCCCTGCGCATGGTGCTGTTCCCGGGCGCGCTGCTCAGCCTGAAGGTCTTCGAGGCGCGCTACCTCGACCTCGTGACCGACTGCCTGCGCTCACAGACGCCCTTCGGCGTGGTGTGCCTGAAGCAGGGCTCCGAGGCCGGCGATCTCTCGGGCCGCGTGCGCTTCGAGGACGTCGGGGTTCTCGCGCGGCTGGACGAAGTCGACGCCGAGGAGGCCGGCATCCTGCGCGTGCGCTGCACCGGCCTGGCCCGCTTCCGCATCACCGCCGCGCCCGAGCAGCGCGACAACGGCCTGTGGGTGGCGCCGGCCGTCGCCCGCGTCGCCGAAGACGCGCTGCACATGCCGGGCCCGGCGATGCTGCAGACGGTGCAGGCCCTGGCCGAAGCGATCAAGAAACTCGCCGAGCGCGGCGCCAAGCCCTTTGCGCCGCCCTACCGGCTGGACGATGCCGGCTGGGTGGCCAACCGCTGGTGCGAACTGCTGCCGGTGCCCTTGTCGGCCAAGCAGAAGCTGATGGAACTCGAAGACCCGGTCATCCGGCTGAGCATCGTCGACGGCTTCCTGCGCGACAAGAAGGTCGTGTTCGGGTAAGGCGCGGACTCAATCACCCGGCCTCACGCACCCTGCCGATCGGCACCCGCCAGCAGCTTGCGGATGGGCGCTGGCAATCCCAGCGCCAGTGCCTCGGCCGGCTCGCACCAGCGGCCTTCGGGCAGGCCCGTCGGCCGTGCCACGCGGGCGGGCAAGGTCCAGGCCAGCGGCTGCAAGGTCCAGTCCAGGTGCGTCAGCGCGTGCTGCACCGGATCGAGCCACTCGCCATCGCCGCGCCAGCCGGCCACCAGGGCCTGCAGTGCCTCGGCGTTGTCGAACTCCGGCAGGCTCCACAGGCTCGCCCACACGCCCGTCGCCGGCCGCTGCACCAGCCACCAGCGCGAACCCTGGCGCAGCCACAGCAGCGCGCTCGTGCGCCGGCTGCGCTTGAGCGTTCGGCTCTTCACCGGGTAGCGCTCGGGCGCGCCTTCACGGCGGGCCACGCAGGCCTCGGCCACGGGGCAGTGCAGGCAGGCCGGCTTGCGCTGCGTGCACAGCGTGGCGCCCAGGTCCATCAGGCCCTGGGTGTAGACGTCCACCTCGCGCGCGGGCAGCAAGGCCGTGGCCTCGTCCCACAGCGCCTGCACGGCGGGCGCGCGCGCCAGGTCGTCCTCGAAGCCGAGCACGCGCGACAGCACGCGCTTGACGTTGCCATCGAGGATGGCCACGCGTTCGCCGAAGCAGAAGGCCGCGATCGCGGCGGCGGTGCTGCGGCCGATGCCCGGCAGTGTTTCGAGCTGCGCGGCGCTGCCCGGGAAGTGCCCGCCGTGCCGTTCGACGACGGCCTGCGCGCAGCGGTGCAGGTTGCGCGCGCGGCTGTAGTAGCCCAGGCCGCTCCACAGCGCCAGCACGTCGTCAAGCGGCGCGGCGGCCAGGGCCTGCACGTCGGGAAAGCGCGCCAGGAAGCGGCCGTAGTAGTCGAGCACGGTGCTCACCTGCGTCTGCTGCAGCATCACCTCGGACAGCCATACGCGATACGGATCGCGCGTGCCCTGCCAGGGCAGGCCGTGGCGACCTTCGCGCTTCTGCCAGGCGATCACCTGGCCCGCGAAGCCGGCGCTGGCGGCAGCGCGGCTCACGCCGCGTCTTGCTGCGGGTCGGTTTCCAGCGGCACCCGCGCCACCGTGGGCTCCAGCGCCAGCTTGCGGGCGCTGTCGACGGCTTCGTCGGCCACGGCGTTCAGGCGCGCCAGCATCGCGCTGAGGTGGTCGTCCTGCGCCTGCACCTCGGCGATGCGCTGCTCCAGTTCGCCGGCCGCCACCTGCACGCGCTGCAGCGACTCCTTGCGCCGCGTGAAGCCGCGCCGGCGCTCGCGCAGCTGCATCTCCACCTGGCCCTGGGCACTCTTGCTCCACAGCTCGATCTCGCCGGCGGCGTTCTCGAACACCACCCGCAGCTTGCTCAGCAGCATGCGGCGGAACTGCTCCGCGAAGCCCGGCGTCGCCATGCGGATGGCCTGGCCCAGGCCGAGGTAGCGGCCGTAGTTGGCGTCGATGCGCGCCAGCTCGTCGGCAAAGGCCTCCATCGACGGCATCGGCGCCACCGCGAAGGCGAAGCCGAACTCGGTGTTGAGCTGGCGGAAGCTGGCGTCGAGCATCTCGCGCATCTCGTCGGACTGCGCGCGCGCCTTGTCGAGATGGCCGCGCACCCGCGACATCAGCGTCTCGAACGCCGCCTTGCCGCCCAGGTTGAACAGCGAGGCGGTCATCGCCGAATGCATGGCGCCGACCTCGCGCCGCAAAGCCTCGGCCGACAGCACCGCCAGCACCGACTTCAGGATGCGCGCCTGCACCGCGCGCAGCGCCGACAGCTTGGCGGTGCAGCGCTCGAAGTCGGCGATCTCGGCGTCGACGCGCTCCAGCATCAGGCGTGTCTTGGCGCTGCTCTTGCCGCGCAGGCCGCGCAGTTCCATCAGCTGCTCGGCCAGCGTGCGGCGGCGGTCACCCAGGCGGCGGCCGGCCTGCTGGCGCAGCTGCTCCACCACGCCCACGGCCGATTGCACCAGCAGCTCCTGCCGGCGCGGCAGCAGCTCGGTCACCAGCGCGGCCTCCAGCGGCGGCAGGCGGCTGGCGGCCAGGCGCTTGTCGTCGAGGTCCACGCGCGCGGCCAGCGCATCGCGCGCCGACAGCGGGAACACGCGCTCGGCCGGCACGCCCAGCGTGTGCGCCGTGTCCTGCCGCTGCTGCTCGATCTGCGCCTGCACCACCGCCGGGCTCACCATCGGGTCGGCCAGCGTGTCGATCTTGTTGAGCACGACAAAGCGCTCGAGGCTGGCCTGCCCGAGGTGGTCGCGCCAGATCGACAGATCGGACTTGGTGACGCCGGTGTCGGCCCCCAGCACGAACACCACGGCGTGCGCCGAAGGCAGCAGGCCCAGCGTCAGCTCGGGCTCGGCGCCGATGGCGTTGAGGCCCGGGGTGTCGATGACGACGAGGCCGCGCTTGAGCAGCGGGTGCGGGTAGTTGATGACGGCGTGGCGCCAGGTCGGCACCTCGACCAGGCCGTTGTCGTCGATGGGCGGGTTGTCGTCGGGGCGCTCGTCGTTCCAGAAGCCCAGAGCGATGGCGCGCTCCTTGTCGACGCGCTGCGTGCGCGTGACGGCGGCCAGCGCCTGCACCAGCGTGCGCGGGTCGCGCGCGTCCAGCGGCACGTGGTGCCAGGGCTCGTCGCGGCCGCGCAGCTCGGCCAGGCTCAGGCCACGCAGCCGCGTCTCCACCGGCAGCAGCGACAGCCGCGGCGGCGCGTCAGGCTCGTAGCGCAGCTCCACCGGGCACATCGTCGTGCGGCCCGGCGTGGCCGGCAGCACGCGCTGGCCGGCGTCGGCAAAGAAGATGGCGTTGATGAGCTCGCTCTTGCCGCGCGAGAACTCGGCCACGAAGGCCAGCACCAGCGTTTCCGAGGCCAGCCGCTCGCGCAGCGCCGACAGCAAGGCCTGGTCGGTGGCGTCGAGCAGTTCCTGCTCGGCCAGCGAACGCCCCAGGTGGGCGACGGCGCGGTCGAGCTCGGCGCGCCAGGTCGCCAGGGCATCGAGGCTGTCGGCAATGCGGCTGTGCATCGGTGGGGTCGTCGGGCTGCGGGCTAGATACCGCGTCGGGCATGCTAGCGCAGCGGGGTCGCTCGCCCGCCACGGAAATCACGAAGCAGGCCACGGTTACCGCTTCTGACAGATGGCGCAGAAGTAGGTCGAGCGTTGGGCCATCACGCGGCGCTTCACCGGCGCGCCGCATCGCGGGCAGGGCTGGCCCTCGCGGCCGTAGACCGCGGCCTCGGCCTGGTAGGCGCCGCTGGCGCCGTGCACGTCGGTGAAGTCGCGCAGCGTGGAGCCGCCCAGCGCCAGCGCGCGCCCCAGCGTCTGGCGCACCGCGGCCAGCAGGCGGTCGGCCCGCGGCAGGCTGATGCGGTCGGCACGCAGGGCCGGGTGGATGGCGGCCTGGAACAGCGCCTCGCAGGTGTAGATGTTGCCGGCCCCCACGACCGCGTCGCCAGACAGCAGCACGGCCTTGATGGGCGCGCGACGCTGCTTCAGGGTCGCGTGGAAGCGTTGCGGCGTCAGTTCGGGGTCGAAGGGCTCGGGGCCCAGTCGGGCCAGCAGCGTGGCGGCCGGGTCGTCGCCCAGCGACGCCGACCACACCACGGCCCCGAAGCGCCGCGGGTCGTTCAGGCGCAGCGTGCCGCGGTCGGTGACGAGGTCGAAGTGGTCGTGCGGCCCGGGCTCGCCAGCCCGTGCGTGCAGGCCCAGCGAGCCCGACATGCCCAGGTGCAGCAGCAGCCCGCCTTCGGGCACGGCGCCGCGCGTGAGCGGCAACCACAGGTACTTGCCGCGCCGCGTGATGTCGCCGATGGTCAGGCCGGCAAACGACGCCGGCGCGCGGCCCAGCGGCCAGCGCAGCGGCTTGCCCAGGCGCAGCGTGTGCACCACCGCACCGGCCAGCGGGGCGGCAATCCCCCGGCGTGTGACTTCGACCTCCGGCAGCTCCGGCATGCAGGCATTATGGGAGCCATGACCCGACGCCCCCCGATCCCGCCGCGCGGCCCGGCCGCCCTTCGAGCCTCCCTGCTGGCCGCCACGGTGGCTTGCCTGGCAGGCCCGCTGGCCGCGCAGACCGCCCCGGCTTCGCCGGCCGTGCCGGCTCCGCCGCCGGCGGCCGCCGAGCCGGCGCCGCAGAACTCCGTGATGGACGACCGGCTCTTCTACCAGCTGCTGGTGGGCGAGCTGGCGCTGACGCAGGGCGACCTCGGCACCGCCTACAGCTGGCTGCTCGACGCCGCGCGGCGCACGCGCGACGACGGCCTCTTCCGGCGCAGCATCGACATCGCCATCCAGGCCCGAAACGGCGACCAGGCCCTGGCCGCCGCACGCGCCTGGCGGCTGGCGCGGCCCGAATCGCTGGACGCGCTGCGCCTGCAGGTGCAGCTGCTGATGGGCACCGGGCGCGCGGCCGAGGTGACCGAGCCGCTGCGCTCGCTGATCGACGAGACGCCGCTGGCCGAGCGCGGCGGTCTGATCGCAGCCCTGCCCCGCTTCCTGCAGCGGGCGGGTGACGCGAAGATGGTCGCGCAGCTGATGGACGACGTGCTCAAGCCGCACCGCCAGCGCCCTGAGACGGCGGTGCCCGCGCGTGTCGCCCAGGGCCGCGCCTGGCTGGAGGCCAAGGAGCCCGCACGCGCGCTGGCATTGGCGCGCGAAGCCCAGGCGATCGAGCTCGCGGCGCCCGGCCCAGCGCTGCTGGCGATGGAACTGATGCGCGAGCGGCCCGAGGCCGAGGCCCTGGTGAAGGCCCACCTCGACAGCCCGGCCGCCGAACCCGCGGTGCGCCAGGCCTACGCCCGCGTGCTGACCTCGGCCCAGCGCTACACCGAGGCCATCGCGCAGCTGGAGCTGGCCGTGAAGGCCAGTCCGCAGGAACCCGGCCCGTATCTCACGCTGGGTGCGCTGCACCTGGAGCTCAAGCACCCGGTGGAGGGCGAGGCCGCGCTCAAGCGCTTCGTCGAGCTGGCCACGCCGGCGGCCGGCACGCCGGCGGCGGCGGACGACGATCGCGCGGACGACCGACCCGACGGCCGCCCGGACGGCCGCCCGGACGACCGCCCCGACGACCGCCTGGTCCAGGCCTGGCTGATGCTGGCGCAGGCGGCCGAGCAGAGGGGCGACTTCAAGGCCGCCGAAGGCTGGCTGGCGCGCATCGCCGACCCCGACCGCGCGCTCGACGTGCAGACCCGCCGCGCCACGATCCTGGCGCGCGAGGGCAAGCTGCGCGAGGCACGGGCCCTGATCCGCGCCCTGCCCGAGCGCGACGCCGAGGAGGCCCGCGCCAAGTTCTCGGCCGAGGCGGGCATGCTGCGCGAGGTCAAGCGCTGGAAGGAAGCCTACGAGGTGCTGGGCCAGGCCGTGCAGCGCTTCGCTGACGACACCGAGCTGCTCTACGAGCAGGCCATGATGGCCGAGAAGCTCGACCGCATGCCCGAGATGGAGCGCCTGCTGCGCCGCGTGATCGCGCTCAAGCCCGACAACGCGCATGCGCACAACGCGCTGGGCTACTCGCTGGCCGACCGCGGCGAGCGCCTGCCCGAGGCGCGCGCCCTGATCGCCCGCGCGCTGGAGCTGGCGCCGGGCGACCCGTTCATCACCGACAGCCTGGGCTGGGTCGAGTTCCGGCTCGGCAACCGCGACGAAGCCCTGCGCCTGCTGCGCCAGGCCTACGCCGCGCGGCCCGACACCGAGATCGGCGCCCACCTGGGCGAGGTGCTGTGGTCGGTGGGCCGCCGCGACGAGGCGCGCCGCATCTGGCGCGAGAGCCGCACCCGCGACGCCGCCAACGAGGTGCTGCGCGAGACGCTGGCGCGCCTGCGGGTGGACCTCTGAACCGCGTGACGCGAGTGCCCACTCGCCGATTCCTCATTGCCGGCATGGCACTGGGCCTGCTGGCCGGCTGCGCCACCCGCGCGCCCGATCCCGCCGGCGGCTGGACCACCGGCCGCCTGGCGCTGCGTGTCGAGGCCAGCCCCGAGCGCGGCCCGCAGAGCCTGAGCGCGGCCTTCGAGCTGCGCGGCGACGGCCGCGAAGGCGAGCTGAAGCTGCTGTCGCCGCTGGGCACCCAGCTCGCGGCGGCGCGCTGGGCGCCGGCCCTGGCGGTTCTGGCCACCGCGGACGGCGAGCGCCGCTTCGAGAGCCTCGACGCGCTCTCGCGCGAGGCGCTGGGCGAGCCGCTGCCGCTGGCCGCCCTGCCCGACTGGCTGGCCGGCCGCCCCTGGCGCGGCGCGCCGCACGCGGCACGCGACGACGGCTTCGAGCAGCTGGGCTGGGCCGTCGTCACCGCCGCGCTCGCCGAAGGCCAGGTGAGCGCGCGCCGCGCGGCGGCCCCAGCCGTGACGCTGCGCGTGCGGCTGGATCCGCGGGGCGACACGCCGCCGGACAATCGCGCCCCACGATGAGCCTCGCCGCCCTGTACGACCTGCCGGCCCCGGCGAAGATCAACCTCTTCCTGCACGTCGTCGGCCGCCGCGCCGACGGCTACCACCGGCTGCAGTCGGTGTTCGTGCCCATCGACTGGGCCGACACGCTGCACGTCGAGCTCCTGGACGACGGCCGCCTGGAGCGCATCGACCTCGGCCCCGCGCTGCCCGCCGACGACCTGTGCCTGCGCGCGGCGCGCGCGCTGCAGCAGGCCAGCGGCACGGCGCTGGGCGCACGCATCCACATCGACAAGCAGGTGCCCTGGGGCGCGGGGCTGGGCGGCGGAAGCTCGGACGCGGCCACCACGCTGATCGGGCTCAACCGCCTGTGGGGCCTGCACTGGCCCCGCGCGCGCCTGGCGGCGCTGGCGCTGCGGCTCGGGGCCGACGTGCCGTTCTTTCTGGGGCGCGGCCCGGCCTTCGTGGAAGGCATCGGCGAGATCCTGACGCCGATGCACCTGCCCGCGATGCCGCTGGCCGTGGTGAAACCGCCGCAGTCGCTGCCGACGCCGGAGATCTTCGGCCATCCGCTGCTGAAACGGGACACGGAGCCTGTTATAGTCATGGGCTCTTTCGACAGCGCTGCTCAGGCAGTCGCTGCCCCGGCAACAAGTGCGATGCCGGCGGGTGCCGTGAACTGGCCGGTGGAATGGGGTGCGGTGGATGCAGGCTTCGGCCGCAACGACCTGCAACCCCCGGCCGAGGATCGCTGCCCTGCCGTGGCCGACGCCGCCGCCTGGCTCCGCCAGCGCTACGGCAACGCCCGCATGAGCGGCTCCGGCAGCGCGGTGTTTGCGCACATGGCGGAAGACGGCAGCGACGCCCCCCCGATGGCGACGTTCCCGCAGGGCAGCATGCCTGCGGGCTGGGTGGGGCGGCGATGCCGAAGTCTGGAGTCCTTGCCGCTGGCGGCCTGGCTCGACGACTGAGACGGTTTCGAGGGCACCGGTGCGAACCGGGGTCCTGTGTAGGGGAGTCGCCAAGTTGGTTAAGGCATCGGATTTTGATTCCGACATGCGAGGGTTCGAGTCCTTCCTCCCCTGCCAAACATCTGCCGGCCAGGCCTGACGAGGCCCGGTCACCCACCGTCAGCGCCCACCCGCCGAGTCCGACCGTGCTGTTCAACACCGTCCTCTTCACCGGCAACGCCAACCCGGTGCTGGCGGCCGAGATCGCCAGTGCGCTCGGCGTCGAGCTCGGCAGCGCCGACGTCGGCCGCTTCTCCGACGGTGAAGTCACCGTCGAGATCCGCCAGAACGTGCGGGCCCGCGACGTCTTCGTCGTCCAGCCCACCTGCGCGCCCACGAACGACCACCTCATGGAGCTGGCGTTCATGGTCGATGCGCTCAAGCGCGCGAGTGCCCGCCGCATCACCGCCGTCATCCCGTACTTCGGCTATGCCCGCATGGACCGCCGCCCGCGCAGCATGCGCGTGCCGATCAGCGCCAAGGTCGTGGCCAACATGCTCGAGACCGTGGGCGTGGAACGCGTGCTGACGATGGACCTGCACGCCGACCAGATCCAGGGCTTCTTCGACATCCCCGTCGACAACATCTACGCCAGCCCGGTGCTGCTGTCGGACGTGAAGTCCAAGCGTTACCCGAACCTCGTGGTCATCTCGCCCGATGTCGGCGGCGTGGTGCGCGCCCGCGCGCTGGCCAAGCAGCTGGGCTGCGACCTGGCCATCATCGACAAGCGCCGCCCGGCCGCCAACGTCTCGGAAGTGATGCACGTCATCGGCGAGATCGAAGGCCGCAACTGCGTGATCATGGACGACATGATCGACACCGCCGGCACGCTGGTGAAGGCGGCCGAGGTGCTCAAGGAGCGCGGCGCCAAGAGCGTGTTCGCGTACTGCACGCACCCGGTGTTCAGCGGCCCGGCCGTCGACCGCATCGCCAAGAGCGCGCTCGACGAGGTCGTCATCACCAACACCATCCCGCTGTCGGACACGGCCAAGGCCTGCCCGAAGATCCGCCAGCTCAGCGTCGCCTTCCTGTTTGCCGAGAGCATCCGTCGCATCTCCGACGGCGAATCGGTGACCTCCCTCTTCGCGGAGCAGAACAACAACTTCTGATCCGTGCAGGGCCTGCGGCGCAATCCGGCGCGGCAGGCTTCCATCGGGCCGCCTGGTCGCGGGCGGGCCCATCCATCCTTGGAGTCAACATGAAATTCACTGCCTACGAGCGTACGCAGCAGGGGACCGGAGCGAGCCGCCGCCTGCGCCACGCCGCCAAGGTGCCTGGCATCGTCTACGGTGCCGGCACGCCGGCCATGATCGAACTCGATCACAACGCCCTCTTCTTTGCGCTCAAGAAGGAAGCCTTCCACTCGTCCATCCTCGAGATGGAGCTGGCCGGCAACGTGCAGAAGGTGCTGCTGCGCGACTTCCAGATGCACGCCTACAAGCCCCAGGTGCTGCACGTGGACTTCCAGCGCGTCGACGAGACGACCAAGCTGCGCAAGAAGGTGCCGCTGCACTTCTCGGGCGAAGAGAACTCGCCGGCCGTCAAGACCGACAAGTGCCTGGTCAACCACATCGCCATCGAGCTCGAGATCGAGTGCCTGGCCTCGAAGCTGCCCGAGTTCGTGACGATCGACCTGTCGGGCCTGACCAAGAACCAGAGCCTGCACGTCAGCGACCTGAAGCTGCCCGAGGGCATCAAGGCCGTGCGCCGCGGCACGCTGAACCCCGCCATCGTGACGGCCACCGTGCCGAAGGTGGAAGAGGAAGTCGTCGCCGCGCCGGTGGTGGCCGCCGAAAAGGGCAAGGCCGCGCCGAAGAAGAAGGACGAGAAGCAGAACAAGAAGTGATTCCCGCCGGGTGCCCCCGTTCGTGGGCACCCCGGACTCGCTGCCCGAGCCCCACCGCGGTGGGGCTTTTTCATGCCTGCGCGCCACCAATAATCCAACGCCATGATTCGACTGTTCGTCGGCCTGGGCAACCCCGGCACCGAGTACGAGGCCACCCGCCACAACGCCGGTTTCTGGTGGATCGACGCGCTGGCCGCGCAGTGGGGCGCGCGCCTGGTGCCGGAGCGCGCCTACCAGGGCCTCGTGGCCCGCGTGGCGCGGCCGCCCGGCGGCGCCGAGGGCCCGGTGTGGCTGCTCGAACCGATGACCTACATGAACCGCTCGGGCGTGTCCGTGGCGGGCCTGGCGCGCTTCTTCAAGATCGCACCGGCCGAGATCCTCGTCGTGCACGACGAGCTCGACCTGCAACCCGGCCAGGCCAAGCTCAAGCTGGGCGGCAGTGCCGCCGGCCACAACGGGCTGAAGGACATCCACGGCCTGCTCGGCACGCAGGACTTCTGGCGCCTGCGCCTGGGCATCGGCCACCCGGGCGTGAAGGCCGAGGTGCCGAACTACGTGCTCAAGAAGCCCTCGGCCGACGACCGCGACGCCATCGCCAAGGCGTTGGAGCAGTCGCTGAAGGCCGTCGATGCCATGCTGGCCGGCCAGATGGACCGCGCGCTGCAGATCGTGCATGCCCAGCCGCAGCGGCCCAAGCCGCCGCGCAAGGAACCGCCCACCGGAGACGAACCATGAAGCGCATCGCTGCCGTCATGACCACCACCTTGCTGATGCTGGCGGCGAGCCACGCGCAGGCCCAGTCGGTGTGGCGGTGCACCGAGGGCGAGCGTGTGGAATACCAGGCCGAGCCCTGCCACGGCGGCCGCGCCGTCGAGGCGCCCATGCCGCGCCCGGCGCAGGACGAATCCGAGGCCCGGCGCATCGCCGGGCGCCAGGCCCTGCTGGCCGAACGCCTGCGCGCCGAACGGCTGCAGCGCGACGCCCAGCCGGTGCCGCTGGCCGCCGGCATCCCCTACACGAAGACCGAACTCAGCCCGTCGAAGAAGCCGCAGCAGCCGTCGAAGCATCAGCCGCAGCGGGATGCAGACGAAGGTACTTGGCAAGCAAAGCGTCCTTCGTCTCGACAAAGTCCGGGTTGACCGGGATGCAGGCCACCGGACAGACCTGTACGCACTGCGGCTCGTCGAAGTGGCCCACGCATTCGGTGCACTTGTGCGGGTCGATCTCGTAGATGAGCTCGCCCAGCGAGATGGCCTCGTTGGGGCATTCGGGCTCGCAGACGTCGCAGTTGATGCACTCGTCGGTGATCCACAGGGCCATGGTGCTGCTCAGCTCTCCGCTTGATTGACCCGCTCGGACAGGCGCGCCAGCACCGAGGGTGCCACGAACTTGGAGACATCGCCGCCGAGGTTGGCAATCTCGCGCACGAAGGTGCCGCTGACGAACTGGTAGTGGTCGCCCGGCGTCATGAACACCGTCTCGACCTCGGGCATCAGCTGGCGGTTCATGCCGGCCATCTGGAACTCGTACTCGAAGTCGCTCACGGCGCGCAGGCCGCGCACCACGACCTTGCCACCGACCTCGCCGACGAACTGGCTCAAGAGGCCGCGGAAGGCCATGACCTCGATGTTCGGGTAGGGCCTGGCGATCTCGCGCGCCATGTCCAGCCGCTCCGCAATGGTGAACATCGTGCGCTTGTGGTGGCCGGCGGCCACGGCCAGGACCAGCCGGTCGAACAGGCGCGACGCACGGCGCATCAGGTCTTCGTGGCCGAGCGTCATCGGGTCGAAGGTGCCGGGGTAGACGGCGGTCAAGGGTGCCTTGTGGTGCGGGTGATCGGTCACGCGGTCCTCCGGGCGTGGGGTGGCGGCCGGAGTGTAGGCGTCAGCCTGTGCGGCGGAACAGCCGCGCGTACACGGCGCCGGCCTTCAACTCGCGGAACGGCTCCAGCCCCGGCGGGCAGGCCGGCTCGGTCTCGGCGACCGCGGCCTCCAGGTAGACGAAGCCGCGCTCGGCCACCAGCGGCGCCGCCACGGCCAGCGCCGGGCCCGCGAGCCCGGCGTCGAACGGCGGGTCCAGCAGCACCAGCTCGAAGGCGGCCCGCGGCGCACGCGCCATCCAGCCCAGCGCATCGGCGCGCAGCACCTGCACGGCCTGGGCATTCAGCCGCTGGCGCACGGCCAGCAGGCCGGCCACGAGGCGGCCGTCCTGCTCCAGCAGCGTGGCCGCCGCCGCCCCGCGCGACGCCGCCTCGAAGCCCAGCGCGCCACTGCCGGCAAAGGCATCGAGCACACGCCAGCCCGAGAGATCCTGACCCAGCCAGTTGAACAGCGTCTCGCGCACGCGGTCGGGCGTGGGGCGCAGGCCGGGGGCATCAGGCACCGGCAGCTTGCTGCGCTTCCACTGCCCTCCAATCAGCCGCACCTCGCCGGGTGGCCGCGTGGGCCGGACGGCCCCGCGCGGTTTCGCGGGCGGCTTCACAGGCGCACGGGGATGCCGCGCGAGGCCATCAGCGCCTTGGCCTCGCCCACGGTGTGCGTGCCGTAGTGGAAGATGCTCGCGGCCAGCACGGCATCGGCGCCGCCCTGCGTGATGCCTTCGGCCAGGTGCGCCAGCGTGCCCACGCCGCCCGAGGCGATCACCGGCACCGGCACCGCATCGGCCACGGCGCGCGTGAGCGCGAGATCGAAGCCGCTCTTCGTGCCGTCGCGGTCCATGCTGGTGAGCAGGATCTCACCGGCGCCCTGCGCGGCCATGCGGCTGGCCCACGCGACGGCGTCCAGGCCGGTGTTGCGCCGGCCGCCGTGGGTGTAGACGTCCCAGCCGGACTCGTCAGCCCGGGCCTTGGCATCGATGGCCACCACGATGCACTGCGAGCCGTACTTGTCACTGGCCTCGCGGATGACCTCGGGGTTGGCCACCGCCGCGGAGTTGAAGCTCACCTTGTCGGCCCCGGCGTTGAGCAGGCGCCGCACGTCTGCCACCGTGCGCACGCCGCCGCCCACGGTGAGCGGGATGAACACCTGCGAGGCCACGGCCTCGATGATGGGCAGGATCAGGTCGCGCCCGTCGCTGGTGGCGGTGATGTCCAGAAAGGTCAGTTCGTCGGCGCCCTGCTCGTTGTAGCGGGCGGCGATTTCCACCGGGTCGCCCGCGTCGCGCAGCTGCTCGAAGTTGACGCCCTTGACGACGCGACCACCGGTCACGTCCAGGCAGGGAATGATGCGTTTGGCCAGCAAGCGGCGACTCCTAGTTGCCCAGCTCGTCGCTGAGCGCGTCGGCGCGGCGCTGGGCCTCGGCCAGATCCAGATCGCCGGTGTAGATGGCGCGACCGCAGATCACGCCCGAGACGCCCTCGCGCTCCACGGCGCACAGGGCCTCGATATCGGCCAGGCCGGCCAGACCGCCCGAGGCGATCACGGGCATGGTCAGGGCCTGGGCCAGGCGCACCGTGGCCTCGATATTGATGCCGCTGAGCATGCCATCGCGACCGATATCGGTGTAGATCACGCCCTCGACGCCGTAGTCCTCGAACTTGCGGGCCAGGTCCACGACCTCGTGGCCGGTGAGCTTGCTCCAGCCGTCGGTGGCCACCTTGCCGTCCTTGGCGTCCAGGCCCACGAGGATGTGGCCGCCAAAGGCGCTGCAGGCGTCCTTCAGGAAGCCGGGGTTCTTGACGGCGGCCGTGCCGATGATGATGTAGCTCAGGCCGTCGTCCAGATAGCGCTCGATGGTGTCCAGGTCGCGGATGCCGCCGCCCAGCTGCACCGGGATGTCGTCACCGACCTCGCGGAGGATGGACCGGATGGCGCCCTCGTTGACCGGCTTGCCGGCAAAGGCGCCGTTCAAGTCGACCAGGTGCAGGCGTCGGGCGCCAGCGTCCACCCAGCGACGGGCCATGGCGGCCGGGTCATCGCCGAAGGTGGTGGAGGCATTCATATCGCCCTGTTGGAGACGGACGCATTTGCCGTCCTTCAGGTCAATGGCGGGAATCAGCAGCATGGCCGAAGTGCAGGTGGTGGTGGAAAGGAATGGAGCGGAAAAGCGCGGAGGAAGAGGATGACGGGGCGGTCCTCAAGGCTTCCACAGCAGGAAGTTGCGATACAGGGCGAGCCCCAGCGCGGCACTTTTCTCGGGATGGAATTGGGTGGCAAAAATATTATCCCGGGCCACCGCGCTGGTAAAGCACAGACCGTAGTCGGTCTCGCCCACGCTGTGGTGCGGGTCCGACGTCGTGGCGTAAAAGCTGTGAACGAAGTAGAACCAGCTCTGGTCGGGCACCTCGCCCCAGACCGGGTGGGGCCGAGCCTGGCGCACGCGGTTCCAGCCCATCTGCGGCACCTTGTAGCGGCTGCCATCGGGCTGGATCCGGCCCTCCAGCTGGAAGCGCTGCACCCGGCCGGGGATCAGACCCAGACCCGGCGTGTCCTGCTCCTCGCTGTGGTCCAGCAGCATCTGCATGCCCACGCACACGCCCATCAGGGGCTTGTGCGCTGCGGCATGCAGCACGGCCTCCTTCATGCCGGATTCGGCCAGCTCGCGCATGCAGTCGCGCATGGCGCCCTGGCCGGGCAGCACCACGCGCTCGGCGGCATAGACCGCCTCGGGCTCGCTGGTGATCACGACCTCCACGCCCGAGCCCTCGGCCGCATGCAGCACGGCCTGCGAGACCGAGCGCAGATTGCCCATGCCGTAGTCGACGACGGCGACGGTCCGTTTCATGTCAGAGCGTTCCCTTGGTGGACGGAATCACGCCCGCGCTGCGCGGGTCCAGGGTCATGGCCATGCGCAGCGCGCGGCCAAAGGCCTTGAACATGGTCTCGCACTGGTGGTGGGCGTTGTGGCCCTTGAGATTGTCCACATGCAGGCTCACCAGGGCGTGGTTCACAAAGCCCTGGAAGAACTCATAGGTGAGCTGGGTGTCGAAGGCGCCGATGGAGCCCGCGGTGAACTTGCAGTCCATCTCCAGACCCGGACGGCCCGAGAAATCGATCACCACGCGCGAGAGCGCCTCGTCCAGCGGCACATAGCTGTGGCCGTAGCGGGTGAGGCCCTTCTTGTCGCCCACGGCCTGGGCCACGGCCATGCCCAGCGTGATACCCACGTCTTCCACCGTGTGGTGGCCGTCGATGTGCAGATCACCTTGGGCCTCGATCTCCAGATCGATCAGGCCGTGGCGCGCGATCTGGTCCAGCATATGGTCGAAGAAGCCGATGCCGGTGTTCAGCTTGGCCTCGCCCGTGCCGTCCAGATTGACGCGCACGCGGATCTGGGTTTCCTTGGTATTGCGGCTGACTTCCGCGATGCGGGGGGTACTCATGAAAGGCTTTCCTTGAGTGCGGCCAGCATGGCCGTGTTTTCTTCCGGCGTGCCTATGGTCAGGCGCAGGCAGTTGGCCAGCAGGGGGTGCATGGACGAGACGTTCTTGATCAGCACGCCGCGCGCCTTCATGCCGGCAAAGGCCGCAGCCGCATCGGCCACCCGCGCCAGGATCATATTGCCCTGACTCGGAAAGGGCTGCACGCCGGGCAGGGCTTGCAGGGCGGCCATCACGCGTTCGCGCTCGGCGCGCAGCACACGCGCCTGCTCGGCATAGACCTCGGCATGTTCCAAGGCAAAGAGGCCGGCCTCGGCATTGAGCACGCCCACATTGAAGGGTGGGCGGATCTTGTCGATCTCGGCAATCAGGCTCTGCTCGCCCATCAGGTAGCCGATGCGCACGCCGGCCAGGCCGAACTTGCTCATGGTGCGCATCACCAGCACATGGGCGTACTTGGCCAGCAGGCCCATCGCATCGCGCTCGGCAAAGGGCTGGTAGGCCTCGTCCATCACCACCAGACTGCCCACCGCACCCGCGGCCTGCACCAGGCGCTCGATCACGGCGGCGTCCCAGAGATTGCCGGTGGGGTTGTTCGGGTAGGCCAGATAAATCAGCGCAGGCTGCTCCCGCTCGATCGCGGCCCGCATGGCGGCCTCGTCCAGCTCGAAGTCGGGCGTGAGCGGCACGCCGACGAAGTCCAGGCCCTGGTAGCGCGCCGAGATGCCGTACATCACGAAGCTCGGCAGCGGCGACAGGATCTTGGCGCCGGGACGGCTGACCGCCATGGTCAGCATGGTGATGATCTCGTCCGAGCCATTGCCCAGGGTGATGCCGCAGCCCGCGGGCATGCCGGCATGGGCGGCCAGGGCGCGGGCCAGGTCTTGCGTGCGCTCGGCCGGGTAGCGGTTGATGGCCACCCGTCCCAGGCGCTCGCCCAGCTGCTGCTGCAGCGCCTCGGGCAGGCGGAAGGGGTTCTCCATGGTGTCCAGCTTGATCAGGCCGGCAGCGCTCTGCACCGCATAAGCCTGGGTGGCGCGCAAATCCTCGCGGATGCGGGCCAGGGCCGGGTTCAGTCTCGGGTCCATGTGCTGGGAGGCTCCGTGAGCAAGGGGTTCAGGATCTGCACGCTGTCGTACTGCGCCGCGTGGGGCAGCTCCAGGCTCAGCAGGCGCTCGCAGCCCTGGGCCTTGGCGGCAGCCACGATCAGGGCGTCGGCATAGGCCAGGCCGAAGCGGCTTTCGATGGACCAGGCCGACTCCACGGTGGCATGGTCCACGGCCCAGGGATTCCAGCGCTGGTAGCGCCGCACCTCGGCCCGCGCATCGCCATTGGGCATGGGCGGCTGGATGCGGGTGGTGACCTGGCGGTAGAAGTCGTTGAGCACCTGGGTGGAAACGCGGCCGGCGCGCTGCTGCCACAGGCTCATCAGCCAGCCCAGGGCGCGGGCGCGCTCGGCCGGCCGGGCGCCATCCTCGCTGAGGATGAGCACCGAGGTGTCCACGAAGACGAGGCCGCTGCTGCTCACCGGGGCGCCTCGCTGCGGCTGGGGTAAGGCTGGCCGTCCGAGGCCCAGGTGCGCTCGCGGTGCAGCCAGTCCTGCAGCGCCCGCTCGTAGGCATCGTCCGAGCGCATCTTCTCGGCCAGCATCTCGCCCACCAGGCGCGAGACGCTGGTATTGCGCCGCGCCGCTTCCAGCCGGGCCCACTCGGCCACGCTGTCTTCCATGGTCACGGTCACGTTCTTCATGATGGACCGCAATTTAACACGAAGTTCGTGTTGCACGAACTTCGTGGTCTTACTTCAAGCGCATCTCCGCCGCCTGCGCATGCCCCTGCAGCCCCTCGCCATAGGCCAGCTCGGCCGCAATGGGGCCCAGCACCTGGGCGCCGGCCTCGCTGACCTCGATCAGGCTGCTGCGCTTCTGGAAGTCGTAGACGCCCAGGGGCGAGGAGAAGCGCGCGGTGCCCGAGGTGGGCAGCACATGGTTGGGGCCGGCGCAGTAGTCGCCCAGGCTCTCGCTGGTGTAGGCGCCCAGGAAGATGGCACCAGCATGGCGCAGCAGGGGCTCCCAGCGATGCGGATCGCGGCTGGACACCTCCAGATGCTCGGGCGCAATGCGGTTGGAGATCTCGCAGGCCTCCTCCATGGAGCGGGTCTGGATCAGGGCGCCACGGCCCTCCAGCGAGGCACGGATCACATCGCGACGCGGCATGGTGGGCAGCAGGCGCTCGATGGACTCGCGCACGCGGGCGATGTAGTCGGCATCGGGGCAGAGCAGGATGCTCTGCGCCAGCTCGTCATGCTCGGCCTGGCTGAAGAGGTCCATGGCCACCCAGTCCGGCGGGGTCGTGCCATCGGCCAGCACCAGGATCTCGCTGGGGCCGGCGATCATGTCGATGCCCACCCGGCCAAACACATGCTTCTTGGCGCTGGCCACATAGGCATTGCCGGGACCGGTGATCTTGTCCACGCGCGGCACGGTGGCCGTGCCATAGGCCAGGGCCGCCACGGCCTGGGCGCCGCCGATGGTGAAGGCGCGGTGCACGCCCGCCACATAGGCGGCGGCCAGCACCAGGGGGTTCTTCTCGCCGCGCGAGTCCTTGGACGCGCCATCCCTGCGGGCTGGCGTGGGCACCACCATGATGATCTCGGGCACACCAGCCACCTGGGCCGGGATGGCGTTCATCAGCACGCTGCTGGGATAGGCCGCCTTGCCGCCCGGCACATAGATGCCCACGCGGTCCAGCGGGGTCACTTTTTGCCCCAGCAGGGTACCGTCCTCGTCGCGGTAGCTCCAGCTCTGGCCGCAGGCGGCTTTTTGCTTCTCGTGATAGCTGCGCACCCGGGCGGCGGCGGCCTCCAGAGCTTTGCGCTGGGCCGGGGTGATGGCCTCGAAGGCGGCCTTGAGTTCCTCGCGGCTCAGTTCCAGCGCGCCCAGCTGCCCGGCAGACACACCGTCGAAACGGGCGGTGTACTCCAGCACCGCGGCATCGCCGCGAGCACGCACATCGGCCAGGATCTCGGCCACGCGGGTCTCGATGGCTGCATCGGTCTCCGCCGACCAGTGCAGCACGCGCTGGAACTCGGCTTCGAACTCGGGGCTGGCGGTATTGAGCTGGCGCAGATTGAGAGGGGTCGTCATCGCGATCTCACTGGGGAATGGCGGTGGCAAAGGCGTCGATCAGCGCGCGCAGCGGCGCGCGCTTGAGCTTGAGCGAGGCCTGGTTCACCACCAGGCGGGAGGAGATGTCCATGATGCGCTCCACCTCCACCAGCTTGTTGGCGCGCAGGGTGCTGCCGGTGGAGACCAGATCCACAATGGCATCGGCCAGGCCGGTCAGCGGCGCCAGCTCCATGGAGCCGTAGAGCTTGATCAGGTCCACATGCACGCCCTTGTCGGCAAAGTGCTGGCGGGCGATCTGGGTGTACTTGGTGGCCACACGCAGGCGCGAGCCCTGCTTGACGGCGCTTTCGTAGTCGAAGTCGGCGCGCACCGCCACGCTCATGCGGCACTTGGCGATGTTCAGGTCCAGGGGCTGGTACATGCCGGCCAGGCCATGCTCGATCAGCACATCGCGGCCGGCCACGCCCAGGTCGGCGCCGCCGTACTGCACATAGGTGGGCACGTCGGAGGCGCGCACCAGCACCACGCGCACATCCTCGCGGTTGGTGGGCAGGATGAGCTTGCGCGAGGTCTCGGGGTCTTCGAGCACCTCGATGCCGGCGGCCTTCAGCAGCGGCAGGGTTTCTTCGAAGATGCGGCCTTTGGACAGCGCCAGGGTGATCATGATTGCTTGTCGTCCTTCTGCTCGGGGGAGGAGGACGGCAGCGAGTCACCAGCAGGCGCGGCGCATCACCGCCATCCGCCTAGACGGATGGGGTGTTCAGGGATGGTGATGGGCCGGGGCGGAAGCAGCCTCGGCGGGTGTCAGGGTCTTCATCGACAGCGCGTGGATCTGCTCGCGCATGCGGTCGCCCAGGGCCTGGTAGACCCGCTGATGACGGCGCACCCGGTTCAGCCCCTCGAACTCGGTGGAGACGATGGTGGCAAAGAAATGCCGGCCGTCGCCTTCCACCTGCAGCTGCTCGCAGCGCAGGCCATCGGCGATGTATTGCTGGACTTCGGCGGGGGTGGGATCGGCCATGATGGGCGGCATTCTAGCGGCTGGTGTTTAGCCGCGGATTTTGTAACCCCTTCGCAGCAGCTCCAGCGCAATGGCCGAGACCACCACAAAGGCCGTGCCCACGATGGTCAGGCTCAGCCAGGGCGAGACATCGCTGATGCCGAAGAAGCCCCGGCGGAAGCCGTCGATCATGTAGAAGAAGGGGTTCAGATGGCTGATGCCCTGCCAGAAGGGCGGCAGCGACTTGATGGAATAGAACACGCCCGACAAAAAGGTCATGGGCATGATGATGAAGTTCTGGAAGGCCGCCATCTGGTCGAACTTCTCGGCCCAGAGGCCGGCGATCAGGCCCAGCGCGCCCAGCATGCCCGCGCCCAGGGCCGCGAACACCAGGATCCACCAGGGCTCGGCAAAGCTGGGCGGCGCAAACCACACCGTGACCAGGAACACGCCCGTGCCCACGGCCAGGCCGCGCACCACCGAGGCGCCCACATAGGCCATGAACCAGGCCCAGTGCGAGAGCGGCGTGACCAGCAGAAAGACCAGATTGCCGGTGATCTTGCTCTGGATCAGGCTGGACGAGCTGTTGGCAAAGCTGTTCTGCAGCACGCTCATCATCACCAGGCCCGGGATCAGGAAACTGGTGTAGCCCACCGCGTCATAGACCTTCACATGGTCTTCCAGCACATGGCCGAAGATCAGCAGATAGAGCACGGCGGTGAGCACCGGCGCGGCCACGGTCTGGAAGCTCACCTTCCAGAAACGCAGCACTTCCTTGTAGAACAGCGTCCGAGCGCCCTGCAGCTTGATGGCGCTCATGCACCCACTCCTTGTTCTGCGCCATTCATGATTTCGAGAAACACGTCTTCCAGATCGGCGCGGCCGATCTCCAGGTCTTCCACCGGCACCTGGGCGGCGCGCAGCGTAGCCAGCATGGTTTCCACCTCGGCGGCGTCATGCGCCTTGATCTGCACGATGCGCCCGGTCACGCGCGACTGCGCGGCCAGCGCCGGCGGCAGGGCCGCATCGGTCTTGAAGCGCAGCATGGTGGAGGCCCGGCCCGAGAGCAGATCGCTGGTTCGGTCCAGCGCCACGACACGGCCCAGCTTGAGCATGGCGATGCGGTGGCACAAGGCCTCTGCCTCTTCCAGATAGTGCGTGGTCAGCAGCACCGTGTGGCCCTCGCGGTTCAGGCGCGCGATAAAGGCCCACAGCGTCTGGCGCAGTTCCACATCCACGCCCGCGGTGGGTTCGTCCAGCACGATGACCGGCGGGCGGTGCACCAGGGCCTGGGCCACCAGCACCCGGCGCTTCATGCCACCCGAGAGCTGGCGCATATTGGCTTTCGCCTTGTCGGCCAGGCCCAGGTTCTCCAGCAGCTCATCGATCCAGGCGCCATTGCCCTTGACGCCGAAATAGCCGCTCTGGATCTCCAGGGCCTCGCGCACGCTGAAGAAGGGATCGAACACCAGCTCCTGCGGCACGATGCCCAGGGCGCGGCGAGCGGCGGCGTAGTTGGCCACCACGTCGTGGCCCATCACGGTGACGGTGCC
>JAIXTY010000078.1 GCA_027483705.1 Rubrivivax sp.
GTTGAAGAAGATGTCGGCGTAGCTCGGCGCGATGAGCGCGCGGAAGCCGTACTGCTCCAGCGCCCAGGGCGCGTGCTCGCGGCTGGAGCCGCAGCCGAAGTTCTGGCGGCACAGCAGCACGCTCGCGCCCTTGTAGCGCGGCTGGTTGAGCACGAAGTCGGGGTTGGGCTTGCGCACGGCCGGGTCCTGGCCGGGCTCGCCCTTGTCGAGGTAGCGCCACTCGTCGAACAGGTTGGGGCCGAAGCCGCTGCGTGCGATCGACTTCAGGAACTGCTTGGGGATGATGGCGTCGGTGTCGACGTTGGCGCGGTCCATCGGCGCCACGAGGCCGGTGTGCAGGGTGAAGGCTTGCATGCTCGTGACTCCTGATCAGCTGAACCGGCGCACGTCGACGAAGTGCCCGTGCACCGCGGCGGCGGCGGCCATCGCCGGGCTCACCAGGTGGGTGCGGCCGCCGGCGCCCTGGCGGCCCTCGAAGTTGCGGTTGCTGGTGCTGGCGCAGCGCTCGCCCGGTTCCAGCCGGTCGGCGTTCATGGCCAGGCACATGCTGCAACCCGGCTCGCGCCACTGGAAGCCGGCTGCCTTGAACACCTCGTGCAGGCCCTCGGCCTCGGCCTGCGCCTTCACCTGGCCGGAGCCGGGCACCACCATCGCCACCTTCACGCTGGCGGCCACCTTCTGGCCCAGGCGCTTGACGACGGCCGCCGCCTCGCGCAGGTCTTCGATGCGGCTGTTGGTGCAGCTGCCGATGAAGACCTTGTCGATGGCGATGTCGGTGATGGCCTTGTTCGGCTGCAGGCCCATGTAGACCAGCGCGCGCTCGATGGCGCCACGCTTCACGGCATCGGCTTCCTTGTCGGGGTCGGGCACGCGGCCGTCCACCGGCAGCACCATCTCCGGGCTCGTGCCCCAGGTCACCTGCGGCTGGATCTGCGCGGCATCGAGCTCCACCACCACGTCGAAGTGCGCGCCGGGGTCGGACTGCAGCGTGCGCCAGTAGCGGGCCGCCATCTCGAAGGCGGCGCCGGCGGGCGCGAAGGGCCGGCCGCGCACGTAGTCGATGGTTTTCTCGTCCACCGCCACCAGCCCGGCGCGCGCGCCGGCCTCGATGGCCATGTTGCACACCGTCATGCGGCCTTCCATGCTGAGCGCGCGGATGGCGCTGCCGCCGAACTCGATGGTGTAGCCGGTGCCGCCCGCGGTGCCGATGCGGCCGATGATGGCCAGCACCACGTCCTTGGCCGTGACGCCGCGGCCGAGCGTGCCCTCGACCTTGACGAGCATGTTCTTCGCCTTCTTGGCCAGCAGCGTCTGCGTGGCCATCACGTGCTCGACCTCGCTGGTGCCGATGCCGTGCGCCAGCGCGCCGAAGGCGCCGTGCGTGCTGGTGTGGCTGTCGCCGCAGACCACCGTCATGCCGGGCAGCGTGGCGCCGTTCTCGGGCCCGATCACGTGCACGATGCCCTGCCGCTTGTCGAGGAACGGAAAGTACGCCGCGGCGCCGAAGGCCTTGATGTTGGCGTCCAGGGCCTGCACCTGCGCCTTGCTGGTGGGGTCCTCGATGCCGTCGTAGCCGCGCTCCCAGCCGTGCGTGGGCGTGTTGTGGTCGGCCGTGGCGACGATGCTGCTGACTCGCCACACCGGCCGGCCCGCCAGGCGCAGCCCCTCGAAGGCCTGCGGGCTGGTGACCTCGTGCACGAGGTGGCGGTCGATGTAGAGCACGGCGGTGCCGTCATCCTCGGTGTGCACGACGTGCTCGTCCCAGAGCTTGTCGTAGAGCGTGCGGGCGGGGGTCGTCATGCGGAGTCTCCTGCGGGGGATTCTTGGGTCAGGGCGTCGACGAAGCGCTGCACCACCGTGGGCAGCTTCTCCTGCCGGCGCACGGCCAGGCGGTACTCGCGGCGCGCCCAGGGCTCGGCCAGCGCCAGCACCTGCACGGCGTGCACACGCGCCAGCCGCGCGGCCGTGGTGGCGGGCATCACCGCCACACCCAGGCCGGCCTCGACCAGCTGCGCGATGGCATCGAAGCCGCGCACCGACAGGCGCGCCTTCAGCGTGCGACCGGCGCCCTCGGCCTCGGCGCGCATCAGCTCCTGCGCGGCGGCGCCGTGGTGCAGGCCGACGATGTCGTGGTCGAGCAGCGCCTCGAAGCGCACGCCGTTCCGGGCGCCGCGGCGCCGTGCCAGCGCGTGGCCGGCCGGCACCATCACGGCCAGCTCGCCGGCGCGCCAGGCCAGCGTCTCCAGGCGGTTGTCCAGCAGCGGCGGCACGAACACGCCGACGTCGGCACGGCCCTCGGCCACCGCGGCCTGCACCTCGGCGCTGGATTCCTCTTCCAGGCTGATGCGGATCTGCGGGTGCGCGCGCGAGAACGCCGCCAGCGCCGGCGGCAGGCACTCGCTGATGGCACTGGCGTTGGCCACGATGCGCAGGTGGCCCTTGATGCCGCGGCTGAACTCCACGACCTCGCTTTCCAGCGCGTGCAGGTTGGCGTGCAGCGAGCGGATGTGGCGCACCAGCGCGCGCCCGGCCTCGGTGGGCTCCACGCCGCGCGCGCGGCGCTCGAACAGGGCCACGCCGAAGCGCGCCTCGAGATCCGAGACGCGCTTGCTCGCCGCCGCCAGCGCCAGATGCTCGCGCTCGGCGCCGCGCGTGATGCTGCGGGTGTCGGCGATGGCGAGCACGAGGTTCAGGGTGGTGAGATCCAGACGCAAGGGGCGCACCTTAGCCTTCGCCGGGGGCGGCGGGTTGCGTGGATTGTCAATCAAGCCTTCGCGTGTGACGAAGTCACGGCCGTTCACCGCCGGTCACAACCAAAGCGCGGCAGAGGCTGGAAGATGCGCGCCCATGCAACTGCTCCGCCGATGGATCGCCGCCCTGCCCCTGTTGTGGCTGGCCGCCTGTGGGGGCGGCGGCGGAGGCGACGACCCGCCCGCGCCCGACCGCACGCCCACCGGCATCAGTGCCCAGGCGGGCGCCAGCCAGGCCGGCACGGTGAACCTCGCCGTCGCCACCGCGCCGGCGGTGCGCGTGACGGCGCGCGACGGCACGCCCGTGGCCGGCATCGCCATCACCTTTGCCATCGTCAGCGGCGGTGGCAGTGTCAGCGGCGCCAGCACCACCACCAACGCCAGCGGCGTGGCCACGGTGGGCGGCTGGACGCTGGGCAACACGGTGGGCGAACAACGCCTGGCGGCCCGCTCGCCGGGCCTGCCGGAGGTGAGCTTCAGCGCCATGGCCGCACCGGCACCCGGCACCGGCGTGCTGGAGCGCAGCGCTGGCAGCGACGGCCAGAGCGCCACCGTCAGCAGCGCCGTGGCCGTGGTGCCCGCCGTGCGCGTTCGGGATGCCACCGGCGCGCCGCTGGCCGGCGTGAGCGTGAGCTTCACCGTCACCGCCGGCGGCGGCAGCGTGCAGAACAGCAGCGCCGTCAGCGACGCCACCGGCCTGGCCAGCGCCGGCCGCTGGACCCTGGGCAGCGCCCCCGGCACGCACACGCTGCAGGCCAGCGCCAGCGGCTTTGCGCCCGCCACCTTCAGCGCCACGGCGCTGGCCACCGGCGCGCCCACCTTCACGCGCAGCGTCTGGCTCGGCGGCCTGGCGGCGCCCTGGGACATCGCCTTCGCGCCAGACGGTGCCGTGCTCTACACCGAGCGCAGCCGGGGCCTGAGCGTACGCACGGCCGGCGGCACGGCGCGCGTGCTGTTCCGCCCCACGGACTTCGTCGCACAGGACCAGAGCGGCATGCTCGGCGTGGCGCTCGACCCCGAGTTCGCCAGCAACCGCACGCTGTACGTCTTCATGGGCAGCAATGCCGGCGGGGCTACCGACAACCGCATCGTGCGTCTCGTCGTCAATGCCGACTACACGGCCACCAGCGGCCGGCTCGACATCGTCACCGGCATCGCCTACGCCGGCGGCGCGCACAGCGGCGGGCGCATCCGCTTCGGGCCCGACGGGCTGCTCTACATCACGACCGGCGACAACCGCACCGGCACTGTGCCGCAGGCCGCTACCGTGCTGGGCGGCAAGGTGCTGCGCGTCACCCGCGACGGCGCGGCGGCAGCCGGCAACAACGCGCCGGCCGGCGTGGACAGCCGCGTCTTCACGCTCGGCCACCGCAACCCGCAGGGCATCGCGTTCCGCCCTGATGGCACGGCCACGCCGGGCCGGCCGTTCCTGTGCGAGCACGGGCCGGGCAACAACGACGAGGTCACGCCCCTCACCGCCGGCGGCAACGGCGGCTGGGACCCGCGCCCCACCGGCACGCCCGCGCGCTGCCCCGACGGCAGCAGCAACAGCTACTGCGGCTACAACGGCTCGAACATGACGGACACGGTGCGCTTCCCCAGCGCGCTGCGCCCGGCCTGGACCACCGGCGGCGCGAGCCAGGGCATGAGCGGCTGCGGCTTCGTGCAGGGTCCGGCCTGGCGCGACTGGAACGGCGCACTGGCCGTGGCGCTCCTCTCGGGCCGTCGCGTGGAGATCCTGCGCCTGGCCGCCGATGACACCAGCGCCACCAGCACCCGCATCCTCGACACCCTGAACGAGCGCATCCGCCTCGTCACACCCGGCCCCGACGGCGCGCTGTGGGTGCTGACCGACGGCAAGACCGGCGGCGACGAGATCTGGCGGCTGGTGCCGGGCAGCTGAACCAGCACTCCGGACGGCCGCTCACGCCACGCGGTACCAGTCCGCCAGCGTCGCCATCGCCGCGCCCCAGGCCAGGTTGGGCTTGATGAGCTTGGCCGAGGCGGCGCTCACGGACTTGCGGATGCCCAGCGGGATCAGATAGCCGTCGCCCACCACCAGGTCGTTCATCCGGATGAACAGGGCGGCGCGTTTGGCCGGGTCCATCTCGGTCTCGGCGGCACGGTACAGGCGGTCGTACTCGTCGTTGCGCCAGCGCATGGTGTTGCGGCCCTGGAACTTGTTCGCCTTGGTCGGCACCTCCCAGGAGCAGAACAGGTCCATGGCGCGCTCGGGGTCGGGGATGGTGCTGAGCCACGAATACATCTGCATGTCGGCAGAGAAGCGAGCCACCGTGTCTGGGTTGGTGGCGTCACTGCCAAACATCACGGCCGGTGTGATCGCCTTCAGTTCCAGCTCGATGCCGGCACGGGCAAACGCCGCCTTGATGATCTGCTGCACCTTCTGCGTCGAGGCGTTGGCGGCGGCCTGGAACAGCAGCTTGGCCCTGCGCCCGTCCTTGGCGCGAAGGCCGTCGCTGCCACGCTTCCAGCCCGCGCCGTCGAGCAGGGCGTTGGCCTTGTCCACGCTGAACTCCCGCCGGATGTTCGGGCTGCGGAACCGGGCCGGCAGATTTGTGAAGTTGGGGGTGGCCTGGCCGGTGCGGCCCCACACCACCTGCTGGATGCCCACACGGTCGATCAGCAGGTTGATGGCCTCGCGCACGGTCTTGTCGGCGAACATCGGGTGCTGGGTGCTCGGGTGCGAGCGCTGGCCATCCACTTCGAGGTTCGGGTCGGTCACGTTGAGCATCACGAAGCTCACCGTGCTGCTGTCGACCATGTCCACGCGCCCGCGGCCGCCGCTGGCGGCTTCCAGGCGCAGCAGCACCTCGTCATCCACCCCCAGGCTCCACGCATAGTCGTACTCGCCGGTCTGCAGCACCGCCCGTGCGGCCGAGACCGAGTCGCCGCCACCCTTGATCTCCAGCGTGTCGAAGTGCGGGCGGTTGGGCAGGTGGTAGCTGGGGTTGAGCACGGCGCGAATCAGGTCGCCGGGCTTGAAGTCCACGATGCGGTAGGGCCCCGTGCCCACCGGCCGCTGATTGGCCGGCGCGTCGCGCGAAGCCGCGCCGCGGAACGGCGCGAACACATGGCGCGGCAGGATCATCATCGCGGCATAGCTGCCAGGCCAGAAGGGCGTGGGTTTGTCGAACTCCACGCGCACGGTGTGCGAATCGACCTTCACGAAGCGCATGTCGGCCACGGCGCCCGCCGTGACGGCCGCGGTGGCGGGGTCCTTCGCGAACTCGGCGTTGAACACCACGTCGTCGGCGGTGAACGGCTGGCCGTCGTGCCAGGTGACGCCGCGCTTGAGCTTCCAGGTGACGCTGCGTCCATCGGCGGCCACGCCGCCATTGGCGCGGCTGGGGATCTCGGCCGCCAGCACAGGCACCAACTCGCCATCGTTGTCCCAGGTGGCCAGGCCTTCGTAGAACACCCGCGAGGCCTCGCCATCCTTGGCGCCGGTGGCGAAGTGCGGGTTCAAGGTCGTGGGCGCCTGCCAGAACAGCATGCGCAAGGCGCCACCGCCGCCCCGGCGCGTGGGCGCGTACTGGTACGGGCCGGTGCCTTGGGCCTGTGCCGACGAAGCCGCGGTGCCGGCCAGCAGCGCGTGCGCCATCGGCAGCGTCAGGCCCAGGCCGAGCAGCCGGCGCGTGGCTTCGCGGCGAGTCAGCGTGCCGCGCGCCACCTGCTGACGGAGCCCGCGAAGATCGTTGTCGTCCATGGTCGGTCGAGCGTTGGTTGCTTGCCAACAAATCATGAACCGGCGCGTCGGAGAGGAAAACCGATCCCGACACGGGAACTTTCACGGGCAAACCGCCTGACGGCAAAGCACATGCCGCGCCTAGACTGGCCCCGCACCGCCGCGGTTCCAGCGCGGGCATCACCGGCACGCCGAGGACGAGGACGTGACATCACCGCCCGCCATCGACACCAGCCCCCGGGCTCCGCACCCCGGGCTGGCGGCCTCCAGCCCGTTCCTGCAGCAGGTGAGCGAAGCCACCGCCGCACTGGCGGCACCGGGCCTGTCGGCCCACCAGCGCCTGCACCTCCTGGGCGGGCGCATCGACGGCCTGCTGGCCCTGCTGAGGCTGCGCGACGCCGAAGCCGATGCCGAAACGATGCGAGCCCTGGCCCGGCAGTCGGGATCGCTGGCGGACGAGGCCCACGCCCTGGCCTGCCTGGCCCACGTGCAGACGCGCCAGGAGCGCTTTGCCGATGGTGCCGGCACGGCGCTTCAGGCGCTGGCCCTGTCGCGCAAGGCACAAGAACCGGCGCTGGTGGCGCTGGCGCTGCTGCGCCATGCGGCGGCGGCGCTGACCCGTGACCCCGACGCCGCAGCCGCCAGCGCGGCCGAAGCGGCGGCCGCGTTCGAAGCCCTGGGCGACCGGGCGCAGCAAGGCCAGGCACTGAGGCTGCTGGCAGCCAGGAAACTGCAGCAGGCCGACACGCCCGAGCACCGCGCCCTGGCCGACCGCGCCATCGAACTCGCCCGCGCCAGCGGCGACATGGCCGGCCTGGGCCGCGCCATCAGCACGCGATTCCAGAGCAGCCTGGACCTGGCCGAACGCCTCCGCGCGCTGCGCGAGGCTCACGCCGCCTACCAGGCGGCGGGCGACCTGCACTTCGAGGCCAGCAACCACCACAACCTGAGCATCACCTACCTGCGCCTGGGCCTGTTCCACCGCGCGCGGCGCGCCATCGGCCGTGCCATCGACATGCGCGGCCACACGCAGAGGCCATCGGCGCGCGTGAACCCGCTGGGCATTGCGGCCTACGCCGAAGCGCATTGCGGCCACTTCGACGCAGCGCGGGCGCTGGTGCAGCAGGCGGCAGCGGCGCTCGAGGAAGACCCGGAGCGCCACGCCACCGATCTGCTGGCCTGGTTCGACGCGCACCTGAAGGTGGTCAGTCAGGCACCGGCTGCGCAGGTGCTGCGCCCGCTGCAGCGGCTCGTCAAGGTCTTCGCGGGTCAATGGCCCGAGCCCCTGGTCCTGGCCTTGAAGGCCACGGCCGAACTGCAGGCCGGCCGCCATGCCCCCGCCCTGCGCACCGCGCGGCTGGCGGTGCAGGCGCTGGATGCGCGGCACGGCGTCGTCGGCGGTGGCGGCCAGTCCGACGCCTCCATCGTCTGGCGATGGCACCGCGCGCTCGTGGCCAACGGCCGCGCCGCACAGGCCGTGGCACCACTCGACCGCGCCTACCGGCTGCTGGTGGCCGGCATCGCACAGATGAGCGACGAAGGCCTGCGCCGAACCCACCTGCATGCGGCGATCGGCCATGCCGAGTTGCTGCGTGCCTGGGTGGCGCATGCCCGGGCCGCCGGCCTGCCGCGGGAGCAGTTCACCGCGCACCTGAACGGCCCGGCCACGCTGGCCGAGCCGATGCAGCGGCTCGTGGACACCGGCCTGCGCCTGAACGAGCTGACGGGCAGCGCCGACTGGCAGGAGTTCGTCGTCGAGGAAGTGGCCGAGCTGCTGGGCGCGCAGCGTGTGCTGCTGGTGCTGGAAGGGCAGGCCGAGGACGCCATCGCCGCGCAGCTGCTGCCGCCCGGCGAGTCGGCACCGGCGCTGCTGCAGGCCGTCACGCCCTGGCTGCTGGAGGCCCGCCGAACCCGCGCCGCCACGCTGCGCCACGGGCCTGACGGCGCCGACGAAATCGACCAGCGCAGCTGCCTCGTCGCCCCGCTGCTGGCGCAGGGCCGGCTGCTGGGGCTGGTGTATGCCGACCTGGAAGGCCTGTTCGGCCGCCTGCACCAAAGCGACCGTGACCTGCTGGCCACCTTTGCCGCGCAAGCCGCCGTGGCGCTGGCCAACCTGCGCACGCAGGAAGGGCTGGAGCGCCAGGTGGCGGAGCGCACCGAGTCGCTTCAACAGCGCGCCGCCGAGCTGGCACTCATCAACACCGTGCAGCAGGCGCTGGCCGTGCAGCTCGACATGCCGGCCATCTACGAGGACGTGGGCGAGAAGCTGCGCGAGGTCTTTCCCGACCGGACGGTGATCCTGCGCAGCCTCGACCCGGCGACCGGTCTGCTGCACTTTCCCTACTACCGCCATCCCAGCGGCGAGCGCACCACGGTCCGATCCCAGGCACCGGGGGGCTTCGCAGCCGAGGTGATGCGCACCGGCCGCACGCTGCTCGTCAACGAAGGCCACCAGGCCATGACCCAGCGCCTGGGCTCGCGGCGCATGACGGGCAACCCGGCGGGCCACCGCGAGTCCCAGATCACCGTTCCGCTGATCACCCAGGGCACGGTGCGCGGCATGATCGACCTCGTAGCCATCTACGAACACGCCTTCTCCGAAGCCGACGTCCGGCTGCTGGAGACCATCGCTGCCAGCACCAGCGTCGCGCTGGAGAACGCCCGCCTCTTCGACGAGACCCAGCGTCTGCTGAGGGAGACCGAAGCCCGCAACGCCGAGCTGGCGGTGATCAACCGCATCCAGCAGGCGGTGGGCGCGGCGCTGGACTTCCACGCCATCGTCGACGCCGTGGGCGACGAGCTGTGCCGCGTGTTCGCCGGCGCCGACCTGGCCGTGTGGTGGCATGACGAGGCGCGCGGCGACCTCTTCAACCTGTTCGGCTCCTACGGCGGCCGGCGCGGCGTCGTCGACTTCCGGCACCCGGTGGCGGGCGACGCATCGATGCAGCGCGTCATCCACCAGGGCGAAACCCTGGTGGCCGGCAACTGGGCCGAACAGGCCGAGATGGGCATCCAGGTGGTGCCCGGCACACCGCGCTCGCTGTCCATTGCCGTGGTGCCGATTCCCGGCGGCGCCCGGGTGCTGGGCGCGGTGGCCATCGAGGACATGCAGCGCGAGAACGCCTTCGACGCGCCCACCGTGCGGCTGCTGCAGACCGTGGCTTCGAGCATGGGCGTGGCCCTGCTCAACGCGCGCAGCTTCGAGGCCGAGCGCCAGCGTGCCGCCGAGCTGGCCATCATCAACGCCGTGCAGCAGGCGCTGGCGGGCGAGCTGAGCCTGCAGGGTGTGTACGAGGCCGTGGGCGAGAAGCTGCGCGAGGTGTTCCCCGGCCACACCGTCATCCTGCGGCGCATCGACCCGGCCAGCGGCCTGATGCACTTCCCGTTCTACGTGCATCCGAGCGGCGCACGAGTGGAGCCGCCGCCCGCCTCGCCAGCGGGGTTTGGCGCCGAGGTGCTGCGCAGCAAGCGAACGCTGCTGGTCAACGCCGGCATGGGCGAGGCCCTGCGCCGCTACGGCTCCGTGCCGATGACCGGCCGCGCACCCGGCTCGCAGCTGCTCGTGCCGCTGCGCGTGGGCGACGCGGTGGTCGGGATCATCGACCTCGTGAGCCTGAACGAGAACGCGTACGACACCGCCACGGTGCGCCTGCTGGAGACGCTGGCCGGCAGCACGGCGATCGCGCTGGAGAACGCGCGCCTGTTCGACGAGACGCAGCGCCTGTTGAAGGAGACCGAGGCGCGCAACGCCGAGCTCGCGGTGATCAACGGCATCCAGCAAGGGCTGGCCGGCCAGCTCGACTTCCAGGCCGTGATCGACCTCGTCGGCGACCAGCTGCGCGAGGTGTTCGCCGCAGAGACCGTCGGCATCTTCCTGTACGACCGCGCGCGCCATCGGCTGCGCTTTCCCTACATCGTTGGCGAAGGGGGACGGCTTTCGCAGGCGGAACACGCGCCGACGGGCTTCAGCGCCCGCGTGATCGCCACCGGGAAGACGATCTTTGGCCGCAGCCTCGCCGAACTGCGGACGCTGAACCCCGACTGGCGCACGACGGTGCTGGGCCACCTGGGCCAGGAGGACGACGGCGCTGCCGAGGACGACGCGCACGACCACTCGGCCGTGTACGTGCCGCTGAAGGGCGGCAACGACGAGGTGCAGGCCGTCGTGATGGTGTCGCGCGCTGGCGCGGATTCGCTCTCGGATGCCGACGTGCGGCTCATCGAGACGGTGGCCGCGAGCCTGAGCGTGGCCCTGCGCAGCGCGCGGAACTTCGAAGCCGAGCGCCAGCGTGCGGCCGAACTGGCGGTGATCAACAAGGTGCAGTCGGCCATGGCGGGCCAGCTGGAGCTGCAGGCGCTGTACAAGATCATCGGCGACCACCTGTGCGAGATGTTCCCGGATGCCGGCGTCACGATCCGGGTCATCGACCATGAAGCCGGCCTCGTGCAGTACCCGTTCCGACGCGTGGAGAACGGGGTTCGCGACGTCTCGGGGCACACAACCCCGCTCATCGGCTTCACGGCCCTGGTGGCCCGCACCGGCGAACCCTGCCTGGTGAACGAGAACCTGGAGCAGGTGGCTGCCGAGCTGGGCAGCGTCCCCATCGTCAGCCGGCAGCCCCGCTCGCAGCTGCTGGTGCCGCTGCTGCGCGGTGGCCGCACGCAGCTGGTGCTGTCGTTGATGGACATGGACCGCGAACACGCCTTCGGCGAGGACCACCTGCGCTTGCTGCAGACCCTGGCCGGCAGCCTGTCGGCGACCATGGACAACGCCCACCTGTTTGCCGAAACCCAGCGCCTGCTGCAGGAAACCGAGGCCCGCAACGCCGAGCTGGCGGTGATCAGCAGCATCCAGCAGGGCATCTCGGGACAGCTGGAACTGGACGCGATCATCGAACTCGTCGGCGAGCGCCTGCGCACGCTGATGGCGCGCGACAGCCTGAACATCACGTGGTTCGATCTGCCGGCGCGCCGCATCCGGACCGTCTACAGCTGGAGCCTGGGGCAGCGCGGGCTTCCGAGCACCCGCTCCGTGGACGACGAGGCCACCTGGTCGCGCATCCTGGCGCGCCGCGAACCCATCGTGCGCCGCAACCGCGAGGCCCTGCTCGCTGCCGGACAGCTGCCGGGCGACGGCCAGCCTGAGCCCCGCTCGCAGCTGCTCGTGCCGATGGTGGTGGGCGACCGGCCGCTCGGCGGCATCGCCATCGAGAGCTTCGAGCGCGAAGACGCCTTCTCGGACAGCGACATCCGGCTGCTGGTGACGATCGCCGGCGCGACGGCCGCCGCGCTCGAAAGCGCACGCCTCTTCAACGAGACCCAGGCCGCACTGCAGCGCCAGACCGCCAGCGCCGACATCCTGCGCGCCATCAGCCAGAGCCCCACCGACGTGACGCCGGTGATGGACGCCATCGTCGCGGCCGCCCGGCGCCTGCTGGGCTGCTACCGCACGGCATTCCTGCGCCTGGAGGGCACGCAGTTCACCCGGGTGCGACACGCCACGGCCGAGGGCGTGGCGCCGGGCGTCTTCCCTGGCGTGCCGCTCGACGCCGCGCACAACTTCCCGTCGCGCACGCTGCTGTCGCGCGCGCCGCTGCACATTCCCGACTGGCTGGCCATCGAGCTGACCGAGCATGAGCAGCAGGTGCAGCGCGACTCGGGCTGCCGCGCGTCGCTGATGTTGCCGCTGCTGCGCGGTGCCGATGCCCACAGCGACACACCGGGCCTGGGCGTGCTCGTGTTCCAGCGAGACACCCCCAGCGCCTTCAGCGAGGCCGACATCGCGCTGGCCCAGTCCTTCGCCGACCAGGCCGTGATCGCCATCGAGAACGTGCGCCTCTTCAACGAGACGCAGGAGGCGCTGGAGCGGCAGACCGCCACGGCCGACGTGCTGCAGGTCATCAGCGGCTCGATGGCCGATGCGCAGCCGGTGTTCGAGCGCATCCTGGACAGCTGCCAGACCTTGTTCGGCACCGTGGACATGGGCGTGTGCCTGGTCAGCGGGGATCAGATCGGCTTCCCGGCCTTCCGCGGCATCTTCGCCGAGGCCATCAAGACGGAGTACCCGCGCCCGCTGGCCGACTCGGTCACCGAAGGCGTGATGCGCGGCGGCGAGGTCCTGCACATCCCCGACGCCTCGGCCGACGACCTGCCCGCGTACGTGGCGAAGCTGGCGGCCACGTACAGCAACTTCTCGCTCGCCAGTGCCCCGATGCTCTGGCAGGGCCAGGGCATCGGCACCATCGACATCGCGCGAACACCTCCCCGGCCCTTCGACGACAAGGAACTGGGCCTGCTCAAGACCTTCGCCGACCAGGCCGTCATCGCCATCCAGAACGCGCGCCTCTTCAACGAGACGCAGGACGCACTGGAGCAACAGACCGCCACCGCCGAGGTGCTGAAGGTGATCAGCAGTTCGGTGGCGGACACCTCGCCGGTGTTCGACAAGATCCTGGAAAGCTGCCAACGGCTGTTCGGGGTGGATGAGAGCCACATCTCCCTGGTGGGTGATGACGGGCTGGTGCGCGTCAGCGCTGCAACCGGGCCCCTGACGTCAGTGGCCGCCAAGCTGCCCCCCTTGGGGTTGGACGACACCTTTACCGGCCGCGCGTTGCGCCAGGGCAGCCCGATCCACCTGCCCGACGCGCGGGCTGCTGCCAACACGCCGAGCTGGTGGGCAGGCGCCATCGAGCAGCTCGACAACTTCTCCGCCGTCTATGTGCCGATGTTCTGGGAGCAGCGCGGCATTGGCGCGCTCTGCGTCATGAGGCATCCGCCGCGGCCCTTCAGCAGCCAGGAACTGGCGCTGCTGAAGACCTTCGCCGACCAGGCCGTCATCGCCATCCAGAACGCGCGCCTCTTCAACGAGACGCAGGA
>JAIXTY010000347.1 GCA_027483705.1 Rubrivivax sp.
GGTGCTGGACGACGGGCGCCTGACCGACGGCCAGGGCCGCACCGTGGACTTCAAGAACACCGTCATCGTGATGACCAGCAACCTGGGCTCGCAGATGATCATGCAGATGGCCGGCCGCCCGGCCGACGAGGTGAAGGACGCCGTCTGGGGCGAGGTCAAGGCGCACTTCCGGCCGGAGTTCCTGAACCGCATCGACGAGACCGTGGTGTTCCACGCGCTCGATCAGGCGCACATCCAGGACATCGCGCGCATCCAGCTGCGCATCCTCGAGCAGCGACTCGAGAAGCTGGAGATGCGCCTCGAGGTCAGCCCGGCGGCGCTGGCCGAGCTGGCCAAGGTGGGCTTCGACCCCGTGTTCGGCGCGCGGCCGCTGAAGCGCGCCATCCAGCAGCGCATCGAGAACCCGGTGAGCAAGCTGATCCTGCAGGGGCGCTTCGGGCCGAAGGACGTGATTCCGGTCGACGTGGACGGCGGCGACTTCAGCTTCTCGCGCGTGGTGCACTGATCCGGCGCGGCCCTCGCCGCCCAGAAAGGCACGAGGCCCGCCTGCCGTTGCCGGCGGGCGGGCCCCGTGGCCTTGGTGGGCGCGCGGATCAGGCCGTGCGCAGGGCTCCGCGCAGGGCCAGCGCCAGGCGCTCGATGAGCACCGTGAAGCCCATGAGGTTGCGCGAGAGGGCCAACTTGAGAGACTGCTTCATGGTGTTCGTGACGGGATGGGTGCTCGGGGACGGCTGATTCGGGGTGGTTCGGGCGGGGTGGCGCATGGTGTTCACTCCCCGGCCAGCAGGTTTCGCAGGTTCTCGCTCATCACGAGCCCCTCGCTCATCACGAGGCCCTCGCTCATGACCAGGCCTTCGCTCATCACCAGACCCTCGCTCATCACGAGGCCTTCGCTCATGACCAGGCCTTCGCTCATCACGAGCCCCTCGCTCATGACCAGGCCCGAGCCGAGCACCGTGCCGCTGCCGGCGATGATCCAGCTGCTCAGGGTGGTGGCGGGGATGAACACGCCGGTCTTGCCGATGAACGAGCTGGTGCCGGCCAGGCCGTCGGCCATCACGACACCGGGACCGAGGAGGCTGGTCGTGGGCAAGTAGCTGCTGACGAAGGTCTGCGGGTAGGTCTGGGCCGGGATGCCGGCACCTGTCCACCACACCGGCTCGGTCCACATCGCAAAGCCCGACGCCCAGGCCAGGCGCGGATCCCACACCGGCTGCCAGCGCGAGATGAGGTTGTCACCCGTGGCGATGCGGTTGCCACCGACGGTGACGATGCGCGACCAGTTGAAGGTCGTGCCGCCGACGGTGGAGCTGCGCGTAACCGGCAGCGTCCGGCCGCTGGCCAGCAGGCTCGTGGTGCCGGCCACCAGCGTGCCGCTGCGCAGCGCGGTGCTGATGTCGGTGCGCAGCGTCTGGGCCAGGCGCACCGCGCCCTCCAGGTTCAGCTGGCCGGCGCCCTGGTCCACCATTGCATGGCCGGGCAGGGGCTGCGCGGTGTACTGCAGGATGGCCTTCACCAGCGGCGGCGTCAGGCCGGGATTGGCCTGCAGCAGCACGGCCGCGGCGCCCGCCACCGCTGGCGCGGCCACCGAGGTGCCGCTGAGCTGGATGACGCGCTGGCCATAGGTGGTGGGGCTGCCGGCCGCGGTGAGCAGGCCCGGGTTGGCCGTGGCCAGCGTGCTCGGCGTGGGCGAGATGCTGTTGGCGGCAGTGGCGCTGGCGCCGATGACCTTGTTGCCGGGCGCCACCAGGTCGGGCTTGAGCACGTCGTCGTACCACTTCCAGGTGCCCATGTCCAGGAAGCCGCGCGTCGGGCCGCGCGAGCTGAAGGTGGTGACGCTGTCGTCGGCGCGGCCGTTGCTGGCCCTGAAGTTGACGGCGCCCACCGTGATGACGGTTGGGTCGTTGGCGGGCGACGCGATGCTGCCGTAGCGCAGCTTGCCGGCGCCCGCGTTGCCGTAGTTGCCCGCCGCCACCACCACCGTGATGCCGGCCGCCGTGGCCGCACGCACGGCGGCGCACAGGGGGTCGTAGTCCCAGGGGTCGGTGGACGACGCCGCCAGGCTGATGTTCATCACGCGGATGTTCAGCGCCCGGGCGTTGTAGATGACCCAGTTGATGCCCATCAGCGCGTCGGCGATGGTGCCGGTGCCGTCGGCGGCCGTGACACGCACGTCCACCAGGTCGGCGCCCGGGGCGATGCCGGTGCTGTCGGGCGCCTGGTAGAAGCCGCGGCCGGCGGCCACCGACGCGACGTGCGTGCCGTGGCCGTGCGCGTCCTGCGTGAGGTCGTTGTCCGAGGCCACCACGGTGTCGAAGCCGGTCTGCGCGGCCGAGCCGGGCTGCGGCGTGCCCGACAGCGTGTAGGTGGCGTCCCAGGTCGCGTCGGCCTTCAGCATGTTGACGCTGCGCACCACGCGCGACGCCGTGCCCGCCGCGTTGCGGAAGTTGCGGTGCGACTTCATGATGCCCGAGTCGAGCACGGCGATGCGCACGCCGGTGCCGTCGAAGCCGCTGTACGAGGTGGTGGTGCTGTAGGTGCGCACCGGGGCCACGGTGGCGCCGGCGATGATCTCCAGCGTGCTGGCCGTGCTCTGCGTGTCGCGGTTGGGGGCGATGCTCACGACGTCCGGGTGCTTGGCCAGGCGGCGCACGGCGCGCTTCGGCGCGACCACCGTCATCGAGCGCAGCGCCGGGTAGGCCGCCTGCACCTGGCCGCCGAGTTCGGCGACGCGGGCCTGCAACGCGCGCATCGACGGATCGTCGCTGTCGCTGAGGATGACCACCTGCACGAGGCGCTGGCCGCGGTGCTCACGCGCCCAGCGGCGCTTCTCGCGCTTGCCGGCACGGGCGCTGTCGTCGGCGTCGACCTCGTCCGCCAGATCGGCGGACACCCGGTTGCGTTCCTTGGCCTTCTTCGTGCCCTGGGGCATGCCGGCGCTGGCGAGGGCCGACGCGGGCATCGCGGCCGGGGCGCCGGCGGGCTGGCCGCCGACGGGGCGCGCGAGTGCCGGACCGGCTGCGACGAGCGACGCGGCGACCAGGGCCGCCGTCAGGCGCCTGAAGAGATCGCGGATGGGTGTGGACATCTATCGGACTCGGTGATGGGTGCTTCTCGGGACCCCCTCGTACCGGGGGGATGCGGGACTGTAGGTTGCAAATGCTTCCATTTGTAGTCCCGCCCGTTACGCGAGCGGCGAACTCCATGAGATACGCCACATTCACCGGCCATTAGCGCGCGCAGGTGCCTCAAGGGGCCCGGGCCGCCGCCGGCTGACCGCAAAGACGCTTTGTCGATCAAGCACTTGAGAGCCTTGGGCGTGCAGATCTCACAGGGTCGAATAAGCGCCCTCAAGTTCGCCCGTGATCGGCCGATAAGCACCCTGAATTGATGTCGAATTAGCCGACCGGCGGCCGTTCGAATCGGGCATGGGCCTGTGCAGCCCCGCGGTGGCGCGGCTCAGTCGGGCGCGGTGATGCGCTCGAGCTGCATGCGGGCCAGCGTCAGGTTGGTGCCGTGGGACTGCAGCACGAGGTGCAGCGCCACGCCCGGATGGCCGGGCACCGGCCGCAGCAGCAGGTGGTGGTGCGCCGTGCTGATGCTGGCCTCGGGCTGCATCGGGCCCAGGCCCAGTGCCCGCGAGGCGTCCAGCATCGAGGCCATCAGGGCCGCGCCCTGGCGCGCCAGGCGCTCCGCGGCCGGCGCCTCGCCCGACGACGCCATCACGGCCATCGAGTGCATGTCGAACACGCAGCAGGCCTGCACGCCCTTGATCAGCGCGCAGCGCTGCGCGTAGGCGGCCCAGCCAGACGCGCCGGGCACCGGCATTGGCGTCGGGGCCGCGGTCGACACGGAGGGCATGGCAAAGCCGCCGCTGCGCCTAGGCGGCGACTCCAGCGGCATCGGCTCGGTGGTGGCCTCGGGGCTGGGCACGCGCGGCTTGGGCACGGCCTCGGCGAGTTCGGTGGGCAGTGCGCGTTCGCCGCCGGGCATGCCGTGCAGGCGGTTCCAGGCGCCGCCGACGAAGGTCCACACATGCTTGGGCTTGGCGGCGTGCGGCGTCACGTGCACGGCCACGGGCGTCTGGTGGCCCAGCTGCGCGCTCGGTGCGGCCAGGCCGATGCTGGAGCCCAGCGGCACCAGCAGCAGGTCGCGGTTGGGCCAGGGGCCCTTCTGCATGGCTTCATGCAGCGGCGCCAGCTGGGTGGCCAGCGCCGGAGCCGGCAGCTCGCCGACCATCAGCACGCCCAGGCGGCTGTGGCCCAGCAGCACGCGCGCGATGTGGGCGCGCGTCGGGCCGTCGGCCTGCGAGTCGGTGCTGTAGACGCGCACCGGGCTGCCGTCGGCCAGCGTGACCTCGACGAAGGGCACCACGGCCAGCGCGACGCCCTGGCCCTGGCGGCGGATGGACAGGCGCTGCACGCGCGCGCCCGCCGGGCCGGCCATGCTATTGAGCAGGCGCACCGAGGCCGACAGACCGAGGTCGTGCAGTGCGATGAACTCGGGCCCCAGGCGTTGGAACTCCTGCTGCAGCGACATCGCCGCATCGCCGCTGACGAACAGCTCGACCTGGTCTTCGGAGATGCGACGTCCGACGTCGCTGCTGGTCTGGCCGAGATAGGCCTCGCGATCGCCCACGATCTGCGTCGACGGCGCGACGAGCTCGTCGCGCGAGGGCCGGCGCTCGACGCGCTGGGTGTCGGGCCAGGCGTCCGGTTCGCGTGAGGCGGGCATCGGTGGGTCTCCGCTGGATGTGTTGGTGCTTTGCTGGGGATGATAGGCGGGGCATCCGTCCAGCCAGGCCCGTTGCGGGGCACCCGGTCCCTAGAATCGGCCGTGAATCTGCAAACCTGAGGGCCGATGAGCGAATCGAACCCCGTGCGACCGGTCGTTGTCGTCGGTGCCGGCCTGGCCGGCCTGACCGTGGCCCTGGAACTGGCGCGCACGCGGCCGGTGGTGGTGCTGGCCAAGCGCGACCTGTCCGAAAGTGCCACCGCCTGGGCGCAGGGCGGCATCGTCGGCGTGCTGGGCTCCGACGACAGCGTCGAGAGCCATGTGCGCGACACGCAGGACGCCGGCGCCGGCATCGTCGACGAGCACACGGCGCGCTTCATCGCCGAGCACAGCGCCGACGCCGTGCGCTGGCTGGTGGAGCAGGGCGTGCACTTCTCGCCCGACCCCGACGGCCCGCTGGGCCTGCACCTCACGCGCGAAGGTGGCCACGCCGTGCGCCGCATCGCACACGCCGCCGATGCCACCGGCCGGGCCATCCACGAGGCGCTGCTGGCGCGCGCCCGGGCCCACCCGCGCATCACGCTGCGCGAGCGCTGGGTGGCGGTGGACCTCATCACCTCGCGCCACCTGAAGCGCCGCGACGAGGCACCGCGCTGCTATGGCGTGTACGCGCTCGACATGGACCGCGGCCATGTGGAGACCCTGGCCGCCGACGCCGTGGTGCTGGCCACCGGTGGCGTGGGCAAGGTCTACCGCTACACCAGCAACCCCGACACCGCCACCGGCGACGGCATCGCGATGGCCTGGCGCGCGGGCTGCCGGGTGGGCAACATGGAGTTCATCCAGTTCCATCCGACCTGCCTGTACCACCCGCAGGAGCGCAGCTTCCTCATCACCGAGGCGCTGCGCGGCGAGGGCGCCATCCTCACGCTGCCCTCCACCGGCCCGGCCGATCCCGGCGGCACGCGCTTCATGCCGGCGCACGACGATCGCGCCGAGCTCGCGCCGCGCGACATCGTCGCCCGCGCCATCGAC